>CALLZY010000032.1 GCA_937858715.1 uncultured Chitinophagaceae bacterium | reverse complement strand
GTGGAGGTTACCGGAGTCGAACCGGTGACCTTTTGCATGCCATGCAAACGCTCTAGCCAGCTGAGCTAAACCCCCATCTCATTTCTTCCCTTTTCAAGATTCCGCTTTGCAGCAAAAATCTTACTGGCTAATGGAGTAAAATACTCCGGGGCTGCAAATATAGATGCTGACAGTTTTCGTACCAAAACATTTAAGAAAATGCTCTCTTTCATTGTTCACCCCCCGCTTTCTGCCGTTCACCGATGTTTTAGTCCATTGTGCCCATCCGTTATTTCCTTTTCTCATTCCCGGCAATAGCTTTGGCCAAAATTGAAGGATATGAGAGATTATAACCGTAACGAAGATTTTCACAACAGGTGGGAAAGCAGGATGGAACGCCGCAGCGGCAGCGGACATGTATGGACAGGACTCTTCATCATACTGATAGGTATTGCCGCATTAATCAGGATATCTAATCCTGATTTACCACATTGGCTTTTTGGCTGGCAGATGTTCCTGATTGCCCTCGGTCTGTTCTGGGGATTAAAAGACGGTTTTGACGGCGGATGGTTCATCCTTGTGCTTATTGGCAGCCTTTTTCTTGTTCGTGATATTTACCCGCACATCTCCATCGGCCGCTATATCTGGCCAATCGTATTAATCATCATAGGCTCTTATATTGTGCTTAAACCCCGCAACAGGAAAAAAACACATTTTCATTTCGGGCAAAAAAGCAGGCCTGATGGCTCGGTTTATGAAGAAGTAAGGATTGTTGATGAAGCTAATGACACTAAAGAAGATTATGCCGATGCCACATCTGTTTTCGGCGGCGTGAAAAAGAATATCATCTCCAAGAACTTTAAAGGCGGCGACCTGGTAAATATTTTCGGAGGTACTGAACTTGATCTTACCCGTGCCGATTTTACCGGTGTGGCCACTATTGAGGTTACCAATATTTTCGGTGGCTGCAAATTGCTTGTTCCATCGAACTGGCTGGTGAAGCAGGAAGCCAATGCAATATTTGGGGGCCTGGAAGACAAACGTAACATGCAAACACTTAGCGATACATCCAACAAAACACTGATAATAAAAGGCACTATCATTTTTGGAGGTGTTGAAATCAAAAGCTTTTAACCATATAACCTTTCTCCATAACCAATCAACCATCACTTATGAACTGGTATCTCACTAAAATGATTTTCCGCATTGTATGCGGCGATGGCACACATACAGCCCAGTTTGACGAGCAACTCCGGCTCATTGCTGCCGGAAGCAAAGAAGAAGCCTTTCACAAAGCACAAACACTCGGCGGCCGGGAAGAAGAAATATTCTTTAACAACAAACAGCAACTGGTGCAGTGGCAGTTTATAAGCGTAAGTGAGCTATACAAATTGGAAGACCTGATTGACGGTGCCGAGCTGTACTCAAGAATTGAAGAACGGGATAATGCCGAAATGTATATTCACACTATTCACAGAAAAGCCGAGCAGATACGATTTGGCAATACGCTGGAAATGCTCAACCTTGCATAACCAATGGCAAACTCACCACTGTCAGAAAACAAATTCCTGCTGGGTTTCATTCTTTGCTGGATAGCCATGCTGGTTGATCAGGCCGTGGTCCTGCATTGGTTTGGTGTGGCATGGCAACCGGCTATTATCGACAGCGTACTCAGTAACGTTTTGCTGGTGTTTTGCTCGCTGCTGGTAATATTGATTCTGCGTTATTACCTTCCCAAATACGAGCAGTACATCAATATACTTTCGCTATGTCTGCTGCTTGCCATTATTTGGGTCTTCCTGGCTAAGTGGCTGCTCATGCTGAGCATCGGCAATGGCGATGCGGCCTATGCAAATCTGCTCACTCATTCATTACCCGTTCGTTTCAGTATCGGGTTGCTGTTGCTTGGCTGTCTCACACTCATCAGTATTTTATGGTTCAACCAGAAAGAGCAAAAAGAAAACGAAAAAAGAAAAGCGGATGCGGAAAAGCTGGCAAAAGAAGCCGAACTGTTTAAACTGCGGCAGCAACTGCAGCCTCACTTTTTGTTCAACAGTCTAAACTCCATTAATGCACTCATCGGCAGCAGGCCAAACGAAGCCCGTAAAATGGTGCAGCAGCTTTCCGATTTTCTCAGGGGCACCATTAAGAAAGATGAAACACAATGGGTGTCTTTGCAGGAAGAACTGCAATACCTGCAGCTCTATCTCGATATTGAAAAAGTCCGCTTTGGCAACCGACTCGCCACAAGCGTTGATGCTGCCGAAGAATTAAAAGACCTGAAACTGCCAGCACTGCTGCTGCAGCCATTAGTGGAAAACGCCATTAAGTTCGGCCTGTATGACACAACCGGCGAAACACTCATCAGCATACAAGCAACAAAAGAAGAAGACCATCTGCTGATTTCAGTTATCAATCCCTTCGACCCCGAAACCTCATCACCCAAACAAGGCACCGGCTTCGGACTCAAATCAGTGGAAAGAAGATTATACCTTCTGTTTGCAAGAAACGATTTGTTACAAACAGAAGCCAGCAATAATATTTTTAAAACCGTGGTTAAAATACCACAACAGGTAACAAAAGAAAACTAATACTTTAAACGATTTAAAAGCCCCTCCTGCGGAGGGGTTTGGGGAGGCCAACTATGAGCAAAGTAATAATCATTGACGACGAGCCGCTGGCAAGAAGCATTGTAAAAGAATACCTGCAGCAACATCCCGAACTCGAACTGGTGCAGGAATGCGGCGATGGTTTTGATGGTTTCAAAGCCATACAGCAGCACCAGCCCGATTTAATTTTTCTCGATATTCAGATGCCCAAGATAACCGGCTTCGAAATGCTCGAAATGCTCGAGCAGCCGCCTGCCGTTATATTCACGACAGCCTTCGATGAGTTTGCCATCAAAGCATTCGAAGCCCATGCAGTAGATTACCTGCTCAAGCCTTTCAGCCAGGAAAGGTTCGACAAAGCCATCACAAAATGGACCGAACAAAAACCTGCTGACAGAACCACCGCTGCACTTATCGAAGCAGCCTCCTTCTCACCGGTACAAAGCCAGCGCATTGTGGTAAAGAACGGCAGCAAAATAAAAATCATTCCCGTGCATGATGTGTTCTACCTCGAGGCGGCTGACGATTATGTAAAAATTCACACCCACGAAGGATATTTTCTCAAAAACAAAACCATGAACCATTTCGAGCAGTCGCTCGATGCACAGCAGTTTGCCCGCTGCCACCGTTCCTACATTGTAAATGTGCAGCAGATAACCCGCATAGACCCATACGAGAAAGACAACCATGTCGCCATCCTGCGTTCCGGTGCCAAAGTACCAGTAAGCCGCGGCGGTTATGGCAAGTTAAAAGAAGTGCTGGGGCTGTAGATATCTTTTGTACCCGGCAGCAGTACTTCCCTGCCTGCCGGAGGCAGGTATCATCACCTGTTGCAAGTCTATCCCGATGAATATCGGGACACACTTCAGGGCTCTGTTCGATGCTTAGTATTTGCATGCCAGTCCCAGCCTTATGAAAGCGTCTGGCAAAATCCGGCTCCTAATCAGCAGCAACCTTATTTTTACTTAAATTTACAGCATATCATAACAGATTTGACAGTGGAGTTATTTGGCACAGATAAACATAAAATTATTCATGGAGATGCCTTAGAGGCATTACAAACACAGGTTAAAGACAATTCTGTTGACCTCATTTTTGCCGACCCGCCCTATAACATTGGGAAAAACTTTAACGGTCACATAGAAAAATGGAAAACAGAAGAATCTTATCTGGAGTGGTGCTATAAATGGCTTGACCTTTGTATTCAGAAGCTAAAGCCAGATGGCAGTTTTTATGTAATGACTGCAACGCAGTTCATGCCATACTTTGATATTTATCTCCGCAAAAAGCTTGATATTTTATCAAGGATAGTATGGTCTTATGACAGTTCCGGCGTTCAGGCAAAAAAATACTTCGGCTCAATGTATGAGCCAATCCTTTTTTGTGTAAAAGACAAGAACGACTATACTTTTAATGCAAATGATATTTTGGTTGAAGCCAAAACAGGCTCTAAAAGAAAATTAATAGATTACCGTAAGCCTGTTCCAACTGTTTACAATACTGAGAAAGTACCCGGAAATGTTTGGGAGTTTGCAAGGGTTCGCTACAGGATGGATGAATATGAAAATCACCCTACTCAGAAACCTGTTGCTTTGCTGGAGAGGATAATCAAAGCAAGTTCAAATAAAGGCGATACTGTTATGGATCCTTTTTCAGGTACTTTCACAACTTGTTTTGTTGCGAAAGAACTTGGAAGAAATTCTATTGGAATTGAACTTCAGGATGAATATGTAAAAATTGGTTTGCGAAGATTGCAGTTAGCGAATGATTACAAAGGAGAAAAACTTAAAAAAGAAATCCGCACTTTTGAAAGCGACAAAATTGCCACCATTCACAATTTAAAATTGTTTGAAGAGCCTGATGCAACATACATTCACAGAAAAGATTAAATCAATCCTGAAAAATAGTTTTGGTAAAAATGCAGGCGAGGTATTTGAAAAAAGCCAGCTTATTCAATACATAAACCTCAAAACCCGTTCTGCAAACAAAGGCTCAAAGGCCCGTTCTAGTTTTGCCAACCTTTATGCAGTTTATGTAATCGTTGAGGACTACATAGAAAAGAAGTTTAACAAAGGTGGTGAATACGCAAAATATGAAGGTGCTATATTCAGTCACCTTTTTAAAAGACAAAGAGAACTTCCGTTCGGAGCAAGCCTCCAAAATCATGCTTTCAACAACAGGATGAACTCGGAATTTCAAAAGTTTTTCCCTAACTCCGAATTCACACCAATACTCAGAAACCTTGAAACAAACCGATATTGGATTAACGAAAACTTATTGAAAGTTAAGGTTGGCAAAACGACACATAACCTTGCCCTTGTAATAATTGAAATCATAAACGAGTACGTAAAAACAAAACAAGATGCCTTTGAAAGATTTATCAAGGCCTGTGAGGAACTTCAAAAGATAGAAGCGGAAAAATCGAGAAAAGTAATTGGGTTTATAACAGGGCTGCTTGCTCCAAACGTTGATGCAAGATTATTTGAAATTGTCAGTTACTCAATCCTAAAGTCCTACTATAGTGACCAAACTATAATTTGGGGATTTGACATGGAAAGCCTGAATAAAGAGAATTTGAAACTGTATAAAACCGGAAAAACAAATGCAAATGACGGAGGCATTGATTTTGTCATGCGGCCTTTGGGAAGGTTTTTCCAGGTTACCGAAAATCTTGACTTCAGAAAATATTTCCTTGACATAGATAAAATCCAGAAATACCCGATAACTTTTGTAATCAAATCGGACGAAGAAACAAAAAAATTACTGGCAAAAATAAAAGCAAATGCAATAAAGACTTATGTAGTAGCTACAATAGTTGAAAAATATATGAATTGCATTGAAGAAGTCATAAATATCCCAACACTGAAAAAAAGATTTAAAGAAACAATTAAATTGGGCTGCTTAAATGAAATACTTAATGAGATTATTACCCAAAGTAAAGTAGAATTTAATTATACTGATACCGAAGACGCTGAGGAAGAAGATTAAGCAGCAACTCCTTTTACAATTTATTAAGTACCCGCCCCCGCACAGTTTATTGAACAGTCTCACTTAGACCTCCTGCAAGTTCACTTACGCCTCCTGCAACTTCACTTATGCCTCCTGCAAGTTCACTTAGACCACCTGCAAGTTTACTTACGCCTCCTGCAACTTACGCCGCTGTTGGTCTTGCGTAAAGCCAGGCGGGCAGCCAAGAGACCAACAGCACAACGGTTTAGAAAATTCCCAGCACCTTTCGTTGTCCCGCATAACAGGCAGCAGGTTCTTGCGCCATCCACTAACCAGCAATGAACAGTCTTATAATTACAGACTCCCCTGTGCGCCGGCCGGACAAAAGGGCGGCCTGTCCCGAACTCGATTCGGGAAGCCATTCTTTTGTCCTTGATCTTTTGCCTGCCTGCCGCAGGCAGGGTTCTTTTGTATCAAGTCAAAAGAACACAACAAAAAGAAAAAACAGGGGCCGACACCACAAAGTATCAGCCCCTCTTCTTATTTATTAAGTACCCGCCCCTGCACAGTTTATTGAACAGTCTCACTTACGCCACCTGCAACTTCACTTATGCCTCCTGCAAGTTCACTTATGCCTCCTGCAAGTTCACTTATGCCTCCTGCAAGTTCACTTAGACCTCCAGCAATTTCACTTAGACCTCCTGCAACTTCACTTAGACCTCCTGCAAGTTCACTTACGCCTCCTGCAAGTTCACTTACGCCTCCTGCAAGTTCACTTACGCCTCCTGCTACCCCTCTGCCCCCATCCACAAAGCACCGCCCACACTGTCACGCCGGGCACCGGTAACAGAGGCCAGCACATTTTTCTCCTGCCGCCAGCGCAGCACACCAATAAATGCCATAATAATTGCCTCTTTATAATTCACTAATGCCGCTTCGGGCACCACCACTTCAATATTATGTGCAGCCACATGTGCCGCTATCCGGTTTACAAGGTGAGTGTTTAATGCACCGCCACCGGTAATGAGCAGTTGCTGGTTGCCGGTTACTGGTTGCTGGTTACTCAAAGCTCCAACCGACATACTAATCTGTATGGCAATATGCTCAGAGAATGTATGCAGCGCATCTGCCTCTGTGCAGCCCGCTGCTTTTATTAACGGGTACACCACATCGGTTCCAAAATCATTGGCCAGCGATTTGGGCCAGGGCTTTGCGTAATAATCCAGTGCATTCAGCTTGTCAAGCAAGTCATCATTCAATTTCCCGCCTGCGGCCATTTCCCCGCCTGCATCGTATGGCTTTCCGGCATCGTTGGCAAGCATATTCAGCACCCGGTTGGCCGGGCACACATCAAAAGCAATGTATTCTTCCCTGTTTACGGAAATATTGGCAATGCCTCCTATGTTCAAAAAGTAATCATACTCCGGCATCAGCAACTTTTCTCCAATCGGCACAATGGGTGCCCCCTGTCCGCCAAAAGCCACATCCATAGCCCGCAGGTCGCTTACCACCGGCAGCGCCGTTTCAGCAGCAATGGCTGCGCCGTCGCCTATTTGCCCGGTCATCCCCTGTAGCGGCAAATGAAAGGTTGTATGCCCGTGAGATGACACCAGTCCCGCCTGGTAGTGCAGCCCGTTGCCATCAATAAACTCATTTACCTTCTTTCCCAGGTAATGGCCATAATCTGTGTGCAGCAACTGGTAATCGAGTGCCGGCAGATGTATGGCATTCTTCAGCCTTTCGGCCCAGCCGTCTTCGTAAGGCAGGCAGTCTGCCGCCTTTATTTCATACGTCCATTTACCACCCT
This sequence comes from uncultured Chitinophagaceae bacterium, assembly GCA_937858715.1. GTDB lineage: Bacteria > Bacteroidota > Bacteroidia > Chitinophagales > Chitinophagaceae > JJ008. The sequence continues at coordinate 44,200 of CALLZY010000032.1, read as the reverse complement.
GCTCCTGGAATTCAACAAAAGCAATGTCCAGCCCGTCGAGAGAACTGCCACTCATTAAACCGATAGCCCTGTAAAACATATTTCAGATTTCAGATTTCAGAATTTAGATTTGCGAGAATTTGACCTGCAAAGGTTTAACTTGTAAGTCAATATTCAATCAGAAATATTAAATATTCAATCTTTATGGTTGTCAACTTAAGCGAAAATCACTCTTTGGTAAGTAACTGGGTAAGCGAACTGCGGGATGTAACCGTTCAGACAGACAGGATGCGTTTTCGCCGCAACCTGGAACGCATCGGCGAAGCCATTGCTTACGAAATAAGCAAAGTGCTGCCCTTTGAAGAAAGAGAAATCCAAACACCGCTGGGCACCGCCAACCATAAACTGCTGAAAGAGCAACCTGTGCTGGCCACCATCCTTCGTGCCGGCCTGCCTATGCACCAGGGCCTGCTCAATTATTTTGACAAAGCCGATAATGCCTTTGTTTCTGCTTACCGCAAACACAATAAAGACGGCAGCTTTGAAATCAGTCTCGAATATCTTTCCTGCCCCGAAATCGAAAACAAAGTCCTCATCATTTCAGATCCCATGCTGGCCACAGGCTCGTCACTGGTAAAAACCATTCAGTTTTTGAAAGAAGAAGGAAAGCCTTCCTCAATCCATATTGCAGCCGCCATTGCCTGCACCGTGGGAATTGAATATGTTAAACGCCAGGAGCCATCGGTAACCATCTGGTGCGGCGATATTGATGATGAACTGACGGCAAAAGGATACATCGTACCGGGCCTTGGCGATGCTGGCGACCTGGCCTATGGCACCAAAATTCAGATGTAATATCATAAGCCCTTAGCAATTAATTCTGTAGGGCAGATTTTGTCAAATGGTTTCTGGCGATTCGTTTTCTACAGCCAGAGGCAGCAATTTTTCCTTTTTTCGGGTCTGATAATTGTTGTATTTTCCCGCTTCGTACCGGTAAAATCAGGTATGGGTTAAGGCAATTATACGTTAAGAACAACGTTTATATTTTACTTTACGATTATACCTGTTAAACGGATAGTGATAAAACAGTAATGCTGAAAATGAAAAAAAACTTATTTACGCTTCTTGTTTGTGTGTCTTTCTTTAGTGCAGCAAAAGCCCAGGATCCTAATTTCTCCCAGTTTTTTGCTTCACCGCTTACATTAAACCCGGCCTTTACCGGAAAATTCGATGGTGTGTTTCGTGTGGCAGGCAATTACAGAAACCAGTGGCCTACCATAATGAATGCATTCGTTACAAAAACTGCTTCAGTTGATTTTGGCATGCTTAAAAACCGGCTGGCTGATATTGACCAGTTAGGTGTGGGTGTGCTGGGTGTTACAGACAGGGCAGGCGATGGAGTGCTGGTAACTAACTATGCAGGTTTATCTCTGGCTTTTCATAAAGGATTAGACGAGGATGGCTTTCACCAGATAGGTGCCGGTTTCCAAGGAGCTTACGTCAATAAAAGATTAGATGTAACCCAGGTAAAATTTACCGATATGCTTACCCCCCTGGGTTTTACCGGGGTTACCAGCGAAATTTTTACCAATAAGCAGATCAATGTAAGCTATGCAGATGTAAACGCAGGTGTGCTCTACAACGGAAGCACTAACGGTTATAACAATTTCTACATCGGGGCTTCCATGTATCATATCAACAGGCCGAAAGAATCTTTCCAGGGCGGACAGTATTTGCTCACTCCCCGCACTACCATTCATGCAGGCGGTAAGATTCCTGTGGGCTCTTATCATGCAATACACCTGTCAGCATTGCACAGCATTCAGGCCAAGGCTACCAATACTGTAGCCGGTGGAGCTTTTATGTATAATGCAAATAATAACGAAGAAACTCCTACTAACATTTTCTTAGGAATATGGGCAAGAGTAAATAATGTTAATGATGCTATAATACCTTACGTCGGACTTGAATTCGGGTCTTTTAGATTTGGATACACTTATGATATAAACATAAGCCCACTCAAAGCAGCCTCAAATTCGATAGGAGGCAACGAAATTTCTTTAATCTTTATAAAAAAACCCGTAGACCCAAATGCTAAGAAATTGAACTGCCCGAGATTCTGATGATGTCAAATAATTACTCTTGTTGAAAACCCCGGAATTGAGTTCCGGGGTTTTCATTTATACTGTCCTACTGGTACTATCGCTTCTCAAACTGGTAAATCCTGCTATTACCAAGTGTAAATTGCTCAGCCCTTATCTCATTACGGTGATCCCTGAAATTGAAGTCATCAAACTCCCATTCCAGCCTCAGGTTGCGGGGGTAGTTGGCCAGGCTGATGCGTAAATATTTATAATTGCGGTTTTCCCATTGTCCTGTACCCGGATTATAATAACCATCATTATACCTGTAAGCCCTCCAAAAACCGGTGAGAGTATCTGCACCATTTACATAAGAGGCGTTGCCATTATCCATGAACGTAAAGGTGCCGTTTTCATACCCGGTCTGAAAATAATCCCGGCCAAAGAGTTGTTGTTTCCATGCCCTGGTTAACTGCCAGTTACCTGTAAGGCTTTCTTCAAGATTTTTTGAGCAGGAAAAGAAGAGTACGCTGGTTAATAAAAGAAGGGAGTAAAGTTTTATTCTCATAATTGGTGTTTTCTGTAATCCCGAAAGAATAATACCACCAATTGTTAATACAGGTTATTTAACAAAGAATTACTTCAGGTTGCCGCTTACATATAAGTTACCTTTTACAAAAAAACGGTAAGGCAAAAGAGCATCCTCACCGGCATAATCAACCCCGATGCGGGGCGAAGAGATAATTTCATTTTCATGATAACTGAATCCGTTATCTGCCAGAAACACCTCTTTCCCAAAAAGAGAATAACCGCTGTGCGCTGTCAACAATCCCATCGCTTTGGAGAGGTTTCCCGGCCCACGGGTAATTGTATAATCCAGTTTTTTCTTACCAGTCCGTGCAAGCATGATACCGGTTCCGCTTACAGGCTCCAGTGCCCTGATAAGGATAGCCTGCGGCACATCTTTTACATTCGTTACCACATTAAACAAATGATGAATGCCATAGCAGAGATACACATAAGCCTTGCCTCCCTCACCATACATCACTTCATTTCTTTTTGTCCTTCTTCCGCCGAAAGAATGAGAAGCCCTGTCGGCAATACCTGCATAAGCTTCCACTTCGACAATACGGCCAGCAGTTTGCTTACCTGCAAATTGAGTAACGAGCACCTTCCCAAGCAGCTCTTTTGCCACTTGCAGCACATCAACCCGCTGATAGAAATCCTTTGACAGTTTTTTCATTATTGCCCTATGCTTTTTTCTGCTGACCTTTCATCATTGGCTATCCACTATTCACTATATTTACCCGACAAATTTATACTTTGCTGAAAGAAATTGTCATAGCAATTCAGTCGTGGGAAGATGCCCGGCGATTTATTCACCAGCACAAACTGTTTAAGTGGATTTTGCTGCCCGGAATTATCTACACCATTCTTTTTATTGCAGGCATGTACTTTTTCTGGGAGTCCTCCAACAATGTTGTTTCATGGGTTAGCGATCAGCTTGGCATAGAAAACTGGCTGCAAAAGAAAAGAAATGAGTGGCTGAGTTTCCTGATGGTGATGACAAATATGATGCTCCGCATTATCCTTGTACTTTTTTACTTTTCATTTTTCAAATACCTGACACTGATAATTGGCTCACCGCTGTTTGCCTATCTGAGCGAAAAGACAGAAGCCATTATTGAAGGCAAGGAACACACTTTTAACAGGGAAGCGGTAAGAAGCAGCAGTATCAGGAGCACTCAGCAGGCATTAAGAAACTGCGGCTGGCAATCGGTGTATTTAGTAGCATTACTGTTACTTTCGCTTGTTCCCGTTGCCGGATGGATTACCCCGATTATTGCACTGCTGCTCGAATGTTATTACTTTGGCTTTTCCATGCTTGATTATCCTCTTGCAAGGGCCGGCTTTAATAAACAAACAAGTATCTCACTGTCGGCACAACATAAAGGGCTTGCCATTGGTAATGGCATCCTGTTTTACATAATGCACATCCTTATCATTTTTGCTCCTGCTTATGCAGTAGTTGCCGGCACCTTAACTATTCACAAAGTGAAAAACAGTGATTGAAATGGCTACTGTTTATCTGATACCATCTGCACTTGCCGAAGACAGCGTTGCCTGCATTCCCGGCTATATCACAGAAGCTATCACTTCCTGTTCTGTTTTTTTTGCAGAGAACGAAAGAACCACAAGGCGCTTTTTCAAACAACTGTGGAAACACCACCTTCCCGGCCGGGATATTGTAATTGATAATTACGAATGGGTGAATATAAAAGAAGATGCTGCTGCGGCTGACAGTTTCAGCACACACCTGAAAAAAGGAAATACAATTGGCATCATCAGTGAAGCCGGTTGCCCCGGCGTAGCAGATCCAGGCCAGGTGCTAATTGCCATTGCACAGGAGATGAATGCAACAATAAAACCACTTGTAGGACCAAGCTCCATTTTGCTGGCCTTAATGGCAAGCGGAATGAACGGGCAAATGTTTCAGTTTGCAGGCTACTTACCAATTGATGTTCAGCAAAGGAGCAAATCAATCAGGGAACTGGAAGCAGAATCAAAAAAGAAAAACTGCACACAAATTTTTATTGAAACGCCTTACAGAAATAACCAACTGATTGAAACATTGCTGAAAACATGTCACCCGAATACAAAGCTTTGTATTGCTGTTGACATTACCGGAAAGGATGAATGGATAAAGACAAAACCGATTGCTGCCTGGCAAAAAAATAAGCCAGACATTCATAAACGTCCGGCCATATTCTTACTATATTCAAGTTAACCGTTATTGTAAAGGAGTGGTTTGTGTCCCCTGCTTTTGTATGGAGATAATACTGTCCACTACATATTTACTCATTCCTCTCCACGGTAATGCACCAAGGTATTCTTTATAATGCAGTTCCATAAATGCCCCGCTGTTAGACATAAGCTGCTGCGCCACCTTTTCATTTACAACAGAAAATTCAAATTCATTTGATTGGATACTTCCCGGCACTTTTGTCTTATACCCGGTTTGAATCACCCGTCCTTCGTAAGTTTTAAATATGTACCCTTTTTTTACAATAAAGTTCAGCTCTCCTGCTTTACTGCCCTCTCCAAAAACATAGAAAAATCTTATATACACGAATACAGCCAATGCAAGAACTGATACAATCAAAATTCTTCTGGCAAATTTTCTGACCCAGGATTTTTTCTTTGGGGAAACTTCTGCTAACGATTGTTCATCTGCTGAATAATTCTGCTCTTCCATAAAATCAGTTTATAACAAAAAATTTATGACCCTGAACCAATTATTATTATAAATTTGCGTCCAAGTTACAATTTGTTAAGCTACATGGCTAACATTCTGACACATACAAAGCAGTTTGCGTTTCATGCGCCAATTACCAGCGGAGTTTATTCCGTTGGATTTGACGTATTTACGTTTTCCCGCCCACGACGCCACCCTGTTTCCTGACAGGACGAACCACTCACCAAGGTCCCTGTCAGTGAAGAATCCCCGGATCAGCTTTTTTGGACTGGTGAACCGTAATTTCTAAGAAGACATTAAGTGGACAATCAAAAAATAATTATCAGAGTAGCGACCGTTTCAGACAAGGTTTACTCTAAAACGATAACGGATGAAATGGAAGCATCCGCCGCCGCAAGGGGCACCGGAATAGCCAAACGCAGTCCTGATTATATTGAGCAAAAAATTGACGAAGGGAAAGCAGTTATTGCTATTACCGACCATAATGAGTGGGTTGGTTTTTGTTACATAGAAACCTGGAGCCATGGAGAGTATGTAGCAAACAGCGGTCTTATTGTAGCTCCGGCATTCAGGAAGAGCGGTGTGGCAAAAGGCATTAAGAAAAGAGTATTTGAACTTTCGAGAGAGACATATCCAAATGCAAAAATCTTCGGCTTAACAACCGGTCTTGCAGTAATGAAAATTAACAGCGACCTTGGTTATGAACCTGTAACCTATTCTGAACTAACACAGGATGAAGCGTTCTGGGCCGGATGCAAAAGTTGTGTGAACTATGAAATCCTGATGGGCAAAGACCGTAAGAATTGCATGTGTACCGCCATGCTTTACGATCCCAAAGACCACTACGAGCCTGAGGAAACGAAAGAGTTCTTCAAAGAAAATGCAAAAGGATTCGAGCGGTTACTCCGTTTCAAGCAATGGAAACTGCTGAAGCCATTTCTGCGAAAAGACAAAAGCGACACGAATGGAAATGGCAGTAAGCCAAAATCACTATTTCACTATTTCTTTCATTTATAACAACAATACATAAAATGGCTAAAAAGGTTGTACTCGGTTTTAGCGGCGGTTTAGACACTACTTACTGCGTTAAATACCTGGGTGAAGAAAAAGGCTATGAAGTCCACAGCATCATTGTAAATACCGGTGGCTTCAGCGATGATGAATTAAAGCAGATTGAAGCACATGCTTACAAGCTGGGTGTGAAAACACATACCACTGTTAACGCAGTAAAGGGTTATTACGACCGTATCATTAAATACCTCGTTTTTGGAAACTGCTTGAAAAATAATACGTACCCATTATCAGTTTCTGCAGAACGATTAAGCCAGGCTTTGCATATTGCTGAACATGTAAAACAACTGAATGCAGACGCTGTGGCACACGGCAGCACCGGTGCCGGAAACGACCAGGTTCGCTTTGATATGATTTTCCATATTATGATCCCCGGCGTGGAAATCATTACACCCATCCGTGAATTAAAACTAAGCCGTGAAGAAGAAATTACTTACCTGAAGAGTAAAGGTGTCGAAATAAATTTTGAGAAAGCAATGTACTCCATCAACAAGGGGTTGTGGGGAACCAGTGTTGGCGGCAAAGAAACACTTTCTTCAAAAGGTATGTTGCCTGAAGAAGCATGGCCTACACAGGTTACTAAAACCGGCAATGAAGAAATTAAGCTGCACTTTGAAAAAGGCGAATTAAAAACCGTTAATGATAAATCATTTGGCCATCCATCTGAAGCGGTTCAATACCTGCAATCTGTCGCGGGGCAATACGGTATTGGCCGGGATATACATGTTGGTGATACGATTATCGGTATTAAAGGTCGTGTTGGTTTTGAAGCTGCCGCACCGATGATAATCATTAAGGCACACCATGCATTAGAAAAGCATGTGCTCACCAAATGGCAGTTGCAATGGAAAGATACATTAGCACAGTTTTATGGCAACTGGCTGCATGAAGGGCAAATACTTGACCCGGTAATGAGAGATATTGAGGCTTTCCTGACAAACAGCCAGCAAAATGTAACCGGCGATGTGTTTGTACAACTGATGCCCTACCGCTTTCAGGTAATTGGCATTGAGTCTAAATACGATTTAATGAGCAGTAAGTTTGGCAAATACGGAGAAATGAATACCGGCTTCAGCGGTGATGATGTAAAAGGCTTCTCCAGGATTTTTGGAAATCAAACATCTATTTACGAAGCAGTACAAAAAGAAAACAAAAACTAAAACAGTTTTAACCTCCGGTCATGAATTCAAATAACGAATCTGCAAAAGCTCAATACTCCCCTTCAGGGGTTGGGGGCATTAAAGTTGGCATAATTGGTGGCGCCGGATATACAGGTGGTGAACTGATAAGACTTCTTCTTAACCATCCGCATATAGAGCTCAGTTATGTACACAGCCGCAGCAACGCCGGCCAGCCGGTTTACACTGTTCACCAGGACTTGATTGGAGAAACTGATTTGAAATTTTCGGGAGAACTAAATAGCGATATTAATGTGCTGTTTCTTTGTTTGGGACACGGCGAATCCAATAAATTTCTGCGAGAGAACAGCATACCTGAATCAGTAAAGGTCATTGACCTCGCCAATGATTTTCGTTTAAGCGGGCAATCTGAAATTGGTAATCGAAAATTCATATATGGGCTCCCTGAATTGAACCGTGAGAAAATTCAATCGGCACAAAATATTGCGAATCCTGGTTGTTTTGCTACCGCAATTCAGTTGGGTTTGTTACCTCTTGCTAAAGCAGGTTTGCTGAACGATGTTTATACAACCGGTATTACGGGCAGCACGGGTGCCGGACAGTCATTGTCAGCCACTTCACATTTTAGCTGGAGAGCTAATAATGTTCAGGCGTATAAGACATTAACACATCAGCATCTCGGCGAAATAGGCGAATCACTGGTACAACTGCAGCCCAACCCTAATTTTGATTTGAGCTTTGTACCATGGAGAGGCGATTTTACAAGAGGTATCTTTATCAGCTCAACCCTTCATTGCGAAGAAGGTATATCTGAACTAACGCAGCTATTCGAAGATTTTTATAAAGGACATCCTTTCACACATGTAAGTAAAGAACCTGTATTTCTAAAACAGGTGGTAAATACGAATAAGGCAGTCATCCAGCTCGAAAAAGTGGGAAGTAAACTCGTAGTGCATTCAGCTATTGACAATTTATTAAAAGGTGCCAGCGGGCAGGCCGTGCAGAATATGAATCTGCTGTTTGGACTGGACGAAACATCAGGCTTAAAATTAAAAGCAACAAACTTCTAGGAGGTTAAAGGGGAAAGGTAAAAGGCATATGGCACTGAAAGCACCTGACAATTAAAAAAATGAGAGATTATAAAAAACTGGAAGTCTGGAAAAAAGCACATGAACAATATATGTTTGTGAAAAGGATTATTAGTCCAAAGTTCCCAAAAGAAGAACGATTTGAGCTAACTTCCCAATTACAAAGGGCTTCGTTGTCTATTCCGTTAAATATTGTTGAAGGATGTGGCAGGTTTAGTGATAAGGATTTTGCCCACTTTCTCGACACTTCCCTTGGCTCAACAAATGAAGTTGATTATTGCTGTTTTGCAGCCTTTGAGTTAGGCTACATAACAAAAACCGATTATACAGAAGCATGTAAACTTGTAAACGAAACGAGGGCTATGCTTATTAATTTTATAAAACACTTAAGAAGTAAGGGTAACAACCTTATGCCTCAACCCTAAACCCTGCACCTTGTATGAACCTATTCGACGTATATCCAATTAACGACATTATAATTTCCAAGGCCAAAGGCTCTTATGTTTGGGATGATAAGGGAGAGCAATATCTTGACCTGTACGGCGGTCATGCAGTAATAAGTATTGGCCACACACATCCGCATTGGGTACAGCGTATAGAAGAGCAGTTAGAGAAAATTGCCTTCTATTCAAATTCAATCAAAATACCGCTGCAGCAACAACTCGCTGAAAAACTGGGAAAAGTTTCCGGAAAAGAAGATTACCAGCTTTTTTTATGCAACAGCGGAGCCGAAGCAAATGAGAATGCACTGAAACTGGCCAGCTTTCATAACGGAAGAAAAAAAATTATTGCCTTCAACAAAGCTTTTCATGGAAGAACATCGTTAGCCGTATCAGCAACAGATAATAAAAATTATATCGCTCCGGTAAACGAAACGGATAACGTCATCTTTCTACCCTTCAATGATGAAACTGCACTGGAAAAATGCTTCGCAGAAACTGGAAAAGACATTTCTTCTGTCATTATTGAAGGCATCCAGGGAGTGGGTGGAATAAATGTTGCTTCCAATTCCTTCCTGAAAAAAATAAGAACACTGTGTGATGAATACGGGGCTGTATATATTGCAGATAGTGTTCAATGCGGTTATGGCAGAAGCGGCAAATTCTTCAGCCACGATTTTGCCGGAGTAAATGCTGATATCTATACGATGGCAAAAGGCATGGGCAACGGCTTTCCAGTTGCCGGTATTATCATAGCACCGCATATTAAGCCCAAACACTTTCAACTGGGTACTACTTTTGGAGGTAACCACCTGGCATGTGCGGCTGCATTGGCAGTACTTGAAGTAATGGAAGAAGAAAAACTAATGGGCAACGCTGTAATGATTGGGAAATACCTGAAAGATGAACTGGAAACAATCCCTCAATTGAAAAATGTAAGAGGCAGAGGTTTAATGATAGGCTTTGATGTGCCAGATGAGCTAAAAGACCTGAAGAAGAACCTGCTTTGGAAGCATAAGATTTTTACAGGTGAAGCAAAACCAAATGTGATCCGGCTGCTCCCATCGCTTGCTTTAAAGAAAAAAGATGCGGAACATTTTGTTGAATCAATTAAAGAAGAAATAAATAATTTACAATCAACCCTTGAAGAATAAAATGAGAAACTTCATTTCTGTTCATGATGTAACAAATATTGATGCGATGGTGCAAAAAGCACTAGCACATAAAGCAAATCCGTTTGCAGAAAAAAATCTTGGCGCCAACAAACGAATTGGCTGCCTTTTTCTCAATCCCAGTATGCGTACTAGGTTAAGTACTCAAATCGCTGCGCAAAACCTCGGCATGGAATGCATTGTTTTTAATGTAGGACAGGAAGGCTGGTCTCTGGAATTTGAAGAAGAAGCAATCATGAGCGGCAAAACCGTTGAACATGTAAAAGATGCAGCGCCAATTTTAGGGAAGTATTTTGATATTCTTGCAATACGGACATTTCCTAATCTTGTTCATAAAGAAGAAGATTACAGCGAAATGTATATCAAACAGTTTATTAAATATGCAGGCATCCCTGTAGTAAGTTTAGAGAGTGCAACACTTCACCCCTTACAATCATTTGCAGATATTATTACCATTACCGAAGTAATGAATAATTCAAAAATCGAAATTCAGAAACCAAAAATTGTATTGAGCTGGGCCCCGCATATCAAGCCGTTGCCACAATGCGTATCCAATAGTTTTGCGCAATGGATAACAGCATGGGATAAGGCAGACTTTGTTATCACCCATCCTGAAGATTACGAACTGAACGAAGAATTTACAAAAGGCGCTATCATCACTCACAACCAGGACGAAGCACTGAAAGATGCCGATTTCGTGTACGTAAAAAATTGGAGTACTTACAACGACTACGGAAAACTGTACGAAAGTGATCCGAAGTGGATGCTCACAAACAAAAAACTGGAACTTACCAACAACGCTAAAGTAATGCACTGCCTTCCCGTCAGAAGAAATGTGGAGCTGAGTGATGAAGTGCTTGACGGGCCTAACAGTATTATTACACTGGAAGCCGAAAACAGAATATGGGCAGCACAGGCAGTACTCTCAGAAATCCTGAAAAGCAATGGATAAATTATTTGTCATAAAAATTGGAGGCAATATTGTTGACGATGATGCTAAACTTACATCGTTCTTAGTATCTTTTGCAACAATAAAAGAGCATAAGATACTCGTTCACGGGGGAGGAAAGGTTGCAACCAAAATTGGAGACCTGCTTGGCATTGAAAGCAAGTATGTGGATGGGCGTAGAATAACAGATGCAGCTACAATTGATTTGGTAACGATGGTATATGCCGGGCTCATCAATAAAAAGATAGTTGCCCAATTGCAACAACATTCCTGCAATGCACTTGGGGTAACAGGTGCTGATGGCAACCTGATTCCGGCTGTAAAAAGACCGGAAAAGGATATTGACTATGGTTTAGTTGGAGATGTTAAGTCAGAAATGGTGAACCCTGGTAGCTGGTCAAGTCTTATTAACAGTGGGTTTACACCTGTCGCAGCACCAATAACACACGATGAGAACGGGCAACTGCTGAACACAAATGCTGATACGATTGCCCAGGAAGTAGCAAAAGCTTTAAGTAAGGCTTTCGAGGTTTCATTAATATTCTCTTTTGAGAAAAGCGGAGTATTACTAGATGTAAATAACGAAAGCTCACTTATTAAAGTGATGTCACAAGAATATTACTCCGAGCTAAGAGAGAAAGGGAGCATTTTTGCCGGGATGATTCCCAAACTCGACAACGCCTTTTCAGCTTTGAAAAGCGGAGTAAAAAAAGTGGTTATCGGAAAAGCAGAAAACCTTCATGCTTTAATTGAAGGCAGTGACGGCACAAGTATTATACATGAGTAACAAACTGAACATACTGCAACATGAGGCCATTGAATTATTGAAAAGCCTGATAGCGACTCCTTCTTTTAGCAGGGAAGAAGAAAAAACTGCCGCCATCATTGCAAAATTCCTGTCTGCAAAAGAAATTCCGGCTACCTGGGTGGGCAATAATATTTTTGCTCTCAATAAATATTACGACGAGAACAAACCAACTATCCTGCTAAATTCTCACCACGACACTGTAAAGCCCAACCCGCAATACACCAAAGACCCTTTTGCACCCATCACTGAAGACGGTAAACTTTATGGGTTAGGCAGCAACGATGCCGGCGGCTGTCTTGTTTCACTTATCGCTGTTTTTCTTCATTATTACGACAATCCAAATCTCAAATACAACCTTATTATTGCTGCCACTGCAGAAGAAGAAATAAGCGGAAGCGGTGGTATTGAATACACATTACCCTATTTACCCAAAATAGATTGTGCCATTGTGGGGGAGCCCACACAAATGCAAATGGCTGTTGCTGAAAGAGGGCTAATGGTTATTGACTGCTATAGCTATGGTAAAGCAGGCCATGCTGCCCGCAACGAAGGTGAAAATGCCATCTACAAAGCACTAAAGGATGTTGAGTGGTTTCGTACTTATCAATTCGACAAAGTATCTGAATTGCTTGGCCCATCTAAAATGAGTATTACAGTAATTGAAACAGAGAACAAGGCGCATAATGTTGTTCCGGCTGTTTGCAAGTTTGTTGTGGACACCCGTATCAATGAATTATACAGTTTTGAAGAAGTTATAGAAATAATTAAATCAAATGTTCAATCTGAAGTGAAGCCGCGGAGCACAAGGCTACGCTCCACTTCCATATCACTAGAGCACCCGTTAGTAAAGGCCGGCATAACACTAGGACGCAGTTACTATGGTTCACCAACTACATCTGACAAAGCATTAATGCCATTTCCGTCATTGAAAATGGGTCCTGGCGATTCTGCCAGAAGCCATACTGCAGATGAGTATATTTATATCGAAGAAATTAAAAAAGGTATTGAACTTTATATCCAGTTATTAAATCAGGTATTATGAAGCTCTGGCAAAAAGATAAAGCCTCACTGGCCGAGGTAGAAAAATTTACTGTAGGCAACGACCGTGAATTTGACCTGATGCTGGCTCCTTTCGATGTGCTGGGTTCCATTGCACATGTAACCATGCTCGAATCTGCAGGCCTGCTAACTAGAGTGGAAAGAGAAGAACTGGTTAAAGAACTCAGAAACATCTATAATTCAACCCAAAACGCTTCATTCATTATTAACCCGGAAGTTGAAGATGTCCACTCACAGGTAGAATATTTACTTACAAAAAAACTGGGTGATACCGGAAAGAAAATTCATTCTGCCCGCAGCCGCAACGACCAGGTTTTAGTAGATGTAAAGCTTTTTTTAAGAAACGAACTGGAGGAATTGGTAAATACCATCCTACCTTTTTTTGAATTACTGCAATCTCAAAGCGAAAAGTATAAAAACCATCTCTTACCAGGCTATACTCACCTGCAATTAGCCATGCCATCATCTTTCGGCTTGTGGTTTGGTGCATATGCGGAAGGCTTGGTTGATGATGTTATTACAATAAAAGCCGCTTATGATGTGGTAAATAAAAACCCTTTGGGTTCTGCGGCAGGTTACGGATCTTCTTTTCCCATTAACAGAACACTCACCACCAAACTGCTTGGCTTTGCTGATTTGAATTACAACGTTGTTTATGCCCAAATGGGCCGGGGCAAGGCAGAACGGATTGCAGCACAATCACTGGCAAATGTGGCAGAGACGCTGGCCAAACTAAGCATGGATACCTGCCTGTACTTAAACCAAAATTTTGATTTTATTTCTTTTCCTGCAGAACTTACAACAGGCAGCAGTATAATGCCTCACAAAAAGAATCCTGATGTGTTTGAATTGATTCGTTCGCATTGCAACCGCATTAAAGCATTGCCAAACGAAATCATACTGATGACAACAAACCTTCCTTCAGGTTATCACCGTGATTTGCAACTGCTGAAAGAACATCTTTTCCCTGCTTTCAAAACATTGAAAGACTGTATTGGAATGGCCGGGCTGATGCTCTCGAACATTGAAATCAAAAAAGACATTCTGGCTGATGAAAAATACAAGTACCTGTTCAGTGTTGAAGAAGTGAACAAACTGGTAAACACAGGAACCCCTTTCAGGGATGCGTATAAGAAAATTGGTTATAACATTGAGTCAGGCAACTTCAAATATAATTCTGAAATCCATCACACACACGAAGGAAGCATCGGAAATCTGTGTACAGCCGAAATAAAAAAACAGATGCAAACAGTTCTTGAGTCCTTTCCGTTTGCATCTGTGAAACAAGCTTTATACAAACTCCTGTATTAATTTATTACTTGCTTTTTGATTTAGGCAACATGTGTGGCGAGTGTTGGTACAACCCTTTTTCACTCATTGGTAATTCACCAATTTTTTCAAATGTAAATGTTTGCACAGATTCCTGCGCCCCATCGCCGTAGCCCCTTGATTTGATAACAAGGGCTTCGCCGTTATTGTTGCCGCTAAAACTCTGCAGGCTCATGTACGACCCTGACTGTACACCCTGTATGGCCCAACCAGATTTGCTTCCTTCATTTTTATTAACGTACACAAGTTTCCATTTTACATTATCCTGGTTGGCATATTGCCATTGTATAACCGGGCTGCCATCCATCACTGCCTGGCCTGCCACATTAATATACAAATGTGAATGTGCTGCCTGTATAGTGTAAACCCCATCAATATTCCGTATATAAAACTGGTGGTTTAGCTGGTTTACATAATCCCATTGCACCAGCCTGGCGCCGTTATCTTTGCTAATACCCTCAATGGCCAAGTACTTTCCTGTTTGGTTTATTTTTATTTTAAACAGGCCATTACCCACAGGCTGCTGCGGAACAAGCTGTTTCACTTTTTGTTGCTTAGCCAGCTTCGCAAAATTATTCTCAAGTTCACTTTTAAAATTAATGTTTGGCAAACCATCGTTATACCAATAGGCAGCGTTTATACCTTGAATATCAGATTTGCTTAGCCACTGCCCGCCAAGCAACTCCCTACTGTCTTTCTTGGATGCAATAACAATATTTCCATTTTTTGAAAACGCATAGTTTGAGTAATGCATTATAGAAAAATAATCATAAGGCGTTGCTGTAGTTCCGGGTTCTATTTGAAAAGCATATTTCCATTCGTTATCTACATTATCCAGGTTAATGCTAATATACTGGTCTCTGTCCCATCGGTTTTGCTCATGCCAAAACCCGAGTGAATGAAGTAACTCATGGATAACAGTTCGTACACTTCTTCCTACTTTTGTAATATAAATAACCTGTTCACCTCCTTTTTTGCCAACTGGTGACAGTCCACCATAAGATGTGTCGGGAGAATAAGTAATAAAAATAAAGTCCTTTTCTCCGCTATATGGCTTAAGCTTTACCCTCGTTTGGTCATTAATTTGCTGTATGCCCATCATAATAACATCGTATAGTGCCTTTGTTTCCCAATTGGTCACTTTTAGGTTCTCGTCCACCTTTACCGGTATATAACCTTTAGGCCACAAATAACCATCGCTGCTGTTGTTTTGATAGAGCATTGTCTTTTGCAATGTATTTCCTACTATAATATCTCCGTTGAGTACATAGTTTACTCCAATTTTTTTGACAAAATAATTTTTGTACTCATTGCTTTGTGGAAGTTTTAAACTTTGTTGTACGTATCCGTTTTGTGCCTTCAATGCCTGAACAACAAACAGGAAGAATAAAACACTTGTAACTTGTTTCATAAATATTTATTAATTGTTTCTTTGTTTTGAAATGTCGAAATAAACATCAAGCCAGTTATCGCTTCCGTCTTCATCTTGCATATTAATATGTACGTTACAACCGGCAGGAATATCTGTTATATAAAATTCTTGCCAGTTTGCAAATTTTCCTGGAGTAAGCTTATTTTTTACGCAGTTGCTAAAAGAGTTTTTCAGTACATAAAAATCATCAGCACCGCCAGACACCATTGGGTCCAAATCTGGCTCAAAAGGAATGTCGCCTCCTGGAGAAATATTGTAATCATGGGTGAAAGTTGTAAAAACAGAAGCATCATTCTCATTAACAGAATATACTATTACCAGTTTTGAACCAACAAGCTCTTCTGATGAAATTTTGAACTTAAACTCCCCCAGTAAAATCAGGCGTCTGGTTTTACCAATGTCGTATGAATTATTTTCAGTTCGTACAAAAGGCACATTTGTTGGCGATAAATAATAGGAGCCTTTGCTTTTGTCGTTCTTATTTATCACATAAATTCTGATATTTCCAAATAAGCTTTGGTCTCCACCCGTTTTGGGTGAACGAATTTCCATATTGCGAACGGTAATGTATTCTGTAAACTTATTAGCTCTTGCGGGTATAAGTGAATAGGTTTGCTCTGCATTACTTTCTATACAAAGAGCTACTCCATTATTTGGGTCACTTCTTTTCCCTGACAATACCAGTTCTTTGCCGCTTGCCACACTGAATATTCTTACCTTGTTATCCCCGGCATTAATAAACTTCCACTGCTGGTTGCTTCCATTCAAATTTTCCCATTGTTGTACTTGTGTGCCATCAGAAGTTCGCATATCAACTACATCCAAAACTTTTTCGCTATGTACTGCAGCAATTGTATAATTTCCGTTGTCGAGTTTTGTAACCTTGAATAAATGGTTATTTCTTGGTAACATATCCCATTGAATCAGCCTCATGCCATTGCTATGGTCCTCCTGGCCGGCAATAGCCAGGTATTTTCCACTTTCGTTAATCCTGATCTTATAAATTCCATCCGGAACATCAGTAAGTACTTTTGTCAGTTGAGTACTTTGCTTTGTTTTTGATACATTATCCGTCTTTTTCTGCTTGTAAAGAGTAGAAGGTTCATCACCAGGCTCATTCTTCTTAAAATCAAGCAGCATAGGGGCGTCTTTTAGGAATTCATCCACTATGAAATGAGTGCCGTTACCAGGTGTAAAAGTTGTGCTGTTCCAACCAGATAGTTTTATATCCAGATACTTGTAATACAACTTCATCCTGTATCCGGAAGCTCCGTTTTCAGCAGGCAGAATTATAAACTTCTGATTATCCTGGTTGAGCCAGTCCCATTGAATCAGTTTTGCACCGGTTGAGGGATACTGACCTTCACTACTTAGATACCTGCCGCTATTTTTACATTGAATACTGTAAAGAGATCCTCCCAGGTTTTTGACAATAAAAGCAAAATGCTTTTTGGGTTCAAAATCCCATTGCACCAGTTTGCCACCATTTGCCTTCTCAGCTCCTTCTATTGCCATATACTTATTGTGGCGAATAACTTTTATGTAATACTCCCCATCTGCTAGTTTTTGGGCAAAAGAATTAATGACAAAAAGGGAGTGTAAAAGAATTATAATAACTTTTTTCATGTCACTATTTTTTTAAAGTTTTTTATAAGTTATTACTCCTTCCCCATCTGTTCCGGTCCAAATCATTATATCGCCTTTTATGCTGAAGGTGTATGTATGCCCTACGGAAATTGCCTTTTTGTGCCCAATAGTGATTTTATTACCCTTAACAGTCCATACTTCTTCGGAATGCAATTTCTCTTGTATTTTAATATACCTTTCATCACAACCGCTATTTGCAGCATTGAGGCGATAAGTGCCATTTGAATTAATTTCATATACAATTTTTGCCGCACAGGGCCTTTGTTGCAAAAGAGCTTTGTGGCTGTCAAATTTCTGCCCGTTAAATTCACTCACATATGACACAATTTTCCATTTGCCAATGGGTGATTGGGCAAACATAGTTGTGGTAAGAAAAAGTATGAATAAGGTATAAGTGGCCTTTTTCATTTTAAAATTGATTTTAGATTAAAAAAATATTTATGAGTCATCAGACATTCCATTTACTTTTCAATACTTTATTAAGGGTAGAGGGGTTAGACTGCCAATACTATTGTGCTTATGGCTACCAGGCGTTGCCCCTTTTTCCTGAATCAAGTAATCAAGGTTAGTATGAGTAGTACCCTCAATGTTAGATTTTGCATAAGTAAGTTTTAAGTAAAACTATACTTCTGGAATGGGAGAGGGTTGTCCCAATAGATAAACAACAGAAATAATCGGCAAATAGCAAATTATATTAAATTTGAGAACAAAACCAGCATTGACATTTACACCTCCATACAAGTGTATTATTACAGACGATGACGAAATTGACAGGTTAACAACTGTTTCCTTTGTCAAAAAATATCCAATACTGAAAATAGCCGGTGTGTACAGCTCACCTTTTGAAACCATTAAAGCAATAAAAAACAAAAAAGCAGATATTGCTTTTTTAGATATTGATATGCCTGGTATAAATGGGCTTGAATTACGTAAACAACTTAGTCATATCCCTGCGGTGATATTCATTACTTCTTATCCTGATTATGCGGTGGAGGGTTTTGAATTGGCGGCACTGGATTTTCTTATTAAGCCCATTAATACAGATCGATTTGCCATTACAATAAACCGGGTTCATGAGTACTTTACATTAAAAAATAAATCTTCATTGCTGGAATACAATTTAGGTGGAGATATTATTTTTATAAAGGAAGGCACAAAACTTGTAAAACTGTCGTTGCACACCATCATTTATCTTGAGGCTTTAAAAGACTATACTACTATAGTAACAACAGAAGGGAAATATCATATTCTTTGTACATTAGGGAACCTTCTGAAAGAAAAAAGCTTCAGCAACTTTATAAGGGTACATAAAAGCTATGCAGTACAACCTGTTTTTATTACTACAATTAACACCAGTTATGTAACTGCCAATGGCCATTCTTTACCGATTGGAAGGGCATACAAAGCTGACTTTTTTAAATTGATGAACTTGTGAAAACCCTGATAACATATATAGTAATATCATTCCTTTGTTTCAAAGCTGCGGCACAAGCACTCATACCCAATGAGCAGGAAATAAACAAGCTTGTAGCAGAAGCCAACAGGGATATTCCAGACAGTGCAACAGTGAAGGCTTGCAGTAAGTTGTTTAATGCCCTTATAAATACTGAAGCAACTAAGGCGTTATATTACAACAATAAAGGCTTGCCCCTTGCCAAAAAAATGAACTGGCAAAAAGCCATTTCTGTTTTTACCAGTAACTATGGCCAGTATTACAGCAATTTGGGGAATTACGACTCTTCAATGCATTATTATCAGCAAGCTGCAGAAATTTCCTTAAAAGCAAAAGATACTGTTACGCTGGCCAACATCTACAATGATATGGCAGCCGCCGCACAGAATATTAAAAATGATTATGCAACAGCCGCCTCTTACTCTTTTAAGGCCATTGAATTGGCAGATAAAATGACAGACAAGCGTAAAAAGCCCCTGTTCCTAAGTAATATTTCCAAATTGTACATTCTTCAAAATGATTTTGCAAGTGCCCATAAATACCTTAACCAAGCTATAGAAATTAACAAGGCAATTGGTGATGATCTGGCATTAGGACAAAATTTTCAAACCAAAGCCATAATTTATTACAGCCAGAATAAGGCAGACAGTTCAAGAGCCTTTTTCAAAAAAAGTGCAGAAATAATTGAACCTAATGGTAACGATTTTGATAAAGCAATTCTGTGGTCGCAAATGCCATTGGCAATGGGAAACGATTATGCTGCGGTACTCCGCTTACGGCTAAAAGCCGACAGCATATGGAACAGGCTAAACCCATTATTTGCCGATGCAATAACCAATAAGGGTAATATAAGTGTGGCTTATAAAGATGCGGCTGCAGCTAATTATAATATTTCACTTCCTGTCAGAACAGGGTATAGTGCCAACAAACAATTATGGCTTAATGAAGCTGAGAGATACGCAGAAGCATCATTAAAACTAAGCAAAGAAACAGGAAGTGTTGACGGCCTTTCTTATTTCTCTGGTGTACTTGCAGAAATACAGGAGCAAAAAGGAGATTATAAAAATGCCTATTATAACTACAGGTTTTATTCTGAAATACAGGATTCCATCTACAGTCAGGAAAATAAAAACAAGATTGCAAAGGCAGAAAGTCAAAGAGAAGTCGAAAAGGCAAACCACGAATTACAGTTAAAGCAAATTGATTTACGAAACCAACAAAAAGCAGTTATTGTTCTTATAGTAATGCTGGGAATGATAAGCCTGATTGGAATATTACTATTCAGGCAGAACAGACAACGAAGAAAATCAAACGCTGCCCTTACTGTTTTAAATAATGAGTTGGACAAGGCAAATAAGATGAAAGCTAAGTTTTTTGCAATCCTAAGCCATGATCTTCGCAGTCCCGTATCCCGTTTAATTAACCTGTTCCACTTGCAAAAAGATGGCTCCACCCCGCTCAATCCAAAACAGCTTGCAAGCATGCAACAGAATACGGAAAATTCGGCTGTAGCTTTGCTCGAAACCATGGAGAACATGTTGATATGGAGTAAAAGCCAGATGGAAAATTTCAGGCCTGAAATAAAAACAATTCTGGTGACAACCTTATATGAAAGGGTAAAGCTTTTATTCAATAATATAGATAACCTGACCATGAGCTTTAATTGCCAACAGGAATTGACGATTAAAACAGATGAAAACTTGTTGCAAGTAATCATAAATAATCTAACCGCCAATGCTATTAACACAGCAAAAAACAACGAAATAAACATTAAATGGGATGCCTGGAAAGATAATGATAAGATTAAGCTAACTGTCACAGATAATGGCCCTGGCATCAGCAAAGACGAATTGGCGATATTGTTAGATAATAACAATATCAGAAGTGGCAAGAACGGACTTGGCCTGTACTTAATAAGAGATATAGCAAAAATAATTGGAGCTGAAATATCTATTATACATGCCTCAAAAGCTGGTACTACCTTTTTAATTTCACTTTAGTTTAATATTACAACCCATACTTATCCACCAGGTAAACCAATGCAGCCAAATTAACCGCACCCAGTTCCAACTCTCTTTTATTTACTGCCTCGAATACATCGCTTCTTGCATGATGAACATCAAAATACCGCTGCGAATCGGGCTGCAAGGCTGCCATTGGCGTACCTAATGTCCTGCTTAATGGGCCGATGTCAGCCCCGCCGCCACCTTTACTAAATTCACTACACCCATAGGGAGCAATAAGGTCACGCCACGACATAAATTTTTTAAGCTGTTCGTCGCTGCCTGACAATCCCAAACCTCTGGGTGTAAAGCCCCCAGCATCACTTTCAATGGCAAGTATGTGCTTTTCATTCCTGGCTTTTGCTTCTTCTGCATATTTTAATCCACCCCGCAATCCATTCTCTTCATTTGCAAATAACACAAACCGTATTGTCCTTTTTGGCTTGTAACCAAGAGCTTTAAATGCCCTTAGTATTTCAATAGTCTGTACACAACCTGCTCCATCATCATGTGCGCCTTCGCAGTTATCCCAGCAATCCAAATGACCGCCAACAGTAATTACTTCATCAGGAAATTCTGTTCCTGACAATTCTCCAATTACATTATGCCCGATTGTATCCGGCAGAAAATATCCGTTTGTCTTTATTGTAACAGTCAATTTATTTTTTTCTACCTGCTCACATATCAAATCAGCATCTCTTAATCCAACTGCCACAGCGGGTATTTTGGCATATCCGCTGTCGTATCGTGTCGCACCTGTATGCGGATGATTATCCACACTATGGCTCATACTTCTGACAATTACTCCTGCTGCTCCGTATTTCGCTGCTGCCGAGGGACCGTTTCCCCTGTATTTTGCAGCATCGCCATAAGATTGAAAAGTGCGGATAAATGTTGGGTTAAACTTGTAATTAAAAAAAACAATTTTCCCTTTTGCTTCATCCTTTTGTCTATCCAGCTCTTCAAAAGAGTTTACCAGCAATACTTCTGCAGTAAGCCCCTCTTTCGGTGTGCCCATTGAATTTCCCAACGCCACTACATCATAGTTTTTCTTTATAAGCCTCGCATCAGGTTTGCCGGGAACATTGGCCGACACAATCTGCGAAGACCACATCTCATCTTTGCCACCTCTCACCCAATGCGGCACCAGGCACTCCTGAAACCAAACTTTTCCGGCACCACTTTCCTGCATCAATTGCAATCCCCACTTTTCTGCCTTGACCATACCCTGCGAGCCTGCCAGCCTTGGCCCAATTTGCTTCGACAAGTAACGAAGATTCTCGTATGCCTTTCCGTGTAATAATATTTCATCAGCAACTCTTCTGATAAACAATGAGTCTGCATTTTGTGCAAACACACCACCTGCTGAAATAATTAAAAGGCATGACAACACTGTTTTCCTCATAGCTTAAAGCATTTTGCTAAAGATAAATGAAAGCCAATTATTGGCAGAAAGAAAAAGATAAACGGTAAATACAGCTCCGGCAAAACAACTAACTTCGGCTTCTGATTTAATAATTATGGTAATAGGAATTGTTTGTTATCCCACCTTTGGTGGTTCGGGTGTACTGGCAACAGAACTGGGAAAGGCTTTAGCACAAAAGGGCCACCTGGTTCATTTTATCACATATCAACAACCTGTAAGACTGAGTGAATTTATGCCCAACGTCTTCTATCATGAAGTGCAGGTGCCTACTTACCCGCTATTCGATTTTCCCCCATACGAAACAGCCCTGGCAAGCACCATGGTAGATGTAATAAAAAATCATAAGCTTGATTTGCTGCATACACATTATGCCATTCCGCATGCATCGGCTGCTTTTATGGCAAAGCAAATTTTAAAAAAGGAAGGTAAAAATATTCCTGTCATTACCACATTGCATGGCACGGATATTACGCTGGTTGGCAGGGATAAGATGTATGCCCCGGTCGTTACCTTTTCTATAAATGAAAGCGACGCTATTACTGCGGTATCGCAAAACCTGAAAGAAGAAACTTACAGCCATTTTGATATAAAGAAAGAAATAGAAGTAATAGAAAATTTTGTTGATGTAAAACGCTTCAGCCGTAAACCCATTGACGCTTTTAAAAAAGTTATTGCCCCGAATGGCGAAAGAATACTATTGCATGCTTCTAACTTCAGAAAGATAAAAAGGGTTCAGGATGTCGTAAAAATATTTTACGAAGTACAAAAAGAAATTCCTTCTAAGCTGTTATTTGTAGGCGACGGGCCCGAAAGGAGCACCGCAGAAGACCTTAGCCGTGAGCTTGACCTTTGTGAAAAAATCAGGTTTGTTGGCAAGCAGGAACAGATGGAAGATATACTGGCCATTGCTGATTTGTTTTTATTGACCTCTGAATACGAAAGTTTTGGATTGGCAGCACTTGAAGCCATGGCGGCAGGAGTTCCGGTTGTTTCTACAAATGCCGGCGGCCTGAAAGAAATAATGATTGATGGAGATACAGGCTATATGAGCGATGTGGGAGACACTGCAAGTATGAGCAAACAGGCAATTTCAATTTTAAAAGATGACGTTACACTTCAGCAGTTTAAAACAAAGGCTGCTGCACATGCAAAAAAATTCGACATAAGCAATATAGTACCGCTTTACGAAAAACTGTACGAAAGGTTCCTGTAAATTAAAATCCCCGGGTTACCGGGGATTTTAATTTATTATCTGCGCAACCACGGATAAGGATCAACATTCCTGGTTTCTATCATTAGTATAAAATCAATTTGTCCGCCATTACCATCATCATCTTTTCCTGCCCTACCGATAGCCTGACCTGTTTTAACTGTTGCTCCTTTTGAAACAGTTACTCCAGTTAAATTACCATAAGTTGTAAAATACTTACCATGCCTTATTGTTACAGCCATTCCATCCCCGAGGTTATAAATGCCACTGACTTCTCCATCAAATACAGACTTTACTGTCACCCCAGCCGACGGGGTAGCAATTGTTAATCCCGGATTATCAATATCAATGTACTCACCCACTTTATTGCGGCCAAACCTTAATGTTACAATTCCGTTATCTACCGGCCATGGAAGTTTGGCTTTATTAGCCTGAAAACTGGTATTCAATGCCACATCCTTTGCATTTAAATCAAGATAACTGGCAGGAGCATCACTTTTTACATTTCTTTTTGTTCCAGGAGTAGTAGGATTAGGCGTGGTTGTTGGTGGTGTGGTACCCGGATTTGCTGTTGGGGTATTTTTCTTCGCCAGTTCATCTGCTTTTCTTTTGGCTTCAGCATCCGCTTTTGCTTTTGCTTTTGCTGCTTCAATCTCCCGCTTTACTATTGCAGTAATAGCATTTTGCAAATCCCTGTCTTTCTTCTTCTTTGCTGCAATCTGTTTAGCTAGGTCTTTTTCTTTTGATTTCAACTGCAACATCACAACATCTTTCTCTTTCTTCTGGTTTTCGAGTTCTTTTACCTGTGTTGTCTGGTTACCTAATGCAACATTCTTCTGGTCTTTTCTTTTTAGCTGCTGTTCCTTTCTTTGTGTTATTAGTTGCTGTGTTTCCTTTATTGTCTCAACCTGCTTTTCCCGATATGCCCGGTAACTCTTCAAATAAGAAATCCTTTTGATTGCATCGTTAAAACTATTTGCCGAAAAAATAAAGTTCAGATAATCGTAATTGCTTCTGTTTTTATACGCATATACAACCGACCGGGCATATTCTGACTTAAGGGTGTCAAGCTGTTTATTGAGGCGATATATTTCCAGTTCACTCAGGTAAATATCATCTTCGATTGACCTGATCTCCTTGTTAATGCTTCCAATATATTTCTCCTGCAGGTCAATTTTTCTGTTCAGCACATTAACCTGGGTAAGAATCTGTTTCGACTGCCCCTTAACCTTGTTATAGGCATTCTGAATCTCCTGTAGTTCCTTCTGTATTTGTTGTCTTTCTTTTTCAAGCTGCGACTTATCCTGACCAGGTGGTTGAGCAAAGACCAGTGCCGTCATGCTGGTTAGCAATAAAGCAAATACAAGTTTTCTTCTCATAATATTGGAATAATAAGGTGAAAAATGTAAAACCGAAACTTAATAACGGCTAAATGTAAAATTAATTTTAAAGATCAATTCTGCCGGTAGCTTTTTGGCACGGTAAATGGAAAACTTAACGTTTCATTAAATTCATACTGCCTGAAATTCAGTTTGATTGAAAGGTTGTTCTTCTCTGAAACATTGATTTCCCTTTTAGTTGAAAAACTGGGTCCTCTCTTGTTTTCATACTCGTCATAGCCCAAAAAACAGGTTCGGTTTCTCTGCTGATTCTGGTCGTCAAGTTTGCTGCTTACCGGAAGTTTGGTTTCCTCAGAAACAGTGAAGAGGTTTTTAAAAAATTCTCCTTTATTCAGCAATGAGATATTTCCTGGTGTTTTATAATAAGAATGAATTGCCGAATCAAGAAAAACCGGATTGCCAGCAATTAGGTCCTGCAACGAGTGCAAATCCAGGGGGAGCGACGTAATTTCCTGCAGATATGCCAGGCTCCTCCTCGTACACACCTTGTCCTGTTTGTTCAGAATGAGAACAGAATCTTTTGTTATCAAAGCCCTCAGCCCTTCTATACCCAGAATAGCTGTTACCGATACCCAAATCACACTGTCCCTGTACATTCTTACATGTGCATTTACATCAAACTTCTTTCCATCTGCACCAGTATAATCAACATCTATCTTACCTGAAAAAGTGGTGAAATTTACCCTGTTTTGAATAAGCTGATTATAGGTTTTCTGTATAAATGCCATTGAGTCCTCTCTCAGTTTTTCAACAGTATCAGGCAAAGCTGCTGACACGGTATCCTTCATTACGATTGCCTTTTGTATTGTTCTTGTTGATCTGCATGAAACAAACAAGAGTGAAGCAAATATCAAGAAGAAAAAAAGTCGCCCCATTGTTTTGTTATTTTTTACCTGTATGTCCAAATCCACCATCATTTCGTTCGGTTATTTTGAGTTCTTCCGTTTCAATCCAGTCAGCTTTCTCTGCCTTCTGAATAACCATTTGTGCAATTCTGTCACCAGGATATATGACCTGCTGCTCACCTGAAAGGTTGATTAAAATAATCTTAATTTCTCCACGATAGTCTGCATCAATAGTCCCGGGAGTGTTCAGGCAGGTAATACCCTGTTTGATTGCCAATCCGCTTCTGGGTCTTATCTGTGCCTCATAGCCTGCAGGAAGTTCAATAAATAAGCCTGTTGGCACAAGAACTCTTTCCATCGGCTGAAGTGTTTGCTCCTTTTCCAGAAATGCCCTCAGGTCCATTCCCGACGACCCTTCTGTTGCATACTCCGGCAGCGGATTATCCGACCGGTTAATAATTTTTACTGGAATTTTCTGCATGCGGGCAAAGATAGCTACCGTTGATAATAAATCATCCTGTGTCATTCCACCTTCTCCAAAAGTACAGTAGCGTATGCCACCACACCCTCCTCTCTGCCAGCAAACCCCATTTTTTCAGTAGTTGTTGCCTTAATTGAAATCTCCTGCACCGATATACCCAGGATAGATGCTATAACTGTCTGCATTGCTGTAATGTAGGGTTTTATTTTTGGCACTTCCAGGCAAATAGTGGTATCTGCATTAACAACTTTGTAGCCCCGTTCTGAAATCAAATCAACAGTCTTTTGAAGCAGAATTTTGCTATCTATATTCTTATACGCATTATCAGTATCAGGAAAGTGGGTACCAATATCACCTAAAGCCAGTGCTCCTAAAAGTGCATCACAAAGTGCATGTAACAGAACATCAGCATCGCTATGGCCTACTGCTCCTTTATAGTGTGGTAAGTTAACACCTCCCAGCCATAATTCCCTGCCTTCTGCAAGTTGATGAAAGTCTATTCCAGAACCTATTCTATATGCCATTTCAAAACATTTATTTCATAATAAAAACAATTCTATAATGAACAAGAGGCTGCCCTTAAGGACAGCCTCTTAATATTGTTATATTTTGTTTAGCCAATTACTTCTTTGCACCACCTGCAAAATCAAACAAAACAGAGAAACGAAGTGTGTTTGATAATGGGTTACGGCTAACACCAGAACCGCTAGGCACTACATAAGCAAAGTTGAAGTTGAATACATTGTATTTAACGCCAAGGCCTGCAGTGAAATAACGACGGTTACCTTTTGTTTTGTCTTCGAAGAAGTAACCTGCACGAAGAGAGAACTGATTGTTGTAAGTGTATTCAGCACCTGCAGAAACAGTGAACTCTTTCAATTCTTCAGCAAACCCGTCAGGAGCATCGCCAAAAGAACTGAACCAGCTTCCAATTACAGTTTTCTTCCTGTATTCAGCAATAGCAGCAGCATCGCCTGACGCAGGAGGAGTTGGAACGAGCAGTTTGTTTACTTCCAAACCAAGAGATAATTTGTTCTCAGCATTCATTTGCTTAGTGTAATTCAAACCTAAACCGAGGTTAGCAGGAATGAAATCTTTAGCATCAGCATTATCAGTGTAAGATACTTTAGAACCGAGGTTAGATAAAACTGCACCCCAAGCAAGACCAGTACCATTAGCACCAACGCCATTGTGATAGAAACCTAAGTCGGCAGCAACGGAGTTACCAGCTTTGTATGAAGTGCTTCCTACTGAAGTACCACCAGCCAGGTTAGAGTTGATGTATTTAATACCGATACCAACGCCATTCTTAGCGTTAAGCTTGCGGGAATATTGAACATCAACGCCAAACTCACGGGGCCTGTAGTTGGCAAATGTGTTACCGAGGATATCAGTAAAGTCAATATTACCAAGGCTGAAATAGCGAACAGCTCCGCTGATAGATGAATTATCGTCTATCTTATAGAAGCCGGCAACATTTGCCAGGTAAACATCATTTACTAAATCTTTTAACCATGGAGTGTAAGTAGCACCTACACCACCTTTAGATTGGTTGAAAGCAACTTTACCAGGATTCCACAATCCTGCATAAGCATCGGCAGAAGTAGCTACTCCTAATTCGCCCATGCCGCCTGAACGGGCATCTGGTGATATACGAAGAAACGGAACAGCGGTAGTTACTGTTCTTGTATCCTGATTAATTTGTGCATTTACTGTTAAACCACAGAAAAGCAGGAGTCCGGCAGTTAGTTTTAAAGCAGTTGGTCTCATTAGAAAGTTTTTAATAATGGTGTAAATATATGGCTTTTATACAAATACAAAACTAAATTACAGTTTTTTATGCTAAACCAAAAAAAATCAGATAACTGAAATTTTTCATTTTGCCATCAGGACAAAGCCAACATTGCAAATTTGAGGAAAAAACGTTCTTTTTTGCGTTTTATTGTGAAAAAAAATTTAGTCCCCCTTTTTTTCTTTCACACCTTCTTCACATACGCTTTTTCAGCAATCTGAGTGCCCTTAAAGGCGAAAACCCTGCAATAAATGTCATCACAATATCACAAGTTTTTCAATACTCTTTTTACTGCTGCCATCGGGCAAGCCTACCTTAAGTATATATACATACACTCCTTTTGCCAGTTTATCGCCATAGTCATCCTTGCCATCCCAGTAAACAGAAGCTGACCGTGTACCCTCTGTAATGATTTCTTCCGAAATGGTTTTTACAATCTTTCCTGTCAGGGTCATGACCCTGATATGCACCCGCAATGTCTGCCCCGGTTTGTTGTGCTCAAACCAAAAATGAGTACTTTTCGTAAACGGATTTGGATAGTTCAAAACATGGTGCAGTTGCAACTCATCATCATTAGCCACCAAAAAATCAATCTGTGCCTCACCGGAATTATTCACTACATCCCATGCTTTGAGCTTCAGAGAGTGAAATCCCGGTTGCAAGGCTGGCAATTGAAACCGTACCATTCCTTTTTGGAAATCGTTTAATTCTCCCTGATAAAAATCATTCAACAAAAAATATTGCCTCGAATCGTTATCCAATGTTGCAATAATATCATGTCCGATCCCTGCACCTGCCGTGTTGATTCCCGAACTGTCGGCCAGTTTTGCAATTAATACCGGAGACTGGTTGGTCAGTCCCCCACTGGCAAATAACTCATCATTTAGAAAAAGCCTGATTTCCGGCCCTTTGTTATCACTTTCAGGGCTGCCTGAGCTGCCACCGGCTATGAAGCCAGAAAAAGAGCCTACTGCATCTGTGCTGCCGTTTTCGCAGTACAAACTGAGTTTTCCTGCACCAAATTGCTGATTCAAATCTTTTGCCATTTTGAATGTAAAGGCAAATTTTCCCCCATTAACAGTTGCCTGGCCTTTATACAATGGCTGGTTCTGCACCTGAAAACCTGCAACCTGGCTCCCTAGATCATTTGCCAGTGTATATATAGTTTGAGGTTTATCAAATAACGCAGGATATACTGTTCCATTAAATCCTGTGGCCAAATTCCCGGAATGGTCAGTAACTTCTCCTTCAATTGTAATTTTTTCTCCTGCACTGAGTGTATCAACCATTGGAGGAGCAATGCCGTTAATTTTTGTCACCCGGACTTTCATTGATGGGAATGCCAGTGTAAGGGCCGGGTCGCCAAGCAAGGTAAACTTTCTGTTGTTGCTGATATCGGATGAGGTTTGGTAAGTGTAATTCTTGGTTTCTTTTACAGCCTCTCCAAGTGAACGGTGCTTTCCACCAGGCAGTTCCTCCATCGCATATTTCATATAGTTGCCGTTAATCAGGCGGTTACTGTAAGCAAAAACCAGCCGGGTGGTGGTCATAAGCGCTATGGCTCCTGTTTGAGGCCTCAGGAGCAAATTTTCTCCGATTGAATTAACCTCAGGATTATCATAAGGGGCAAAATCGCAGGTAGCAGTAACAAACAAAGGCAACCTGTTGTCATTCTTCCAGCTATTAATTATTTGCTGATCAAGTATAGTTTCTTCAGCAAGACGGGAAGGTCCGCCGTGTCCGCTAAAATTCCAGATCAGGGTGCCGTTGTAAATCTGATTATTGCTGGCTTCAATTGCTTTGGGGTAGCTGCTCCCTCCCGGTCCCGTTTCCTGTTTGTATGCATCTAGGTAGATTTTTTGCTGATTAACAACCGGATAGGCTGATACAGCCGCAGATACAACTTCTGCATCCTGAAAATGGAGGTTATTATCCTCATCATCTGCCACAATTGTGAGGGTATTTCTCCATGGTCCAATTGCTGCAGCGGAAAGATAAGCCTGAACTTTATCTGCAAAATTCTTTGCCTCAGTAATATTTTTTGCCGGCACACGGCCAATACCAATATCCAGCAAATTGGTTACCATACCTGAGTTGATATCTTCATCGTCATCCAGAAAACCAAAGAAATCGTCGGAGGCATAAGTTGATAATGGGTCTAAAGAAAAGTTGTTCTGCCATGCCGGAACAAGATTGGTATTATTCAGCAGCCTGTTTTTATAATCATAAGAAGCATCTCCGACTAATAGCAGGTATTTGAGTTCACTGCCAGGGGTATTCCTGTACTTATCGTAGTACATTTTTACATAATCCCTGATTGCAGACGGGTCCGGATTTCCGCTGGCAAATTCATTATAAACCTGCTGAGTGGTGGCCACAACCACTCTCATTCCATCATGCTGGCGGTGTATGTCAGCCAGCCTTTCGGCTTGCGCAAGCAAGGATGTATGTGTGATAATAATTAAATCAGCCGGAGTACTGTTATGAATGTTCTGATTACTGATGCGGCCCTCAACAACCGGGATAAGAAAGTTCGCATTGGTAAAAGCTGCATACTCCCGTAATCTCTCTGAATAGTTTTTAAACCTGAATTCCGAACCGATGAAATCACCTTGCATTCTCTTAGGATTTAAGGGCTCTGTCACATCCCAAACCTGTAAAGAAGAATTTGCATTACCGATTACAAATTCTGAAACATTATTACCGACAGACTGCCAATCACGAAAAAGTAGCTGATCCATATCAGAAAGAGATAATCGCCTCCGGCAAAAAAGTTCAAAATAATTCAGCCAGCCCTGTGCATTAAAACTGCCGGGAACAAATGTGTAGTTGATTGTAACCGCATCTGTAGCAGCCAAGGCATTTACCCGAACTGAGTTTTCTGCCGCAAAAAGATCGTAAGTACCGCTGCCAACAGATGGGATGGCCAGCTGACCAGCCGGCTGATTATTCAGTTTAATATCAAACCGGCTGCCCGCACCCATAGAACGAGAAACCATACGACTGTTCAATGCTATACCAGAAGCAGGCAAAATATCAGGAACCGTTATGCTAAAATCCCTTGACAATGTCTTACCCGGGGCATTGGCAAATTCCTCACCATACCACTCCTTGCCACTGCCGAGAAAATTTACCGAATCAGATTCATGAAAAATCCGTTCAGAAAAACTTGTTACAACAGCCCCGGGCATAGAAACCAACGGAACCTCTATAACTCTTTTCCCCGTGCCGCCAACAGATAAAAAATAAAATGCCTTATCCGAATAGATGTTTTGTTTGTGAATAAAGGACTGATTTGCGGAATCTTTTTCCCATTTACCAGCCCCGTCTGCAAAAAAAATAAAATAGTCCGCCCCATTTAAAGTACCATCACCGCCATCAGCCACCTGAATAGCAAGTTCTGTAAGATCGTCAGTCCAGGTACTGGCATTCGCTTCGCTTAACATATTGCCGCCGTTTCCAAAAAGCCGGATGGATGCTGAAGGAAGACTGGAAGTATTAATACCCAGATTACTCAGGAAGGGCAAATCTATTTTATAAACTCCTGGTTTAGAAACACTTATTTTATACCAGCTACCCGAAGCAAGAACCGAATTAGAAGAATAGGTTCTCTGTGCCCGAGCTTTAAAAGCAACAAACAACACAAATAAAAAAAGAAAATATTTCAATTTTCCTGCCATAGAAACCAATGTGGTTTTTTGGGAAAATACACTCAAAAAAACGTAAAACTCCGTTATGCTTTCTTTTCAAAGTACATATATTCGCAATTCTGGCGGAAATCCGCATTTTATATGCAATATTTATTACCCGCCAGCGTTAAAAATATTCCAATTCATAGGTTTATGCAAAAAACAATGAGAAACTTAACAATTCTGGTATCCTTTCTGGTGCTTTTAGCCTCATGTAAAAATGGTGGCCTGTTTAAGAAAAAATCCAGCAAATCTGATGTTACAGGCTGGAACTACAACGACAAAAACATGGGCGGTTACCAGGTTTCAAAAGCCAAAGAGCAAGGCTTGGGTCCCGGTCTTGTATTTGTTCAGGGTGGTACCTTCACTATGGGTCAAACTGAAGAAGATGTAATGGGCGACTGGAACAACATCCCCCGCCGTGTATCAGTTCCTTCTTTCTATATTGACCGTACAGAGGTTGCTAACGTTCACTACCGTGAATACCTGCACTGGTTAACAAGGGTTTTTGATCCTTCAGATCCTGCCAATGCAAAAATTCTTGAAAAAGCCTTACCCGATACCCTTTGCTGGAGAAGTGAGTTGAGCTATAACGAACCAATGGTTGAATATTATTTCCGTCACCCTGGCTTTAACGAATATCCCGTAGTAGGTGTTTCCTGGCAGCAGGCAAAAGATTTCTGTCTTTGGAGAACCGACAGGGTTAATGAAAAAATTCTAATAGACAAAGGTTATGTTAATAAGAATAACCTGAAACCCGGCGCACAACAGGGAGATAATAACTTTACCACAAAATCTTACCTTTTTGGCTTGTACACAGCGCCTCCGGGTAAAATGAAAACACCAAAAGGTCAGCCTAAGCAAACTGTTGCTACACTGGAATCAGGTGTTCTATTACCAGATTATCGTTTACCTTTTGAGGCTGAATGGGAATATGCAGCCTACGGCCTGATTTATCAGAATCCCCGCCCTTCTGCTAAAGAAGGTAAGAGAGGTGAGGAATTGGCCATGAATAAACAAATGTATCCATGGGCGCAAAATGTCAATGGCCTTCGGGATACCCGTCACGGAAGCTGGCAGGGAACATTCCTCGCAAACTTTAAAAGAGGCTCAGGCGATAACGCCGGTGTGGCAGGTGGTTTGAATGACCGTGCCTTTTATACTTCAGAAGTTCAGTCTTTCTTCCCTAATGGATTTGGCCTTTATAATATGGCTGGTAACGTAAGTGAGTGGGTGGAAGATACCTATCGTCCGCTTTCAGCACTTGATTTTGATGACCAGCCGGCTCCTTTCCGCGGTAACAAGTACCAGAAGCTCTATGTTGCCGACTCGACAACTATGGATCCTTCTCAACGTTATGAAAAAGACAGCGTTGGCCGTGTGAAAATGGTTGACGTAACTGATGAGGAAAGCAAAAACCGCAGAAACTACCAAAGGGGTAATGTAATTGCTTACCTTGATGGAGAAGATTCTACAGATATTAAATACGGCTATGGCCAAACAACTCTTATTGATCCTGAAAGATCAAAAGTATTTAAAGGTGGCAGCTGGAACGACAGAGCTTATTGGTTAACGCCAGGCTCACGCCGCTTCCTTGAGGAAGACCAGGCTCTTAGCACCCTTGGTTTCCGTTGCGCTATGAACCGCATGGGCAGCCCTGAAGGTAATGGCCGCAAAACTGGCCAGCATTTTAAAACCAGAAGGCAAAAGAGATAATCCCTTCAGAAAATAACAAAAAGCCCTCCGTTTCGGAGGGTTTTTTATTTGCAGCGTAAAAATTGTTTACAGCTATTTTTGCAACATGCAAATTGAAGAACTGTATAAAATCTATAGGCAGTTTCCATCCGTTCAGACAGATACCCGGAAACTAAAACAAGGCGATATTTTTTTTGCATTAAAAGGCGATAATTTCAACGGAAACAGTTTTGCCCGGCAGGCAATAGAAAATGGTGCCGCTTATGCTGTTGTAGATGAAAAGAAGTTTCACACAGGAGAAAAGATAATACTGGTAGAAGATGTACTGATCACCCTGCAGCAATTAGCAAAACATCACAGAGAGCAATTTAAGAATATTCCTTTCATTGCCATTACCGGCAGCAACGGAAAAACCACCACCAAAGAACTGGTACACACCGTTCTTTCCACCACATTTAAAACATATACTACAGAAGGTAACCTCAACAATCATATCGGTATTCCGCTAACAATTCTCAAAATAGAACCCGATGCAGAAATGGCCGTAATTGAAATGGGGGCCAATCACCAAAAAGAAATTGCAGGCTACTGTGAATATACCCAGCCCACTCATGGTGTCATTACCAATTGCGGAAAGGCCCATCTGGAAGGATTTGACGGTGTGGAAGGAGTAAGAAAAGGTAAAGGCGAACTTTATGACTACCTGCGGTATAACAACGGTACTGCTTTTGTTATGTGGGATTATGATTACCTGCGGGAAATGAGCAAGGGCATTCCAACAGTAATTACTTACGGCACAAAAAATGCCTTAATAGAAGGTACCGTCATAGAAAGTAATCCCTTTCTTGAAGTGAGTATTACAAAAGGCTCTGAAACCGGAAATATTAAAAGCCATCTGGTGGGTGATTATAATCTTCCTAATATACTGCTTGCCGTTACAGTTGGAAAACATTTTAATGTGCCTGATAAGAAGATAATATCGGCTATTGAAAACTATATGCCGTCCAACAGCCGGTCGCAGATGATCGAAAAAGGAAGTAATAAAATAATACTGGATGCATATAACGCAAACCCAAGCAGTATGAAACTGGCCATTGAAAACTTTGCCAACCTGAAAGCTGATAATAAAGTACTGATGTTAGGAGGAATGGCCGAATTAGGAGAGGAAAGTCTTGATGAACATAAAGCCATCATACAGCTGATTGGCCAATACAACTGGACTTCAGTCGTACTTGTAGGTGGCGATTTTCTAAAGTGCAACCATCCATTCTTTTCTCTTAATAACTCAACAGAGGCTAAAGAATGGTTTGAAAAACAAAATTTTCATAATACACATATACTTGTCAAGGGCAGCCGAAGTATGAGAATGGAAAAAGTTCTTGAATAAAAATCAAACTCAGCCACCATTGACACTGCATATACTACATACCCCTAACTTTACCGTATGAACTGGAAAGAAAAATTTCCCCAATTTGAACCACAACTTGTTGAACTGATAGAAAAAGAAGCCGTTCAACGAACCTTTTATGCAGGCGATATCATTATGCGTACAGGCCAGTATATAAAATCAACTATATTGATTTTAGAAGGCCGGATAAAAATATACCGTGAAAACCAGGAAGGTGGCGAATTCCTGATATATTATCTGGAACCCGGACAGGCATGTGCCGTATCAATGATATGTGCCATCCAGTCCCACACCAGCGAACTGATGGCAGTCGCCGAAGAAGATACAGAAGTGCTGATGATACCCGTTCACCTGATGGATGACATGATGAACCAATACAAAACATGGTACCAGTTTGTTATTCAGACATACAGGGCAAGGTTTGATGAAATACTGGAGGTTGTTGACAATATCGCTTTCCGGAACATGGACGAAAGACTTGAATTTTTCCTGAAACGCTACTCAGATAAGACAGGGAAAAAGAAACTGGAGATTTCTCATCAGCAAATAGCTGACGATCTCAATAGCTCACGGGAGGTAATTTCCAGGCTGCTGAAGAAGATGGAGCAACGTAACCTGCTGAAACTTCACAGAAACATGATTGAACTTTTTTAACTCAGGATGCTGTGATTACTGTCACGAAAGCTGAAGCCGGTTTCTGTTAATCTTGCAAAAAATTACATGGAGATATTTGGCTACATAGCAGCCATTTTTATTGGCATTTCTTTAGGACTTGTAGGCAGCGGCGGGTCAATATTGACCGTTCCAGTCCTTGTTTATCTTCTTCATGTAAATCCGCTATTAGCTACCACCAGTTCATTATTCATTGTTGGCACCACTAGTCTTGTAGGTGGCCTCAGGGCAAATGCTAAAGGCATGCTTGATTTTAAAGCTGTAACCGAATTTGGTTTTCCTTCAGTATTCTCAATATTTATTACACGGCATTATTTATTACCGGAAATTCCAGACACTATAAACCTATCAGCCAGCTTATCTGTTTCCAAAAATATGCTGCTGATGGTTGTGTTTGCGGTGCTGATGCTGCTCGCATCCTACTCAATGATTGCTAATAAAGAAGATGAGAAAAACGACAGGTTACCCCGTCCTCGGCATGAGCGGATATTTCCTCTTATGTTTTTCGGCCTTGCCATTGGGGTAATAACAGGATTACTTGGTGCCGGTGGTGGTTTTCTAATCATTCCAACACTGGTGTTATTCCTCGGCCTTGATATGAAAAAGGCAGTCGGTACATCACTGATGATTATAGCTATCAATTCATTATTTGGATTTTTATTTAGCCTGAAACAGTTTCATTTCGACTGGCGGTTGCTAACCATCTTTACTACACTCGCAGTTGCCGGAATTTTTATCGGAGCAAAACTGTCTGAAAAAATCAGCCCGGTAGCTTTAAAAAAAGGCTTTGGCTGGTTCATCCTTACCATGGGAATATATATAATCACAAAAGAAATATTCCTTCGCCCATAACAATACTGTGATTGATGTCACTGTATGATATTTGACTTAATATGAATTTTGTCACCACAAACAAAGACCAATGAAAGTAGAACAGATTTACACCGGATGTTTGGCACAAGGAGCCTACTACATCGAAAGCGATGGAGAGGCGGTTGTCATTGATCCATTGCGTGAAGTTCTGCCTTACATTCAAAAAGCAGAACGTAACAATGCAAAAATAAAGTACGTTTTTGAAACACATTTTCATGCAGACTTTGTAAGCGGCCATATTGATCTTTCTGAAAAAACCGGCGCCCCAATTATTTACGGGCCGAATGCAGCACCAGCATTTGACGCAATAGTAGCCGAAGATGGTCAGGAGTTTACTGTTGGAAAAGCAACAATAAAAGTCATTCATACACCGGGACATACAATGGAAAGCACCTGTTATCTTTTAAAAGATGAAGCAGGTAAAGAAATTGGCTTGTTCTCGGGCGACACATTATTTATCGGCGATGTGGGCCGGCCAGACCTTGCACAAAAAGTAAAAGCAGAGTTAACACAGGATATGCTGGCTGGTTATTTATTTGACTCGCTTCGCAATAAGATAATGCCCCTGCCCGATGATATTATTGTTTATCCTGCACACGGCGCCGGCAGTGCCTGCGGAAAAAACATGAGTAAGGAAACAACGGATACACTTGGCAATCAGAAAAAGGCAAACTATGCACTGCGGCCAGATATGACGAAAGAAGATTTCATAAAGGAAGTAACAACCGGATTGGTGGCACCACCCTCCTACTTCCCTTTAAATGTAATGATGAACATCCAGGGATATGACAGTATTGATAAAGTGCTGCAACGTGGACAACATGCTTTAAACCCCGATGCATTTGAAACTGCTGCCAACGAAACCGGTGCAATCATCCTTGATACAAGGGATGCGCAAGTTTTTGCACAGGGATTTGTCCCCAACTCAATTAATATTGGCATAAACGGACAATTTGCCCCATGGGTTGGCGCTTTAATACCTGACATAAAACAAGAAATTCTGCTTGTTACAGACGATGGCCGTGAAGAAGAGGTCATAACAAGACTTGCCCGTGTAGGTTATGATTTCACCATTGGTTTCCTGAAAGGCGGCTTTAATGCGTGGAAAGAAGCTGGAAAAGAAACAGATCAGATTCGTTCTGTAAGTCCCGATGAACTGGCTGACAAACTGAATACGGAATCAGTCAATATTCTTGATGTTCGGAAGAATAGTGAATATCTGAGCGAACATATTGTTGATGCCGAAAATGCCCCGCTTGATTTTATTAATGACAGTATGGCAAAAATTGACAAGAATAAAACATACTATGTTCATTGCGCAGGAGGTTATCGTTCCATGATATTTGTTTCCATCCTCAGGGCAAGAGGCTACGACAACCTTATTGATGTTAAAACTGGTTTTAAGGCAATAAAGGAATCAGGCAAGTTCAGCCTGACAGAATATGTTTGTCCAACAACTTTATTATAACTAAATCAAATTCATCACTAAATCAATCTTAAAAAGAAATGAGCAGTTTAAAAGAAATCGTAAATAACCCCACCACAGTAATCGTCGACGTACGTACACCCATGGAGTATGAAATGGGGCACATAGCCGGCGCAAAAAATATTCCGGTTGACCAAATCCCATATAAAACAGACGAGTTTAAGGCTTTCAATACAGCAGTGGTTGTTTATTGTCGTAGTGGTGCCAGAAGCAGTATGGCAGCCAGTATTCTTGCCCAAAACGGCATATCAAATGTTTATAATGGCGGTGGTATTGGTGATATGCAATTCTTAGTTAACTAAAACGAAAAAAGATGATTGAGTTCATAAAAAAAATATTTGGCATTAAAACTGTCGATTTCAAAGAACTGGTAAACAACGGCGCCGTAATAATTGACGTACGTTCACCAATGGAGTTCAGGAGTGGCAATATCAAAGGCTCAAAAAATTATCCTGTTGAGAGTATCCGTAGTAAAGTCGCAGACATTAAAAAACTGAATAAACCAGTTATTACTGTTTGTCTTAGCGGAGGCAGAAGCGGCATGGCAAAAAACATACTCAAATCTGCCGGAATTGAGGTATATAACGGCGGGCCATGGACAAGCCTTCAAAGTAAAATCAGATAGAATTACAGGTTCTGCAAAAAATTAAAGCGGTGTGGTCTAACGTCACGCCGCTTGTTTTTATCCCCCTTAAGAAGAAGTTTGCAGTAATTTATTGTGTCCCATAGGATAGTTTTTAAATCTGCGTCTTATTCTATTAAACTATTGTTAATCACCCGACAAATGAAAAACATGAAACGATTCCTTACCGTAATACTTGCTGCAATCAGCAGCCTCAACATTTCTGCACAAGAAATTGTATCCTTGAACCAAAAGGAAAAAGAAGCAATTCTCTACATGAGAGAGGAAGAAAAACTGGCCAGAGATGTTTATAATGCTATGTATGAAAAATGGGAAGTTAATCCCTTTGGCAACATACGTCAAAGTGAACAACATCACATGGATAGGGTAAAAGAGCTAATCACAAAGTATAAACTTACAGACCCTGTAGAAAACAATAATGATAAGAGAGGCGTATTCTCTAACCCCGCATTCAGCAATTATTATAAAGACCTGGCTGCCAGTGGCAGCAACTCATTGACAGATGCCCTTAAAGCAGGTGCCAAAATTGAGGAGCTTGATATTGCCGATCTTGAAAAAAGAATAAGCGAAACAGAAAATGAAGAAATAATTTCCACTTATAAGTATTTGAAAATGGCCTCTGGAAATCACCTCCGGGCTTTTACCCGTAATCTGAAAAGACAGGGAATTGACTACAAACCCGAAATCCTGAGCCAGGAAGCATATGATGCAATCATAAATTCTGAAAACAGCCACGAAGGACATGAAGGTAATAAACCCGGCAACGGCCCGGGAAATGGCAAAGGGTGCGGTAATGGATGTGGAAAAAATTGCAAACATTAGAATTTAA
Organism: uncultured Chitinophagaceae bacterium; assembly: GCA_937858715.1. Lineage (GTDB taxonomy): Bacteria > Bacteroidota > Bacteroidia > Chitinophagales > Chitinophagaceae > JJ008. The sequence continues at coordinate 4,845 of CALLZY010000032.1, read as the reverse complement.
GAAGAAATAAGAAAGAAAGCCCGCAACGTAAGCGGGCCTTTTTATGCTTAGAAAGTCAACTATAACGAAACTAGATTAATTTATTCTAAAGTTGGTTATTAAATCGGTTCCTGATATTTTTACAGTCCATAAAAATTATAGACTATGCCTGAGTGGATAATGAAACCCTGGCCCTGGTATATTGCCGGGCCGCTGATCGGACTGATGGTTCCTGTGCTGTTAATCATCGGGAACAAATCCTTTGGAATATCATCATCGCTCCGGCATATATGTGCTGCCTGTTTTCCAGGACGTATTTCCTTTTTTAAATATGATTGGAAAAAAGAAACCTGGAACCTGTTTCTGGTTGGTGGTATTTTGATCGGTGGCAGTATTGCGGCACAATTGTTAACAACTTCACCTTCAATACAACTGAACCCCAAACTGGTAAAAGAACTTTCTTCCTATGGTATCACTGATTACACACAACTGATACCCACAGAAATTTTCAACTGGCCCTCACTTTTTTCATTGAAAGGTTTAGTCCTAATTGTTACAGGGGGTTTTCTTGTTGGATTCGGCACCAGATATGCAGGAGGCTGTACCAGCGGTCACTCCATCATGGGACTCTCCAACCTCCAGCTTCCTTCATTAATTGCCACTGTTTGCTTTATGGCGGGAGGCTTTATTGTTTCAAATCTGCTTATTCCCATTATCATAAACCTGTAATACTATGACTCCAAATACCGTTGAAGAAAAAAAACACCACGAATTCCTGACACAAAATGCCGACTTTGAGGTAAGGTCTTTAGATGCCGTTTGTTTTAACGAGTCAGAACTCAATCATCCTTGGTGGTATAATTTTAAATATGCCATTGCTGGAATTTTATTTGGTATCATCCTGGTAAAAGCGGAAGTAATATCCTGGTTCAGGATACAGGAAATGTTTCGCTTGCAGAGTTTTCATATGTTCGGCGTAATTGGTTCAGCGGTAATTGTTGGTATTATTTCTGTCTGGATAATTAAACGGTTCAACATAAAAACTATTTACGGCGAGCCGATTGAATTTGTAACCCGCAAACTCAACAAAGGAAATATCATAGGCGGTCTGTTATTTGGTTTTGGCTGGGCCCTTACCGGTGCCTGTCCCGGACCAATTTTTGCTCAAATTGGTACAGGTGCCACCGTTGCAATTGTGACACTTCTGAGTGCAATAGCCGGGACATGGACTTACGGCCGTCTAAGAGACAAACTGCCCCATTAAAAAGCCGGGAATGTAAAAACATCCCCGGCTTCAATTTCCCGGGGATGAACTCCCCGGAATTTCTGCTAAATAAACAACATGTGAACGCCTTCGCCTTCACTCTTCTTATAAAAATCACCAACAGTTATTATATCGTTCACTCCTTCAAACAAATCCTCTTTTTTATAATGAAACATATCAAAGGCAAGTTTACAAGCCCACATTTTTACACCTGAGTCAGAAAGGATTTCGAGAAACTCCGGCACTTCCGGCATATCAAGTTTTTCCATTTCTTTCTTCATCATTTTTGTTGCAAAGGCTTCCATGCCGGGCAGACCACCAATCATGGTAGGCATGTGCATAGCGGGATTGCCAACAGTTGCAATATGCAACCCGTTCATTTTCTTTTTGTGAACAGCCTCCAGGCCAAAGAAAGTGAAGAATATTTCAGCATCAATACCTTCCATCCTTGCTCCGTTGGCCAGTACAAAAGCTGCATAAACATTTTCCAATGTTGCTTTTGACAAGATGATCATCATCTTTTTTATTTCACCTTTATTTTCGCTCATAACAAAGTTTTTATTGGTTATTAAATACAGCTTGCGGGTTTAGGGATGCCGGCAATTTTAGTTGCTGTTTTCAAAGGGGCTTTGGGGAAAAGCACATAAAACTCCTTAATGTCCACCACTCCGCTTTTGCCTATTTTGCGTATGCTCAGCGGCACTTCATTCACATACTCTTTTTGAATATACTCAAGTACTTCCCAGTGCCTGGGTGTCAGGCTAAGTTCATTTTCAGCAGCAAGGGCCTCGCCTATTGATTTATCCCACTGCTTGAAATCTGTCATGTAACCTTCGTCGTTTACGGCAATTGTTTTGCCAGCTATTGTTCTTTCCATGTTGTTGATTTTATATAATTAAGAATTGTTGTTTTATTACTTATCATATTTTTTTCCTGACTCAGACATTGTTGCTGATACAAAAGGAATATGTGTGCCTTTCAGCAGCATATGCCAGTAAATCCATTTGAATGCAAGTTTGCCAAGGTGGTTCATCCGGCTTTCTTTCATCAGGCGAAGGGGGCCAACACCCGGGAACGGGAAAGTTCCTTCAACCGGCTCATGTGTATAGTTAAAGTCAATGAGCAGAGCCTTACCACCACCGGTTTCGATAAAGCAGTTGGCGTGGCCATCGAACTCTTCTTTCAAGGGCTCGCCTTTCACATACCGTAGTATATTTTCTGTAAGAATTTCAGCTTCAAAGTGGGCAACTGAACCGGCTTTTGATGCAGGTATATTACTGGCATCACCGATTACAAAAATGTTCTCATGTGCCTTTGACTGCAGCGTCGCTTTATGTGTCGGCACAAAATTCAGGTCATCACCCAAACCAGACCTTTCTATCACTTCATCTCCTTTATTTGTAGGAACTGTCACCAGAATGTCGAAAGGAACCCTTCTTCCTCCATAATCAACAATCTCCTTTGTTTCATTATCCACTTCCATTATGGCAAAGTCGCTTTCAATCTTTATGTGTTTTTCTTCAAGCAAATGCTCAAGTGCTTCTGTTGCTTTTGGCTTGGTAAAGGCACCACTAAGCGGAGTAACATAAGTAATCTCAACCTTATCCCTCATTTTTTTGTCCTTGAAGAATGAGTCGGCCAGGAATGCAAACTCAAGGGGAGCTACCGGGCATTTAATCGGCATCTCTGTAATATGCACCACCAATTTGCCACCTTCCCAGTTTTTCAATTTGTCCCTTAATGCCAGAGAACCTTTAAAAGTATAAAAATCAAAAACAGACTTCATCCATTCTTCACCTTTCATTCCTTCAATTTCCTCCGGGGCAGTTCTTGCACCTGTGGCAATGATCAACACATCATAGATGGCAACTGTTCCGTTAGTCATTATTACTTTATTCTCTGCCGGAACAATCTTATCAATTTTCGCCTGAATCAGGTTAACGTTCTTAGGAATAAACTCTTCAATTGTTTTTACAATATCTTCCGGATCGTAAATATCGAAAGGAAGAAATAGATAACCTGGTTGATAGTGATGTTCTGTTCTTTCATCAATTATACTGATGCGCCATTCAGGTCTTTTCAGGTGCTTCTTAAGATGGTTGGCCATCATTGTACCTGCGGTACCGGCACCAAGAATTACAAGATGTTTCATAATGACTGTTTATTTAGCAAATTGTTTAACTGTGTATTACGGCACAAAACTCCTCCCGGTTCATCTCTAAGTTTGCGAGTTCTGTCACAGATAAAAATGACTCCTGTCAGGTACTGAAATGATAATGGGCTTTTCTGGCCAACTATTTTAACTTGTGTGATACATGTCACTTATTAATAATTGTTTATGGAGTAAAAAATCAGGGTAAAATTCCTCTGAATATGCTTCTTAAGTGTTTAAACATTTCACCAGTTATTAACAGTAAAATCAAAAACCGGATATTTTCAGTATCACTATTCAGAAATAGAAATAATTTTACTTTTCAAAAATTCACATAAAATGAAAACATCTCAAATTGGTCTTGATCAGGCTAAATCAAAAAAACTGGCTGGTAAATTAGATTTACTGTTAGCAAACTTTCAGCTTATGTACATAAACACCCGTGGCTTTCATTGGAACATCAAGGGTGAAAAATTCTTTGAGCTGCACCTCAAGTTTGAAGAGTTATATACAGACCTTCAGGTAAAAATTGATGAAGTGGCTGAAAGAATCCTGACACTTGGATACACCCCGAGTCATTCTTACACAGATTACCTGAAAATGGCCGCCATTAAAGAAAAGAAAAACATCAGCGATGGAAAGATTGCTGTACAATCTGTACTTGAATCATTTGGCATTCTGCTGAAAATAGAAAGAGAACTTTTGTCCCTCTCTGCCGATGCTGACGACGAAGGAACAAATGCACTGATGAGTGATTACATACGCCAGCAGGAAAAATTAGTGTGGATGTACTCTTCCTTTATGGGCAAATAGTAGTGCTATTATTTTTTAAAGCCGTTGACCTATCATACGAAGGACAGCGGCTTTTCCTTTATGATAATCACCTTCATCAAGAATTATTTCCTTCTGTTCACAGGTTATCATGTTCATAAATGGAAAATCGGAGCAAAGTGAAGGTGCATCGTATAACATAGCCAGGTCTCTCGGGCCACCGCTGTTTAACCCAAACTGTTCCTTGGCAAATGCCTCTAATACAAACAGACCTCCTGGTTTTATTGAATTATATATTTCTGCATGAAACGCCTTTCTCTCCTTTTCTGGTAAGTGTACATAAATCAGCCCAACTGCATCATACTGCTTGCCAGCCTTGAAATCGGCCATATCCCTGAGAACATAATCTATCTTAAGTTTTTGTCCTCTTGCAACACCTAACGCTTTATCCCTTGCCACTTCACTAAAATCAAAAGCATCTACCTGCCAGCCTTTTGAAGCGGCATAGATAGCATTACGGCCTTCACCTTCTGCAGGTAATAAAATGGAGCTGGGCTTCCTGCCGTCAATAAACTGCTTAAAGAACTGATTGGGTGCAAAACCATAAACCGTTTCATTTTCTGCATATCGTTGATCCCAGAACTGTTTCATTTGTGAAGATTTTAGCAAATTTGCAAAT
>CALLZY010000031.1 GCA_937858715.1 uncultured Chitinophagaceae bacterium | reverse complement strand
TCTGCGACCCGTTGTATGGAGACGGAAAAGCCGTGCTGGTATCTTCTCTCAAATCAAAATTCAAGCTATCAAAAAACGAGGAAGAGGAACGGCCCATACTCGGCAGGCTGGCCCTTCATGCCTTTCAACTCTCTATTGAAGGAACAGATGGTAAGATGCTTCATCTTGAAGCACCATTGCCAAAAGATATGAGGGCTACATTGCAGCAGTTGGAGAAACACAGGCAGAAAAAATAGATTATTGATTAATCATTTTACTTGTTGTCGAAAGGTTTCTTCTTTCCGGCCAGAGGTTTCTTCTTTCCAACCAAAGGTTTCTTTTTTCTGGTAAGAGATTTCTTCTTTCTGGCCAAAGATTTCTTCTTTCCAACCAAAGGTTTCTTTTTTCTGGTCAGAGATTTCTTTTTTCTGGCCAAAGATTTCTTCTTTCCAACAAGAGATTTCCTTTTTCTGGTCGGAGATTTCTTCTTTCTGGCCAAAGGTTTCTTCTTTCGGGTCGGAGATTTCTTTTTGCCGAGGCAAAAAATAAAAAAGCGGAACAGATTTTAAGACCGTTCCGCTTTGGCTATTTAACCGTTAGAGTTACAAACAAGTTATTTGTATGGCTTAAACAACAGACCACTTACCTGCCTATACTGGGGCGAAGATGCGCCGAATACTGATTTGATATATTTTTTTGTGTATGCTGCTGTATTTACAAGGCCTGTTACAGCATTGTAAAGTTCGTCGTTCCGTGCAATGAGGCTGTTGCTATAATTTGTATAAGCATTTATAACGGCAGTATTGGCCGCTACCAGGGAAGAGAGCTTTGTTTGCAGTGATGCGGTGGTTAACTCTGCCTCGTTGGGACTATAAACTGCAGATGTAGTGAGCAGGGAAATGAGCCTTGACAGGTGTTCGATTTGCTGGTCGTAACTAAGCTGTGATACAGAAATTGAATTTTCGGACGGCGGTGTGGTGCCATTTGGTTGTTCGATAGCGGACTGTTTTGGTGTTGCCCGTTTACCCTGCAATTTTCTGTTAAGGGTTTTAGCATCTTTTACAGCTTCGGCATCAGCACCGGAAGCATCGAAGGCGTTGACAATTCTTGTTGACAATGCTTTGAGTCCATCAAAAGCCATCATGCGGGCATTAACAGCATTATTGTAGGTTGTTTGTGCTGCGATGACACCATTGAGGGCTGTGCGGACATCAGTGAGCTTGGTGGTGAGGTTTGCGACCGAAAGGGCTGTTGCTGTTGGATTGTAAGCGGGGTAACCGGAACAGAAGGAGATAAGGTCCTGAAAGTTTGCTACATTTTTGGCATGGCCTGTTTCATTGATTGTAGGCATAGTGATAAGTGATTTAGAAATTAAAAAAAATATTACTGGCTGAAAATAGAAAAAGTTGGAATACCTGATTAAAGTCATATGCAAAATATTTGTTATTATATTTTGAAAGAGTAAGTTTGAAAAGAGATGAATATGGAGCATAGCTTTGTTAACATCTTAGCTTTTACTTCTTATCACAAGTCCTTATTAAAAGGCGAACAATTATTCCAAGTGTCGTAAAGATTTACTGAAGTGTATTGCCATAGTGGCAATGCAAACCCTGCTGCGGCTCACCACCCAACAGCAGCGGAAAATATTTATTTAAAAACTAAACCTTACCGGATGTAAAAAGCAAACAGAACGCATCGGAAACTAAGCCCCATAAGGGCAAAAGGTTGCAGCAATGCAACGATTAAACCAAATTTTAATTAGAAATTTATTATTGATGAAAGCAAGAAAATTCTTATGGCTGTTGCCAATGTTGGCGGTTGTGGGCTATGTGGCCTGCCGCAAGACAGACAGCCTGACAACGGAAGAACCCAGCCCACAGGTTAAGGAATCAAGATTTTTTAGTGAACACAAATCTTCAAACCCGCAAGTGCAGGGGATTGCTGATTATGTAAAACGACAGAATGACAAACTTGGATTTGTGGAGAAGACCACACAAATGATTGGTTATCCGAGATGGGATAAAACACTCTCATTTAAAAAACCGGGTGTAAACAAAAATGGAAAAGGTAATTATACAGAATCTGAGGACTCAGCCAGTATATATTATATCCCTTTCGTAAGGGATAGCCAGAATTATGTAAATGCAACAATGGTAGTTAAAACCATTCAAAATGATACTACTTTTAACTATCTGTGCGATTGGCAATACCACAACAGGCCCCATGGCTCACCTTATAGTGACTCAACAGCAGAAAAGTTTGCTTTGCTTTTTATGCTGATGGATAACAGAACGTTAGAACATACTGAGTTTAACATAACGGATATTGAACTATTTCCTGAATCTGTGCCGGGACCGGATGGCAGAAAAAAATTAAAACTCACCAATATTTCTACTTCAAACAACCTTATTGAAACATTTACATATGTTGAACTATGTGTAGATTTTTATGTATGCGGAGATGTTGCCTATTGCGAAGCCCATGGAGGATGTGATTATTTAAATTGTGCAGCTGGCCCCGGGGAACCAGGACATTGCTATCTTGTTTCGTCTGTATGTGAAGGCTGGTGGGAAGATACAGGTGGCGGTGGAAGCGGAGGCGGTTCTGGCAGTGGTTCTGGCGGAACAGGGGGAACTGGCGGCGGCTCAGGAGGTGGCGGCACTGGAGGTGGTGGCACACCGCCACCTTGCGGAGGGGCGATAACACCGACCTCTAATCTTATTGAAACTAACGCCCCATGTACTCCGGGCTGGGAACCGATACTCCCGGATGAGCCCCCCGTTACTGAACCGGTTGATTCTATGCTTGCGAGATATAGCAGAATATTCAATTCTACTGCGGATTCAATTTTTTTACTAAGTAATACAAATAACGAAGAATGGGGACACATACTTGTACAAAATTCTTCAAATAATGTGTATCCCAAAAATTGTACAACCTCACATGATCCAGGATTTGTTAAGCAAAATCGAAGTATTTCAAACGGGGAAACTATTATTGGAGAGCTTCACACCCACCCAGACCCAGATCCCAACCCACTAAATCGGTCAGCACCAAGTGGCGCAGATTTAGCACCTTTACGAATAAACTCAAAACAAAACTATACTGTATTTGTGGATTGCGGAAATGTACGATACGCTTTGGTTATTGAGAATGTATCATTATCAAGAAATTTCTTTACTTCAAATCCAATAGACCTAATAAACTACAATCAATCCGTAATCGCACAATCACATCCAGATGCTTATTCAAACTGGCAAAATGCTACACAAGTAGCATTACTGCAATTAATTGGCAATAGTTCTAGTTGTGGTATTGGGTTTTATAAATCTGATGCTTCTAAAACTAATTTTATTAAACTAAATTAAATTACATCATGGAAAAACTACTTCTTCTGGCTTTTGTATTGTTGTGCAATAATGTAAAGGCCGAAACAGCAAATAAACAAAGTAATGAATTTAAAGAGTTGACATCATGTACTAATGTTATGCAGCAGGATACAACTCTTGCATATCTTTCGACATTGGATTTAGAATTCTTTAAAAACAAACCTGTTGACAGTTTATTGACAGTTTTGCCTTTAAATTATACAAACCGTATAATTCACGGGATGGGGAATCTAAAATATGCAAGAGTATTGTCTGTTAGATATTCGGGAAATATTCGTGTGCTAATTTTTGTAAAAAACTTTGTTCATATGAATCCTCGAAGTGAGGCCTGTCAATGGGATATTAATCTCTTTAAATTAGAAAATATTACTTGCGTTGAAATTTGGAATAATAATTTGAAGATTTCCTCCGGAGGTTGCGAGGATTATTATTAATATGAAAACCTATAGGCAAGACAATTGAAAAGACAAGATTCACAATGTTTCAGGCTGATAATTCAGCCTGAAACATTTCTAAAAAAAACAACATGAATCGTTTGCTTTTTTTATTACTTGCAATACTTTTTGCAACAAATTCAAGTCTTACTATGCTGAAAAAAGTTGAAAAACAGCCAAATGGCAGTATTTCTAAGACAGATTGTAATTAATTAACTTTAAAATTTAAGATATGCAAAAAACATCAATTATTTTACTAATAGGGCTTGTCTGCTTATCGTCTTTTAATAGTACACCAAACCCTGTAAATGGGGTTCATCCAATTCAGCAAACTGATATACTTGCCGGGATTTGGAAATATATAAACGGCAATGAGGTTTTTATAGTGAATATTTGGCGTATGTCTGACGGGTATAGGGGCCATTATAAGAAGATTATTGTAGATGCCAATGGCAATCAGGTATCTGAAGTATATAACTCATACAAACCAATAGGTAACTCTACTACCTATTGGCCATATTCCATCTATTCGGGTAATATTTCAACTGATTTTGAAGTAAGGGCGGTTTTGTCAGATAATACTGTAACAAATGCACCGAATGGCGGGGGATTTCTTGAAGCTGTTTTGGAGATTAAAATTCTAAATCCAAACTGTTTTACACCACCAACTAATGCGTGCCCTTTGCAAGCGCAATGGACAGTTAAGAAAGACAATGGGGTGCAAAATCCTGACGACCCACCACTTAGCGTACCCACGAATATTGTTTTAACCAAGCAGTAAATGCAGTACACCTGTTTGTGTTTCAAAGAAAGGTATAAATACCTTTAATTATAAGGCTGTCTCTTCGCCAGAGACGGCCTTTTTTCTTGAATAGACCCGATTGCTATCGTGTTACTGAACCCTGAAGAGTACCCTTCGTTGCCTCAGGGTAAACTGCACAAGCGATGATAGTCCAAGGGGATGCCTTTGGCATAGTACTGCTGCCGGGTACATAATTGTATTTGACCCGATTTGTCAGCACTTCTCCAATGCCTGCAAGATATCGTTCAGAATATCATCAGGGTGTTCGAGGCCAACAGAAACCCTGATTAAACCGGTAGAAATCCCCACTGCCTGTCTTTCTTCTTCACTTAGTTTTGAATGAGTGGTGGAAGCCGGGTGTGATGCAATGGTGCGGCTGTCGCCCAGGTTATTCGTCATTGAAATCATCTGCAGGGCATTCAAAAATTTTCTGCCACTTTCCACACCGCCTTTCAGTTCAAATGTTATAATACCCCCTCCGTTACTCATCTGTTTTTTTGCAATAGCATACTGCGGGTGTGATTCCAGAAACGGGTATTTCACCCAGCTCAGTTTATTGTTTCCATTCAACTGCCGGGCCAGTTGCAATGCACTGGCAGCATGACGTTCCATACGAACGAATAAAGTTTCCAAACTCTTGGAGAGAATCCATGCATTAAATGGACTCATGGAAGGTCCTGTGTTTCTTACAAAAAGATAGAGTTCATGAATCAGTTCCTTTCGGCCTACCACCACTCCGCCCAAAACCCTGCCTTGTCCGTCAATAAACTTGGTAGCAGAATGCAACACCAAATCAGCACCATATTTAATTGGCTGCTGCACGGCAGGTGTTGCAAAACAATTGTCCACTACCAGCAAGATGTTATGCTTTTTGCAAACAGCAGCTACAAATTCAATATCAATAATATCAAGCCCGGGGTTGGAAGGTGTTTCCACATATAGCATTTTCGTATTCGGCTTCACCATCGCTTCAATGGTTTCCGGCTTACTCATTTCAAAATACGAATACTCGATTCCCCACCGCTTAAGATACTTAGTGAGTATGGTGTGTGTGGAACCAAACACAGCAGAGGCGGAAATAATATGGTCACCCTTACTCAAAAAAGCCATAAAGGTTGAAAACACTGCAGCCATGCCTGTGCCTGTGGCAATACCGTCTTCTGCACCTTCTAAACCGGCAATTTTATTAATAAATTCGTCAACTGTTGGATTAGAGAAGCGGGTATAGATATTTACCTCCGGAGATTCGGTGGAAAATGCAGCGGCCATATCTTCTGCAGAATCGTACAAAAAACTGCTGGTGAGAAACATGGGAGTAGAATGTTCTTTCTGCTCTGTTCTTTCTGTTTGTAACCTGATAGCGATTGTTTCCGGGTGCAACGGTTTCATGTTGGTATGTTTTGAATCATACCAAAGATACGCTTCCCCGTTTGTTTATATTACGGAGAAGCGTATTTATGACTGTTCGAAAAGTTATTTTTCCAGTAACCCTTCAAGGGAAATAGTCAGGTAATAAATCCCGCCAATTGTTGGTCCGGCTGCGTACTGAATATAGCGGTTGTTAAAAATATTTGTACCTCCAAGCTTCAGTGTGGCCTTGGCGGCAGGAATACGATAAGATACCTGTGCATCCATCGAACTGAATGCAGGAACTTGTCCGGTTGCAAGAGTGCTCTCCCACAAGAAAGTGTCCTGCCATTTCCATGCGATACTGAAACCAAGATTCTTAATAACCTCCCTGTTAGTTACAGAAAGGTTTGTCATCCATTTAGGAGTGTTGAAGGCGGTTATAAAAATATCTGCTTCATTGTTTGTCTTTATGTTGTTATAATTAATGTTCCCCGAAAAAGTAAACTTCTTAAAGGCATTCCACGTTAATCCGATTGAAGAACCAAAATTCTTATAAGTGTTTTTTGCGTTTGTGAACACCCTGTAACGAACCTGCTTGCTGCGATTGGCGGCAAGCATATCAACCGCAGATTCGTCTGTTCCAACTTTTCCGGTAGTTGGCACTGACACTTCAACCTGACCGAGGAAACCATCATACTGGTTGAAATAAGCGTCCCAGTCCAGGGCCAGTTTATTATTTAGCAGAACTGCTTTATAACCGATCTCGAATGAGTTGATCCTTTCGGGCCTTGTTGCAGAAAGATTTGTTGCCTGCAACAATGCCTTATTAGCCACAGCCGCCTGACTTGCTGTTACGCCTCCAGCAGTAACATCAGCATTTACTTTTGCATTGAATGTATTAACGGAAGTAAGTGTATAAGAGTTTTCCAGGTATCCAAGTCCTTCATTGATATACGACAAACCTCCTACCCTTCTCACATTTCCATTATTCACAAACGAAAGTGCTTCAAACAAAGCCGGGAAACGGAAGCCGTTCTGGAATGAAGCCCTGAAATTGTGCTTTTGGCTAACAGTATAAACCAAAGCTATCCTTGGATTAAGTTTTGGTGAAAACTCAGGATTATAATCCATGCGCAGTGATGAAACAATCTTTAATTTATCATCCAGCATTGTTTTTGTAACCTGTGCAAATGCTCCAAATTTTTTGTAATAAACATTCTTACCAAAACTTCCGTCTTTTAATGGAATATTTCTCTCAGCAACAGGTCTCGAGAAATCCACAAAATTATTTCCATCAGGAATCACCTCATAAATCCTTGCATCGGCACCAACAAGCAATTGCAAAAATTTAATCCTGTTTTCAAAATCATATTGTGCATCTGCATGGTACATCCTGCTTTTTTGAAGCATCCATGCGCCACCGGTTGAAGGGGCACCAGCTATGCCTGCATTCAGGTGATCCCAGTTATTGATTCCTATAATTGTATCTTTTAACCGTTTAAAGGCGTCTGTTCCCGGCTCAACCCTTCCGGCATCAGCAACAGTTCTTGCATTTTTCATGGCAGCGGCAAGGTCAATGCCATTATTCAAATCAGTTTGCAATTTTGTTTTAAACCTGGAACCCCAAGCACTGTTCGATAAATGTGTAAGCTGCAGGTTATCGGCCAGAGGTTTCAGATTGTAAGAATCACCTGTATTTTCAACAGAAACATAAGCCCTGACAAAATAGTTGCTGCCCTTCAGTTCGATTTTATGATTCTTAACAATTACATTGTCTAATTGTATTTTATTTCCCCGCTGAAAGACACCATCCATTTTTCCGAAACGAAAGTCGTAAGAGAGTTCTGCCATGTCCGTAAGCCTGTAATGGATCCCAGCATCAAACTTCAGGTTATCAACTTTAGGATTCACCAGGTCTTTTTCCCAATAGCCGGTACGGCGAAGAATAAAAGTTTTTGATCCACCGTTATAATTCACTCCGCTGATGGTTACTGCATTGTTATTTTCATCGCCATACCTGTTCCATGCATCATAAGCGGGGTTGTTGCTTCCAGAAAGTTCAGCATAGGCAGGGTTTGCTGTATTCAGGGAGTTGGGATTCTGGTCAATTGTTGAATTCGATTGCCAGTCTGTCCCTGTCATATAACTTGCATTGACCTTAAAAGCAATTTTGTTTTTAAAAGCTTTTGCATAACGGAAGGCAAATTCACTGATATTGCTTACCGGGTAATCTTTACCATCAATATGATTGAGTGCATTTTTACTGTAAATGCTCAATCCCTGGTGCTGAAAAGGGCTTTTGGTAATCATGTTTGCCATTCCATTAATTGCATTCATGCCATACAATGCTGAGGCAGCTCCGGGAGTTATCTCGACACTCTGGATATCCAGTTCTGTTGGCCCGATTGCATTACCAAGCGGAACGCCAAGGGTTGCGGCCTGCATATCCACTCCGTCCACCAATTGCATGAAGCGAAAATTGTTTGGGATGTTAAATCCCCTTGTATTTGGCACTTTAAAAGTTAAGCTGGATGTTGTCATCTGCACACCCTTTACATTTTCCAAAGCATCATAGAAAGACGGAGCTGCTGTTTCTTTTATAGCCCTGATATCAAGTTTTTCAACAGCTACCGGAGATTTAAGAATACTTTCCTTAACCCTTGATGCAGACACAACCACTTCTGTGCCTAAAACAGTTTGCGTAGCCAGTGCAACAGATAATTTTGAGTTGATTGTTTTTACTTCCACCTCTCTTGGTGCATATCCAATGGCCGTAAAAACAAGGGTAAAGGGAAGTTTTTGCTTTGTCCTGATTATGAACCCGCCATCATCTTTACTTACTGTGCCGCTTACTGTTCCTTTTATGCTTATAGAAACACCGGGAAGCGGCTCATTTTTTTCCTGATCTGTGATCTTTCCTGATATCTCATAAAAAACATTAGGCTGGGCAACCAGGTTAAGCTGCTGATTCAGAAACAGGAGAATAACCATTGATAATCTAAATCCTGCCCTGGCAATTCTGAACATTCTTACGTTAGCGAAACTTTCGCTTCCTGCATGTTGTGTCATAATTAGAAAATTTATTAGTCTATTAACTTAGTAGGATATTAATGTAAAAAAATTTATAAAAACTTAATCAGTATTCTCACACTCCAAAGAATAACCATCGCCCCAACAGCTATCATCATTGTTCTGGCTGGCAACTTACCCGCCAGTTTTGCCGCAATCGGTGCTGCTATTACACCTCCAATCAACAATCCAACAATAACCTGCCAATGTGTGATGCCAATCATTGCAAAAAAAGCCAGGGCACTTGATAGCGTAACAAAGAACTCACTAAGGCTAACACTACCGATAACATATTGCGGACTTCTTCCTTTTGCGATCAGCGTACTTGTAACCAAGGGCCCCCATCCGCCACCACCAAAACTATCCAGGAAGCCTCCAGCCCCGGCCAACCAGCCAGCCCGTTTTACTTTCTTACTTTTTCTTTTCTTTTTGAAAGCCTGGTATAAGATGCGTATTCCAAGCAGCATGCAGTAAGCTGCCAGAAAAGGCTTTACCATTTCACCATGCTTTTCTCCCACCCACACCAATGCACCTGCACCCACAATAGCACCTAACACCCCAGGCACAACTAAAACTCTCAACAATTTCTTATTTACATTCCCAAAACGGTAATGGCTGTAGCCGCTTGCGGCACTGCTGAAAATTTCTGCAGTATGCACACTTCCGCTGATTGATGCCGGGGGAACTCCCATACTCATAAGCAGGCTTGTACTGGTAACACCATATCCCATACCTACTGCTCCATCAACTAACTGAGCAAAAAAACCTGCGAGGATGAATAAAGCAAACTTATGACGTACGCCATCTTTTACAGAATCAACAATGTAATTAAACGATGGCAGGTCAATATATGGCAGAAGAAAGAACAGGATAATCAAGAGGGTGAACCCAATGATAGAGAATGTGGCCAGCCGTTTCCATTTCCGCTCATTACGGATATTTTCAGGGCCAATTATGCGGGGCTCAACTATAATGCTTTTAGTGCCTGCTTTTATTTCCTCGTTTGAAGCATCAGCAACACTGTTACTGTCATGAACAGGTTCATCAACAAACAACTTAGCATCTTCTGTATGTTCTGCCTTCTTCATAATTTCTATTGCAATAATACTGCTGCTGCAGTTGTATTGCTTGTTTCATCAATTAACACTGCGCTACCGTTACAGGCCAGTTTTTTATAAGCATCGTAAGCAAGCGGAGCAGCCAGTTTGATTTTGGCCTTAACTACTTCGTTCAGCTTTACATCTTCCTCCACCGGAAAATGTTCCAGGGAGTTTACATCAAGTTTGTATTCAATCTGCTTAACTATTGCCCTCACCACACGGCTATTGTGCAGCAAGAGGTATTTATTCCCCTGAAGCAAAGGCTTCTCATCCATCCAGCACAAAAGTGCATCCACCTCATTGGCCACGACTGGCTGATCCTCAGTTTTTACAATTGAATCGCCTCTGCTTATATCAATATCATGTTCAAGATGTATGACAGCCGGCTGAGGGCAAAACACCTCATCCACTTCTTTTCCCGCTGTTTCTATTTTTGTGATAGTCGTTTCTTTGTGCTGTGGGAGAATGGTAACCTGGTCTCCTTTTCTGTAAATACCGCTCATTACTTTTCCGGCATATCCCCTGTAATCATGCAAATCTTCCGTCTGCGGTCTTATTACATATTGTACCTGAAACCTGCTGTTCTCCAGATTAATATCACTTTCAACTTTTACTTCTTCAAGAAATTCAAGCAGGCAATTACCTTCATACCATGTCATCACTGTTGATTTATCAACAATGTTGTCGCCTCTTAATGCACTGATAGGAACGTAAGTAACCTCTGGCAGTTCCAGTTGCTTTGCCACCAGTTCGTAATCGGCCACAATTTTTTCGTACACATCTTTCGAATAATCCACCAGATCCATCTTGTTAATGGCTACCACCACATGCGGTATTCTTAGCAAAGAGCCGATAATGGAATGCCGTCTTGTTTGTTCAACCACTCCATGCCTTGCATCAATCAAAATGATAATCAGGCTGGCGTTAGATGCGCCTGTTATCATATTCCTGGTGTATTGAACGTGGCCGGGAGCATCGGCAATAATAAACTTTCTCTTAGGTGTTGTGAAGTATCTGTATGCAACATCAATAGTAATTCCCTGTTCTCTCTCTGCCCTCAAACCATCCGTAAGTAATGCCAGGTCAACAGAACCATCATCACGGTTCTTAGTTGACCGCTCTAAAGCCTCTAACTGATCGATCAAAATATTCTTACTGTCGTAAAGCAGACGGCCAATTAATGTGCTTTTGCCATCGTCCACACTGCCTGCTGTTATAAATCGTAATAAATCCATGTTTTCTAAAGTTGCTGTCAAAAATATCCGTCTTTTTTTCTGTCCTCCATTGCCGCCTCAGTCACTTTGTCATCAATACGGGTTTCGCCTCTTTCACTTATCCTGGTTGCGATAATTTCATTAACCACTTCGTCGAGTGTTTTTGCGTACGATTCCACAGCGGCAGTGCAAGTCATATCTCCCACTGTCCTGTAGCGAACACTTTTTACCGACACAGCATCATCTGCTGATGGCCTTACGTATTCACTGGTGGCAATCAACTGACCCTCATGTTCTATAACTTCCCTTTCGTGGGCAAAATAGATGGATGGCAGCGGAATTTTTTCGCTGCGGATGTAGTTCCAGATATCCAGTTCTGTCCAGTTGCTAATCGGGAAAACCCGGACATTTTCACCTTTATGTATCCTGCCGTTGTAAATATTCCACAACTCCGGTCTTTGCAGTTTGGGATTCCATTGACCGAATTCATCTCTTACAGAAAAAATCCTTTCTTTCGCCCTTGCCTTCTCTTCATCCCGGCGACCACCACCAATACAAGCATCAAATTCAAATTCTTCAATGGTATCTAACAGAGTGTAGGTCTGTAACCAATTCCGGCTGGGGAACTTCCCCTTTGGTTCTGTGAGGCGGCGTTGCTTGATAGTATCCTCTACCTTTCTCACTATCAATTCAGCCCCGATTTCCTCAACTAATTTATCCCTGAAAGCAAGTGCTTCGGGGAAATTATGTCCTGTATCAATATGCACCAGCGGAAACGGAAATTTTCCCGGTGAAAATGCTTTTAAAGCCAGGTGTACCAGTGTTATTGAATCTTTCCCGCCGCTAAATAATAATGCAGGTCTTTCAAATTGACCAGCCACCTCCCGAAATACATGGATACTCTCAGCTTCAAGTTGTTCCATATAGTTAAGCCACCTGCTCTTTCCCAGGTTCTTATCTGCCACTGTCATTTTTCCATTTTCATTCATATCCATTCACTATTAATCATTTTCACAAAATAAGCAAGTTTACCGCTAACTACCGCTATTTATCGTCATGCGAATGCAATCCACATTCCTTTTTTGAAGTTTCCCACCACCACCGGCCTGCACGGGCATCTTCTCCCGGTTCGATAGCACGGGTACATGGGGCACACCCGATACTTATAAATCCTTTATCATGCAAAGGGTTATATGGTACGTTATTATCAGCTATGTACTTCAGCATTTCTTCATAGCTCCAGTTAATAAGCGGATTGAACTTGAACAGATGTTTTGACTCATCCCACTCAATCATCGGCATATCCTTTCTGTTATCACTTTGTTCAGCCCGCAGACCTGTAACCCAAACTTTTGCACCTGACAAGGCTCTGTTCAGAGGTTTTACTTTTCTGAGAAAACAACACTCTTTCCTGTTTTCAACAGACTCATAAAAAGAGTTTATGCCTTTCTCTGAAACAAATTCTTCCACATCCGCTGCATCCGGAAAATACACTTTCAAAGATGTTTTATAACGGGCATTTGTCCTTTCAATCAGTTCATATGCCTCATAAAATAACCGGCCTGTATCAAGTGTAAAAACCTGAATGGGAATGCCATTCCTGAAAATAAGGTCTGTAATTACCTGGTCTTCCTGTCCAAGCGAGGAAGAAAATACAACTTGAGCAGGAAATTTTTCTGCCAATAACCGGAGAGAGTCTGCTACATCCAATGATTGTAACCTATCTATTTCTTCTTTTGTTAACAGCATACATTCTGTTCGTTTGTCATTTACCAGCCCATTTTGTGTCTATTGGCAAATGTAAATCAAAAACACTATCCTACTAAGATTGTGGACTACTAAAATACCCGGCAAATAAAAGATAATTGGGAATAAAAAAATATGATTTTATACAACTAAATCCCTGAGAGTCCTGTTTTCGACAATTTTAAGGGTCGCATCCCGCACTTCAACCATCATATCATGCAGCCCACATTGCTTTTCATCACAGTTTTTGCATCGCTCATAAAAATAAAGACTTACACAGGGCAACATGGAAATCGGGCCATTTACCAGCCTGATAATCGTTGCCACTTTTACTTTTTCCGGCGATTTCTTTAAAAAATAGCCCCCACCTTTCCCTTTTTTACTGTCTAAGATTTCGGCTTTTTTCAGTTCTAATAATATATTTTCCAGAAACTTTAGCGGAATCTTTTTCTTCTTAGCAATTTCTGAAATCAAAACAGGCCCTTCTTTGTATTTCGCAGTTAAATATTCGAGGGCCTTAAAGGCGTATTGAGATTTTTTTGACAGCATATTATTTTACAATCTCGAGTTTGTAATCAATGGGTGAGTTTTTGCGCAGCATAGCGGCCACTCCGCAGTATTTTTCGAGTGATAATCCGATCGCTTTTCTTACTTTTTCTTCGTTGATTATATCAGTCTTTATCCTGTATGTGATTGAAATCTCTTTATACACTTTAGGATGTTCCTCTGTTTGGTCTGCCTCAACATCAATTTCAAAATCAGAAAACTCAACCCGCATTTTCTCCAAAATGTCCACCACGTCTATACCCGAGCAGCCAGCCAGACCCGAAAGCAATAATGCCTTAGGGCCAAACCCATTTAGCCGGGCACCGTCAAGGTTGATGGTATTCCCTTCCAGTTCACTTGTAAACTCATGCTCTTTAATCCAGCGGGTAATAGTTTTTGTCATGCCTGCGTATTTAGTTGATGTTTCTTATTGCCAGAAATATTCTCCAGCGTCCATGGTATTTGCTGCTCAAAATTAAACTGTCTTTGGTTACAATTTACTTTATTACAAATCCTGCAGGAAAATGAAAGACAACCATCAGAGTGTACAAACAACTCCAGAGACTCACCAAAATCTTTTCGTATAAGGTTTCCAAGTACGTCAATCTCGGTATGTGCTTCATGAATATTCATATACCAGGGCACAGTAAGATGGCAATCCACATGCAGCACACTTCCGTATTTTATTACCCTGAGATTGTGCAGGTCAACCCAATTCTCCCTCCGGTTTGCGTTAATAACAGTAATCATTTTTGTAAGCAAATGCACATCCGCCTCATCCATAATTCCTGCGATTGATTTACGAACAATTTTGTATCCTGTTATTACAATGATTACACCAAAAATCATAGCTACAGCACTGTCAATCCACTTATAACCTGTCACCATCAGGAGTATCAAGCCGGCTACAATTCCCAAAGTAGAATAAGTATCACTTTGCAAATGCTTGCCGCTGGCCTGCAATGCCAGTGAATTATTCTTCTTTCCTATCTGCAAACACACAAAACCGACAACAAAGTTTACAACCGCAGTACCGGCCACCAGCCACATACCATAATCTATCCTTTTGATTTCTGTTGGATAAATCAGCTGCATTGTGGCCTTGTACAGGATAATAGCCCCGGCACTTCCGATAAGAGTTCCTTCGATAGCGGCTGATAGAAACTCTGCCTTTCCATGTCCGTATGGATGATCCCAGTCGCTGGGTTTGGCGGCTACATAAAGGCTATATAAACCAATAAATCCGGCCAGCACATTGACAATACTTTCAAGGGCATCGGTAAGAATTGCTACTGAACCAGTGGAATAGTAAGCTAAAAATTTTACAGCAAGCAGCCCAACCGAAATTGCTGCCACCCATTTTTGAACCCTCAGATTTTGTTGTTTCGGTTTCATTACAAAAATTATTCGCCAATTTTTTCAATTACAAACTTCATCCATTCATTTTTTGCAAAAGAAAGAAATTCGGGTGGCGCAGATACAAATTCCTTTTCTGATTCATAGCGGCCCCAGGTTTGCATTATTTGTTCAAATTCATCTTGCTTTTTAGGCAACTTCTCCAGGTTGACGTTTTCTTCAGTTACTGTAAACTTGTCATCATCGCTTGCTTTCAGCCACATACTTCCTTGCAGGGAATATTTCAGACTTCCCTCATGCATAATAAGTTTCAAATAAGCCGGAGATACATCGCTGCGGCAGGCGAGTTTGTATTGCACTTTTGTTTCGGCTAAATAATCTGCATCCAAGTCTGTAACCGTAGCGGCATCTTTTATAAACTCGCAGGTGTTATCAAACCCGCAGCCTTTAACAGCATCTTCGGCCTTCCAAACCAGCTCATATTTATCTCCCGCCTTTCTGAACTGATAAGCATACAGCTCGGCAGTAAAACATGGCTC
Source organism: uncultured Chitinophagaceae bacterium (assembly GCA_937858715.1). GTDB lineage: Bacteria > Bacteroidota > Bacteroidia > Chitinophagales > Chitinophagaceae > JJ008. Next base: position 35,735 of record CALLZY010000031.1, on the reverse strand, counting down.
ATCAAAGTCGGGATAATCACATTTGTCTTTATATGGTACAACAGTCGAAGTAATCAGATAATTCTCACCATTAGTATCTTCCCATTTCCACACTTCTTGTACTTTGCCTTTTATAGTTATTCCTGCCGGAACATCAGCGGGAGTTAACTTATTGGGTTCTACTTTTTTTACTGTTACTTCCGCAGGCCTATTGCCATTACTGCCGGAAGTCGCATTGTTATTTTGCTTAGCATCATTGTTGCAGGCAGAAAACACTAGCAACAATGCAAAGAGGAAAGAATTGATTTTCATATGCAGCATTTTAGGGATGCCAATATACAAAAATAATAGTGTCTTACACATGACAACGAATCAATCCTTAAATGAGATTAGTTATTATTTCTTTTCAAAAAAAGGCTGAAAAAAACGCCGGATGGAATTGAAAGCCCTTGAATAAGATTCCTTACTGAACAATGTCGAATCTCTCATCGCCTTATATGTAAGAAATACTCCGATTGGAGTTAGCACAAATGTTGCCAGCCACATTCCGGTGAAAGGAGTGAAGCTGTTTTCTTTTGCAAATTTTTCGCCGGTTGTGCTTGAGAAATAGAAGAACATAAAGAAAATAATCGCAAAGATTAACGGAGTACCCAAACCTCCTTTCCGGATGATAGACCCCAGTGGTGCGCCAATGAGGAACAAAACAATACAGGCCAGTGAAAGAGTGATCTTCCGGTGCCATTCAATTTTATGCCTGCGCAAACTTTTCTCCCTTTCAGCATCGGTCTGTAAAAAGTTCTCTATCGAAGACTTCATCGTTGATGCGGTTCCTTTGATAGTTTCATTAACAGCTGTTCTGTTAGAATCAGCAAGCAGGTCATTAAATGTCCTTCCCTTTTTAGCTGCCGCAGGAATCTTCTGATTGCTTCCTTTATTTTCCGAAGAATCGGCAAAAGCAGCAAACCGGAAAGCAAGAAAATTATCCCTGATTAGTTGTTCCTCAATCCTGCGGTTTTCTTTTTCAAGCGAATCTATTGCTTTAGTCAACTGTCGCATACTGAACATCCGTTCATTGTTCCGGTGTACACTATCTGCTGTACGGTTATTAAAACCAAGTGTACTTAGATCAAACTGCTTGTTATACTCTTTAAATCCGATTCGTATGTATTCCGTGTTCCCCTGCGTATAAGGCTGCCCTCTCTCCTGGTAACGCCAGCCGTCTTTTAAATTAAACTCAAGGAAACGCTTATTTTCAGTGACCCGCATTATACCGCTCTTTGCGATAATAAAGTTGTCTTGCAAAATACTGCCCTGTTCGTACACAATCACATCCTTAATTACACTATCATTTGCTTCCTTTTTGCCAATTTTAATGGCGAAGCCAGGTATCTTATCATAAAAAACACCTTCTTTCAAGTCAAATGCAGGCTTAGCGTAAACAATATCAGAAAGGAGTGTCCTGGATTTAAGATTAGCAACCGGGATCACATAGTTTGCAAACAAAAAAGCTCCTGCAGCAATGAAAATTGTAACAATGAACAACGGCCGCATAAACCTTAGCAATGAGATGCCGGCTGATTTAATTGCAACCAGTTCAAAACTTTCACCCAGGTTTCCAAAAGTCATCAGAGAGGATAACAGGATGGCGAGAGGAAGTGCAAGCGGCACCAAAACAGCCCCCTGGTAAAGTATAAACTCAAGTATAACACCCGGGCCCAGACCCTTACCGACAAAATCATCAATGTATAACCAGAAAAACTGCATTACCAGCACCAGCAACGTAATGAAGAAGGTAGCAACAAAAGGCCCAATAAAGGCTTTTATAATGAGTTTATCTAATTTTTTGAACACTTATCTTTAGTTATGAATCAGGCAAAAATAAGGCTTTCAGCAAAGGAGATGGAACTGGTTTCCGATCCGGATTTTATTTTAACAAAGAATAATGTCCTGAATAAAGCAGTATTGGTACTTGAAAACCTTTGTACGTCTTATTCAGAATTAGCCAAAGAGAAAAAAGAGAAGCTGCCGGAAGAGCTAAATCTGGCATCATCAAAAATATCAAGGGGAGAAAATTATCTTGGGTTGCCCTACCGTGTGCTGGACTACCCTGCAATTTTTTCCGGAGAAAATATTCTGGCTATCAGAACTATGTTTTGGTGGGGACATTTCTTCAGCATCACATTACATCTGGCTGGCAAATACAAAAAAAGGCTTGAGTATAAGCTAATTCAATCGCAACTGTTACAAAAAACCGGTTTTCATATTTGTACCAGTAAAGAACAATGGCATCATCATTTTGAAACAAATAATTACACTGATATTACTAACCTGAGTGAGGGGCAGCTAAAAAATGAGATAATTTCCAAAGATTTTGTAAAACTGGCTGCATATATACCCGTTACTGACTGGGATAATATGCCAAAAAAAATGCCTGAACAATTCAGGCATTTTATTGAAATTATTTCTGATTAATTACCCAAACGATGAAACAGTTCTTTCACCTGGTAATCCCAAAGCATGGTCTGATCTTTAATATCTTTCTTTTCCGCAAAATCTTTAATAACCAGTATTGTTTGGTTTGTTATCTCAGATTTTTCGATTTTAAATTCAAAATATTCTTCCTTGGGAGATGTAAGCCAATGAAAGCGGATAAACTTTTCTTCTTCGCTATCCACAACCTCAGCTTTTTCAAAAGAACCATTCCAGCCAAAATAAAATATGCTGTCTCTTTCGTCAACCCTGTCGGCAAACCATTCGCCCAAACCAGCCGGCGTGGACAAAAATTCATATAAAATGGCTGGTGAACAACGAACCGGGAACTCTAACGTATATAATTGTTTACTCATCTTTACTCTCAAAAAATTCGTAGTGATGCCGCAATAATAGAAAATAAATCATTGCGGCAAAATAATTTATATAATTATTTTCCCCATTTAGCAAATTCTGGCAGCACGACAGAAATAAAGCCCCTGAAAAAACGTTAATAAGAAGTGAATAATTTTGGTCTTTACCATGGTTTTACCTAAATTGCTTATAGTTACGTAAGTAAAAACCAAGAAAATCAGCGTTGTGGGTATTTTTTTGTGTTAAAACGTAAAAGAATTCTGAACCCTTAAAATACACCATTCAAAGCCATACCTATGAGCATGAGACAATTAAAGATCTCGAAGTCGATTACGAATCGGGAATCTCAAAGTTTGGAAAAATATCTCCAGGAGATCGGCAAAGTCGAACTCATTACCCCAGAAGAGGAGGTAAAATTAGCCACATTAATTAAGCAAGGAGATCAAAAAGCACTTGACAGGTTGACAAAAGCTAACCTGCGTTTTGTGGTGTCTGTTGCCAAACAATACCAAAATCAGGGGCTTTCTCTGCCTGACCTTATTAATGAAGGTAATCTTGGCCTCATAAAAGCCGCCCAGCGCTTTGACGAAACCAGGGGTTTTAAGTTTATCTCCTATGCTGTCTGGTGGATTCGCCAGTGCATATTGCAGGCTTTGGCCGAACAAGCCAGAATAGTAAGACTCCCTCTGAATAAAGTGGGGCTGACCAACCGAATTCAGAAGGCATACACTCAACTGGAACAACAGTATGAACGGGAGCCAACTGCCGAAGAACTGGCCGATGTGCTGGATATGGAACTGGAAGAAGTCCGTTCCTCGCTAAGCATCAACGCCAGGCATGTAAGCATGGACTCACCTCTTTCTGATGGTGAAGAAAATACGCTTATTGATGTGATGGAAAATCCAAATGCCGAAAAAACAGACGGTGAACTGTATCATAAACAATCACTTAAAACCGAGATTGACCGGTCATTAAAAACACTTACAGACAGGCAAAAAGAAGTGATTTGTTATTTCTTTGGCATAGGGATAGACCATCCTATGAGCCTTGAGGACATTGGAGAAAAATTCAGTTTAACCAGGGAAAGAGTAAGGCAAATTAAAGACAAGGCCATTACGAAACTGAAAACCTCAGGCAGAAGCAATCTTTTAAGAACTTATTTAGGCTAAACCCAAAAAACTTTATAACGACAAGAAATTTTACATTTTTATCTTTGCGGCTCAAAAATTAGAAAGTGAACATCTGGTGTTCACTTTTTAATTAGTAAAAAGTGAAAATAGTTTATTTATGTTCAACAGTTTACAGGAGAAATTAGAATCGGCCTTTAAAAATTTAAAAGGTCAGGGGCGAATTACTGAACTCAATATTGCATCAACTGTAAAAGACATCCGCAGGGCATTGGTTGATGCCGATGTGAACTATAAAATAGCCAAGGAGTTTACTGATAAAGTAAAAGACAAAGCAATGGGGGAAAAGGTAATCAATGCCATTTCCCCTGGTCAGCTAATGGTTAAAATTGTTAAAGATGAGCTGGCTGAACTGATGGGCGGAGAAGAAGCCTCTTTTAACGCAAAAGGAAACCCCGCCGTTATTCTTATTGCGGGCTTGCAAGGCTCTGGTAAAACAACATTTAGTGGCAAACTGGCCAATTATCTTAAAACAAAAAAGGCACTTTCTCCCTTGTTGGTGGCTGCTGACATTTACAGGCCGGCGGCCATGGAACAATTAAGGGTTCTAGGAGAGCAAATTGGTGTGGATGTCTATATTGAGCCTGAAAACAAAGATGCCATTTCAATAGCTCAGGCTGCTGTAAAAGAAGCCCGCAGCAGAAACAAAAATGTAGTAATAATTGACACAGCCGGCCGTCTTGCAGTGGATGAAGTAATGATGACCGAAGTGGCCAATATCAAGAATGCGGTGAACCCGCAGGAAATCCTTTTTGTAGTGGACAGCATGACCGGTCAGGATGCGGTAAACACTGCAAAAGCATTTAACGAAAGGCTCGACTTTAGTGGTGTGGTGCTCACAAAATTAGACGGCGATACCCGGGGCGGTGCCGCCATCTCCATCAAATACACAGTTAACAAGCCCATTAAGTTCACCAGCAGCGGTGAAAAAATGGATACGCTGGATGTATTCTATCCCGAAAGGATGGCGCAGCGCATCTTAGGAATGGGCGATATTACCTCACTGGTAGAAAAAGCACAAGAGCAGTTTGATGAAGTTCAGGCCAAAAAACTGGAAGCAAAAATCCGGAAGAATAAATTCGACTTCGCCGATTTTAAAGTGCAATTAGAGCAAATCAAAAAAATGGGCAACATGAAAGATTTGCTTGGCATGATTCCCGGTATGGGGAGCAAGGTTAAAGACCTTGATATTGACGACAATTCTTTCAAAGGCATTGAGGCCATGATTAATTCCATGACACCGGAAGAAAGAGCTGACCCGGATCTCATTGACCAAAGCCGGAAAAAACGTATTGCAAAAGGAGCAGGTAAGGATTTACAAGATGTAAATAACTTCATGAAGCAGTTCGACCAGATGCGCCAAATGATGAAAAACATGAATAAAATGGGTGCTTTTGGCAAAATGATGCCGGGAATGAGGAAATAAAATTAAAATTACAGGCTATGTTAATCTTCAGGTCAAACTTTTAACCTACGAAGCTTCTCTTTTCCAACTTTCTTTTTATCTTTGCCGCCCGGCATTAAGCCGGAAGCCAACAATTATTGTTTAACGCTGTTAAATTTCTATTTATGTCAGCAAAAATCCGTCTTCAAAGACACGGGTCAAAAAAAAGACCCTTCTACTTCATCGTAGTAGCCGACTCACGGGCACCCCGTGACGGCAAATTCATCCAAAAATTAGGTACTTACAACCCCCTGACAGTTCCAGCTACTATCCAGCTTGACCGTCAAAAAGCCCTTGAATGGCTGAACAAAGGTGCTACACCAACTGACACTGTTCGCCGTATCCTGAGCTTTAAAGGTGTATTATTCCTGAAACACCTGCTCCGTGGTGTGGGGCTGGGCCTTTTTGATGAAGCTGCTGCGATGGAAAAATTCACCAAGTGGACTGCAGAACATGAAGCACAGGTGAAAAGACGCCAGGAAGAAGCACAACGCCAGAGAAGAGCCAGACGCACAATGCCAGGCCGCAGGCCAGAGCAAAAAGCCGAAGGTGATGCTGGTGCAGAAGGATAAAACCTCATGCAAAACCTGAAAGTTCTTAATCCTCTCCCTTTTTCGGAGAGGATTTTTTTATGAAGTTAAAAACCTATTCGATGTAAATTCGTACAATAATGGCCAACTACATTAACATAGGAAAATTTGTTTCGGCACACGGCCTTACCGGGGAATTGCTGCTACAGCATGAATTGGGGAAAAAAACCACGTTGAAAGGCCTGCAGGCAATTTTTATTGAAGACAAAAAGGGGGCATTTATTCCTTGGTTTATTGAGTCTGCAACAATGAAAACAGAAACAGAAATTTACCTGAAACTTGAAGGAATCACCACAAGGGAAGCCGCTCAAAAACTTTCACAAAAAAAAGTATGGCTGACAGAAACTGATTTCAAAAAATTTGCTGCCAAATCCTCGCCAGCCAGTTTGCTCGGTTACCTGATCATCAATGATAAAGAGCAACTTGGCGATGTGCTCGAAGTAATCGAACAACCCAATCAACTCCTGTGCCGCCTTGATATCAAAGGAAAGGAAGTGCTAATTCCGCTTAACGAAAGCACCCTGCAAAAAATAGATCATACTAAAAAAGCAGTTACAGTAGATCTGCCTGAAGGATTGCTTGATATTTACCTTGCTGATTAATAAACTTTTTTGATTATACAAATCTGACCTAACTTTAGACCCGTATTTACCTCAGCACTATTGATTTCAGACAGCATCCGTTACCCTTTGTTTCATTTAAACTTTAGAAATGAAAAAAACACTCAGGGCTTTTTTTCTGATTTCGATTTGCTTAATTACTGAATTCAGCCATTTATCAGCCCAATGTCCATCGTCCGTCGGAATTCTTGGTTCGCCGGTTATGATCAACGGGAGTTGTTACATCAATATCCAATTAGCAATTCCTAATTCAACCGTGTCTGTTTATAATAGTTTCGGGCTGGTTATGCAGGGAACAGCCAATAGCTCCGGCAATGTGGCAATCAGTTATCCCTGTTCTGCCAACCCAATCACAAGTATAACATCTGTAATTACAAATCCGGCACTGCAGACATGTAACGATTTCACTATAACCCCACTACAGATACTACCAGCTAAACTCCGTTCTTTTACCGTGTCTGTAAACGAACAAAGAAAAGCTGTTATCAACTGGGCAACAGTTTTTGAAGCTCCTAATGAAAAAATTGAACTCGAGAAAAGTACAGATGGCATCTCTTTCATAAGCATAAGTGCAATTGACTGTAAAGAGTCTTCTATTGCAGAAAGAAAATACACTTATGAAGACATGTCTTTTTTTGCAGATCCGGCAGCATATTACAGGATTAAACTAACAGAAGCAGACGGAAAAATATCCTACTCAAAAACTGTTTATGTAAGCAACAGTCATAGCACATCTGTCACGTTATATCCTAATCCTCTCCGTTCAGGAAATAAATTTTCATTACTTGGGCTGAAACCTGCTGAGATTAATTCAAAAAATATCAGCATCAGCGATTTAACCGGCAGAAATATACCATTCAGTATTTCGGCCGCCAACTCAATTGAACTTCCGCCAGCAGTAACTGCCGGCATTTATATTGTAAGAATCAACGATAAAATACTGAAACTCATCAAAGAATAATTTTCTTCCGCATTACAATTTTCTGCAGTAACGGGCCTGAAAGTTTGCTGTAAATTTGACTAAAAGTGTCCGCAGCAAAAAACCATATTGCCCATTTCGATCTTGACTCTTTTTTTGTTTCAGTCGAAATAATCAACAATCCCATATTAAAAGGCAAACCTGTATTAGTAGGTGGTTTTGAAAGAGGAGTAGTGGCTGCCTGCAGTTATGAAGCCAGAAGGTTTGGTATCCATTCGGCCATGCCGATGAAGAAGGCATTACAACTCTGCCCCGAGGCAATAGTTACAAATGCCAGCAGGGGAGATTACAGCAAATATTCAAGATGGGTAACAGAAATCATTGAATCGAAAGTGCCTTCGTTTGAAAAAGCCAGTATTGACGAATTCTATATAGATCTGTCGGGAATGGATAAATTTTTTGGTGTTAGCAATTACACAAAAGAACTGCGGCAGTTAATAATTGACAAAACCGGACTTCCTATTTCCTGTGGACTTTCTTCTGCAAGATTCATAAGCAAAATGGCAACTAATGAAGCCAAGCCCAATGGCTTTCTTGAAATACCGCATGGAAAAGAAACAGAATTTCTGTGGCCACTGGGCATCGAAAAAATTAACGGTGTAGGTAAACAGACAGAGCAGCATCTGAAAAGTTATGGAATTTACACAATCGAAGACATCGCCAAAACACCTGTCGAGCATATGGAACGTATTGCTGGCAAGTGGGGCGAAGAACTCTGGCACAAAGCCTGGGGCCGGGGCAGTGCAACCATCACAGCCGAATGGAAACAAAAAAGCATGAGCCATGAAAATACGTTCGACAAAGATTATACTGACATTGATTTTTTGTATAAAGAATTAGTGCGGCTCACGGAGAAAACAGCTTATTCACTTCGTGAGGATGAAAAGATGACCGGCTGCGTAACAGTTAAAATACGGTACTCTGATTTTGAAACCACCACTTGCCAGGAAACGATTGATTACACTGCGCTTGACGATGCGCTGATTGCAAAAGTGAAAGATCTGTTTAACAAAAACTGGGAGAAAGGAAGACCTGTCCGTCTGCTGGGTGTACGCTTTACCCACATGATCCCAATTACCATGCAAATGAGTTTGTTTGAGAACAATGTGGAGAAGCTCAAACTTTATAATGCAGTAGATGATATTAAAGACCGGTTTGGCAGCAAGATTATGACCAGGGCTGTCAATGCGAAGAAGAAAGAATAAAGAAGCCGGATTACAGCAGCAGCCGCTTTTAGTCTTTCTTTACTTTCTTTTCTTCGAAAAATACGGAATCCGCCATTCATAAGGACTTCCATCATTAGGCGACATTCCGCAACCACCGCAGCCGTTGCAGGAACGGCTGGAATAACTGGTGGTGGTAATGGTTTGCTTTACACCCAGTGTGTATTCGTAGTCATTGGTGTGTTTGTAAGTGGTGCTGGTTTGAACATAACCGGAGCCACTGCAATTGCGGCAGCTGCTATACCATTTTTGTAAGGGTTTGTATGCCGAGCCATAACCGGTAATCTGTTTCCACAGAATCCGTCCGCTTCTGAGCTCAGTGCTGTTAGACATAAAGTATTGCACTTCTGCAAAATCACCACTTATTGATTTGACCTGTATAATTTTAGTGATGGCATGGTAATCGCCCCAAAAATCAGTAAAGGAAGTGTCTTTATAATATCCATGCCCTACCAATTCCTGAGCTTCGGCTGGTATAAAGGTTGAAACGGCCGGGGTGTTGGTATTCGCATATACAGGCGCCGGCGGGTCGCTGCTCACCAGTTTGCCCCAACCATAACCGGGATACGGAGCGCTGGCTTGCCAGGGAATTTTAGGAGATGGAGCGGTTTGGCCAGTGGTCTGGTTGTATATCAGTGTTCCGCTTTGGCCCATCTGATAATTGGTATAAAATCCTAGGGTACTCAGTTGTTCGGCTGTCATTGCTTTCCGGTAAACCGAATCGGTTACCAGGTAGGCGGTGTAATCTTTGCGTGCGGCGAACTGATCCAGCCGGAAGTGGTACAAAACATAGAAATCAGTGCTTATCATTTGGCGAACCTTGTCTTCCAGCAAGAATTTCACATCGTCCCTGGGAAGTTTAATATCCCAGATGCCATTGAAATAATTGTTAAGTGCTTTTCTTCTTTGTTCCGTACTGGCCGCTGCAGCCATCGCTTTTACATAAGCTGATTCAAACGGTTCAGGCGATTTCACTGCTTCTCTTCCGCCGGCATCTATTGAAAAAATCCGGCCGTCTTTTTTAACCCGTATAGTACCGGCGGCGTATAAATTTTTTTCATACACTTCATCATACATAAAGGGAAGAATAACCTGGTTTTGGGTGCCAATGAAACCGTATTTGCCCTGTTTTTTGGCCAATGCTGCTCCTTTGTTGAAGTCGTACAGTTCGTCATATACTAACGGAATTTTTGGTTTGCCATCATACGACAGCAGCCCGTATTTTTTGGTCAGCGCATCCTGCACAATGAAATTATTTTCCCAGCCAATCTGCAAGGATACATAAGCTGGTTTTACTACTTCCTTTCCTTCGTTATTACCAATACCCCATTTACCAGGCTGCTTATGATCAGGCAGCACACCGTTAGCATTGAAATAAAATTTACCGCCGCTATTCACCAGCCATTTATCGCCACCTGCTTCACGAATCATATCATATTTCACAGGAAAAATGGCTTTTTGTAGCAGATCGATACTGCCCCATTTGCCGCCTGTGAGCCATTCGTTTCCATAAGGCTTCGCACCTGTGTTTACAATAAAATGTCCGTGGGTAACAGGTTTCACCATATCATATTTAAAGGGAATGAGCTGTTGTCCTTTTGTATTGAGAAACCCCCATTTACCCCAGGCTATTACTTTGGGAGCTCCGTTTTCCATCACTTCTTTATAGCCTTTGTTTACTGCGAGAAAGTATTCTGACTCTGGCAGGGCGAGGTCGTATTGAGCGGGTATGGCAACCGTCCCTTTTTCGTCTTTATAACCGTATTTATTCTTTTCGTCTTTAAAAGGAGTTAACTGAGCCGCTGATTGCAGGGTAAAGGCGATACAGGAAAATTGGAGAAGCAGGTTTCGCATAAATATATTTTTTATAACAACCACCGGATGCATACAATCTCCAGCTGGCAGGCTTAAATGCTTTTTTTGAAAGGTAAAAAATAGATATTGGTTGTGCAATACGTGGTAGCGGGTATTTTAAGTTATCCTGAATTTCACAATAACAGAGACACACCCGGTTCACCTAAAACCGCTTAACTTCGTTATCCCAAAAACATACTATTATGTCACAACAATGGAAAGACTACCAGGAACAACACAATGAACGTTTTCTGAATGAAATGCTGGACCTGCTCCGCATTCCGTCAATAAGTGCTAAAAGTGAACACAAAGACGATATGCTGAAATGCGCCGAAGCAGTAAAAAAGAGTTTATTGGCTGCCGGATGTGATAAAGCAGAAGTAATGCCTACTGCTGGACACCCGGTGGTGTATGGCGAAAAAATAATTGACCCGGCAAAACCAACAGTGCTTGTGTATGGCCACTACGATGTGCAGCCTGCCGATCCGCTTGAACTATGGCACAGCGGCCCGTTTGAACCTGTAATAAAGGACGGAAAAATTTTTGCAAGAGGTTCAGCCGATGATAAAGGGCAGTTCTATATGCATGTAAAAGCATTGGAAATAATGAGCCAGACCGGCAGTCTTACTACCAACATAAAATTCCTGATTGAAGGTGAAGAAGAAGTAGGTTCACCAAACCTCGGGCCTTTTGTGGCCTCTCACAAAGATTTGTTGAAATGCGATGTCATTCTCATCAGCGACAGTTCACTTCTTAGTATGGACACACCATCATTGGATGTGGGTATGAGAGGTCTCAGTTATATTCAGGTAGAAGTAACAGGTGCCAACCGTGACCTGCACAGCGGTACGTATGGCGGCGCTGTGGCAAACCCAATTACTATCCTTGCAAAGATGATTGCAGGCTGTCATGATGAAAACAACCACATCACAATTCCAGGATTCTATGATGATGTGCTACTTTCATCAGACGAAGAAAGAAAAATGCTGAACATGGCCCCTTACGACGAACAGGAGTATAAAGATGATTTAGGAGTAAAAGAATTGTGGGGCGAAAAAGGATTCACAACTTTTGAACGCACCGGCACAAGACCTACACTTGAATTAAATGGCATCTGGGGCGGTTATATTGGCGAAGGCGCAAAAACGGTCCTGCCTTCAAAAGCTTATGCAAAGATTTCAGCAAGGCTGGTACCCAACCAAAAATCTGAAAAGATATCTGAGCTGCTGCTCAATTACTTCAAATCTGTTGCTCCGGCATGTGTTGAAGTAAAAGCAGAACTGCATCACGGCGGCGAAGCATATCTTACACCTATTGACAGCAAAGGATACAAAGCAGCTTCAAAAGCGTTGGAAACAACTTTTGGAAAAGTTCCTATCCCAGTTCGTGGTGGCGGCAGTATTCCTATCTGTTCAATTTTAGAAAGAGAATTAGGTGTTAAGATTGTATTCATGGGCTTCGGTCTGGACAACGACAATCTGCACAGCCCTAATGAAAAATACAATCTGGAAAACTATTACAAGGGAATTGAAACTATTCCTTATTTCCATAAATATTTTTCTGAAGCATAAACAACTCATTACGTTTTGTCAAAATCCCAATCTTACGATTGGGATTTTTTATTTTTGCCTAATGGCAGAAAAAGAAAAACTCCGCCTCGACAAATACCTCTGGTCAATCCGGCTTTATAAAACAAGAACTGCGGCCGCTGCCGCATGCGATACAGGTAAAGTAAAATTCAACGGCAGCGCAGCAAAAGCGGCAAAGGCTGTGGGTATTGATGATGAATATGAGGTAAAAACCGAAGCTAAACGCTGGCTCATAAAAGTTACAGGTCTGCTGCACAACCGTGTTGCATACAGTGAGGCAATAAAATACTATACTGATATTACACCAGCCGAAGAGCTGCAACGCATTCAATACCAGGCAGCCAGTTTTCACACCGGAAAAAGGCCGAGTAAAATTGGCCGGCCTACCAAAAAGGAAAGAAGAGAACTTGATGACTATTTGAATGACTAAATTTACGGCACTTAAAACATGCTGACAAACACTTCCAAATACTTCATTCTTTTTTTATTTGCCTGCTATGCCATAGCCTGTAAAAGCGGCGGACAACAACAAACTGAGCCTGAACCGTACCACCCCGGGCCGCTTGATGCGACAGCGCCTTCGGTATTTTCACCTCCCATAAAAGAATCGGATATTACTCTTGGCAAAAATATCAATCTGCAACTTGCGGCAACAGGAGAAACACTGTACAATACAAAATGTAAAGTGTGCCATAAACTTAACACAGAAACTTTAGTGGGGCCTGGCTTGAAAAATATTACAAAAAGAAGGGCCCCTGTTTGGGTAATGAACATGATGCTCTATACAGGTATGATGTTGCAAAACGATCCGGAGGCAAAAAAACAATATGAGATTTTTAAGGTAACAATGCCCAACATCCCGCTAACCAACGAAGAAGCCAGAAATCTGCTGGAATTTCTCAGAAAAAACGATAAGTAAGTTACTTCATATTCGAGGGCTTTCCAATGATAATAATCAAAGTTTTTTTGGCACTTGTCATTGCTGGAGGTTTTGCCCATACCTTACCTTACATAAGCCAACAATATTATTTACTTAAAATTGGGCGGTATGGAAACCAAAGCATTAAAAAAGTCCGGAACATCCTGGCCCAGTTTATCAGACACGGGATGGATGGAAAAATTCTTCAATGCTCCAATTGATGAATTTTTTAATTTGGGGAAAACGATGAATGTTCCTGCTGCAAATGTCAGTGAAACAGAAAAAGATTTCAGGTTATGTATTTGCACACCAGGTATGGAGAAAACGGATTTCAAAGTAGAAATGGTTGACAATATTCTGACAATTGGTGCGGAAAAAGAAAAGGAAGAGAAAGAGGAAAAGAATGGCCGGTACAATCGCAGGGAATATAACTATAGTAGCTGGAGCCGGAGTTTCGCTTTGCCAGAGAATTGCGATGGCACAAAAATTGAGGCAGCTTACACAAATGGAGAATTGAAGATTATTATTCCAAAACGTGAAATTAAGGAGAACAAGAACGTAAAGAACATTTCTGTGAACTGACAGGATGTGCCCGGAAGGGCGGCCCCCGCCAGTAGCTGAAAGGCGGGGGCTTTTGCAGTATCTAAATAATTTTTGAAATGAAAAGAAATCAAAACACAGAACCGCACAGGCATGCAAGGGCCAGTCTGAGTGATAACAAGTGTGAATATATTTTTTATGTGGTTTTACCCGGAATGCGCCGTAGCGAAATTGAAGTAAACATCCATAAAAAAGAACTGACCGTTTCTGCTGTTAGAAACGACTCATTGCATGGACTTTATACTGCCAGGCCAGCCTTAAAATCGTGGAAAGAATCTTTCAGGCTTCCGGCAGATGCTGATACATTGATGACTGCAGCAGTATATCACAAAGGTGAGTTGGAAATACATATTCCAAAAGGAGAAAATATACCTGAAAATCACATACACAGGATACATGTGTACTGATCATTCATCCTTCTGCTGCAAAAGAAAAGGATAAAGGTTAATAACCTTTATCCTTTTCGTACTTTAATTTATAAAGTTGTTTTAGTACAACAAATTCCTAAGCTTTTCTATGTTGCTGATACTGATTTTCCCTTCCTTAATTTCAATCAGTTTCTCTCCCTTAAAATCGCTTAAAGTGCGGATTAGAGATTCCGTAGCTGTTCCTACATAATGTGCAATATCTTCTCTTGATATTTCAATTGGCTTGTTCTCTCCTTCAGTATTGAATTTGCTGTGAATATCCACCAATGCCCTCGCCACCCTTTTTCGGAGTGAACTATACGCAAGACTCAACAACCGCTGTTCTTTGTCCTTTACATTTTGTGTAATAATCCTGATGAATTTAGTGGCAATAGAAATATCTCCATAAATCATGTGCATGAAATCATCCTTAGGTATCTGCAGTACTTCTGCTTCTTCAAGCACAATTGCGCTGTCATCATAATTTTTATCTTCAATCAAAGCCGGATAACCAATAAAATCTCCTTCACTCAATAAGTCTGTGATATATTCTTTACCGTCCTCATGGGTCTTCACTGCTTTCACCTTACCTTTTACCAGGTAATATAAATATCTTGGCCTCTTTCCTTCCTGATATAACGTTTGTTTTTTAGCCAGTGCCACCATTTCATATTGATCGGTGAGTTGGGTCATCAAACCAGATTCTTTTACATCATTTATGAAATCTTTTATACCCTGGCTTGTAGCAGCATATTTATTTTCAAGTACTGCTGTTTTTTTAAGCCTTACCTCAATAGCATTCAGCAACTCAATATCTTCAAAAGGTTTTGTAATGTAATCATCTGCCCCCATCTCCATTCCTTTTCGAAAATCGCCCCTTTCTGTTTTTGCTGTAAGAAAAATGAACGGAATATGCAAGGTTTCATCATTCTTTCTGAGCAGGTGAAGCACACCATAACCATCCAGTTCTGGCATCATTATATCACACACAATCACATCGGGTTTTTCTTTCAATGCCAGATCAACACCTCTTTTTCCATTTTCAGCAGTAAAAGTCTTGTACCCGGCCAGGTCAAGAATCTCGGCTGTGTTTTCCCTGATATCCGGGTTGTCATCAATTACTAAGACTGTCTTCATGTTGTTCTTTATTTACTGGTATAGAAATCGTTATTGTGGTGCCCTCGTTTAGTTGGCTGTGCAAAATAATGCTTCCGCCCAAAAGATCAACATATCTTTTTACAATATGCAGACCGAGGCCGGTTCCTTGGATATTTGTGGCATTTGCGCCCCTGAAAAAACTTGAGAACAAATGCTCCTGATCTTCAGCCGAAATTCCAATGCCACGATCTTTTACAACAATCCTGCAGGTGCAATCATCACTGTCGCTCATTATTTCTATTTCTGCATTCTCGTCAGAAAACTTTATAGCATTGGTAATAAGGTTGAAGAGAATATTTTTTAGCAGTTTCCTGTCGGAAACTATTTTATGCTCGCCATTATGATGATAAGAAATAAACTGACCACTTTTCAGCAACCCTCTCATTTCCTCAGTTGTTTCGGTAATAAACTCGTTAATGTTAACCGGAGCCTCAAAGGAAGTTACTTTACCTTCATCCAGCTTTCCAAGGTTCAGAAAATCTTCGAGAATATCATTAAGATGTTTAACCGAACTCTTGATTTTATCTATGTGCTTATCTCTTCTGTGCTGGTCTTCGGTCAATTTGTATTTAGACAACAACGTGGCGGAAGAAAGCACCGTACTTAACGGAGTTCTGAATTCATGTGAAGCCATTGAAACGAACCGGCCTTTAATTTCGTTCAGCTGTCTTTCTTTATCTAATGAGTCTCTGAGCTCTTTCTGCGATTGCTCCAGCCGGTGCAGGGCTTCCTTTAGAATCAATGTCCGTTCCTCCACTTTAGCCTCCAGTTCAGTATTCAATTTCCGGATTTCCATGCTGATCTTCTGGAGTTCATGTCTCTGTTTCAACATGTTAGCCTCAATTTCTTTACGTTTCGTTATGTCAATGATAAATGCCATAACAAAAGTATTGCCATCCTTTTCATAATGGCTGAGGCTGATTTCCACTGGTAAATCTGAACCGTCTTTTTTGAGTCCAGACAAATCCCGGTTTTGACCCATTATCCGGTTCGACGGCATTGCATGAAAACCTTCCCGCAAATGCTCATGATTGGGCCTGAAGCGGCCTGGAACAAGAATTTCAATTTTTTGGCCAATTAACTCATGTGCATGGTAGCCAAACATATTTTCGGCCGCAGGATTAATTAAAACAATCTTTCCAAAATTGTTAATAATTACAATCCCTTCGGTTGCGTTCTCAAAAAGTGAAAGTAAATGGGTTGTATCTGTAACCATGATCTCTTTTAACCGCCTCAAAATAAACGAAAACAAACGATTCGGGAAAATAAGTATGCTATAAACTACTTTGTAGTCCTTTATTTATGCAGTTTTAAAAACTGTCCAGAAGATTTCGTAAAAAAGCACTACTGTTCAAGCAGTTCTTTTTCCATTGCCAACGCCCGGGGAAACAATACATCGTTTTCTAAAAACATATGCTGAACCAGATCTGTATCAACCTCTTTTAATTTGGAGAAAGCAACCTTATGACTTAAACAGGCATTTTCTGGTGGTGTGTAATGGTTGGTTATCAGTCTCAGTTCTATTAAAGTATCTGCAATCAATTCATGCTCCTGCTCAACTACATCTTCAATTGGTTTTCTTAAAGTGCGGACAAGCAGGCTTGCATATGATTCTTTGCTGTAGTAAGCATGTGCAATTTGCCTGATATAAGGGAAAATAATTTCCTCCTCATGTTTCATATGAGGCGTAAACTGACGGCTCATACTTGCCACAAGCTTGTGTATATCATTCAGATATGGATATTCTGCTTTGTGACTTTTATATAGCTCCTCAACATAATCCTTTAACGGTGGAATGGCATTTCTAAGATATTGGTGATGAACGTTTACAATATAATCCGTTAAAAAATCAATATGCCATTCACTATATCTGATTGAATTAGAAACATTTGTCTCTCTTACTGCCACCCTCAATTCGCTGATAACAGCCTTCGTATCCAGCCCTTTAATCTGGCAAACAGATGTAAGCGACTGGTTATCAACACAGCAGTATTCAATCCCATACCTTTTGAATACATCCGCAGTACGGTAATCACTGGCAACTATATCTGTTATCATTGCCCCTTCCTGAATATCAACAGAATGCAAAAACATAATTTAATACGATACTTAGCTATTTACCCGCAAGAAATATTTTCGCCTGATAAAAAAGCATGATTTTAATCAGGCTGGTGAATAATTGTCAGAAAATTGTCAGATTAATGTCAGATAGTTGTAATACTCTGGATGAAATCTGGCTGATCTTTACTCAGAAGATCGCCAATATTTGTGTTAGATAATATATTAAGGCATTCTTTTCTTACTTCCTCCATTTTTAAATGTAAAGGGCACGGATTGTCACTGTTACACTTGCTCAACTTTAAAGTGCAAATAGAAAAAGTTTCCGACTCGCCTGTAATTTCAATAATCTTATATAAAGGCGTTGTCATGGTGTTTTCATTGAGAAAAAACCCACCATAAGGCCCTTTCATTGAACTAAGCACTCCTTCTTTTACCATACGTTTCATCACTTTGCCTAAGAAATGCCTGGGTACGTTTAGTACTTCAGCCATCTCATCTAACTGCACCTTTTTGCCATTTGAAACCATAGCGGTATAAAGCACTCCACGGATGGCATAGCCGAATGTTTTAGAAAAAATCATAGAAACGAAAGTAGTTTCCACATTTTTTGCATTGACTGATTAATATCATGCGATTTTTTGAGGACAATCATGTCTCTTAACTTATATTAGGGTAGTTTTGAGTCTTAAAAGACATTGGCATCTTTTTATAAAAAATAAACAACATGAAGAAAACAACAATTTTCCTTTCGCTGATGACCGCCGGGTTATTTTTTGCAGCTTGCAACGAAGGTGTAAAAGAAGAACCCAAGCCTGTTGATATACAGGATTTGACAAAAAACCAAACCGAAACACATGGTACAGAAGTAAAAGAAGGGGATATTAAACTCACAAACCCCTTAGATCAGGCAATGGTGACCGCTGGTAAAGCTACTTATGAATTAAAATGCCAGAGTTGTCATAGGCTAACCGACGAAAAATTAGTTGGCCCAGGTTGGGCTGGTGTTACTAAAAAAAGGCAGCCCACATGGATTATGAACATGATCACCAATGTGGATATGATGCTCGAAAAAGATCCTGAAGCACAAAAGCTCCTTGAGCTATGCCTTGTAAGGATGCCAAATCAAAATATTAACCAGGAAGAAGCCCGTAAAGTGATTGAGTTTATGCGCAACAACGACGGCGAAAAATAGGAATGTCTCAATTTTTAACTGCTAAATATTAGTTTATGAAACTATCAAAACTCAACCTGCTCACACTAACGCTGGTTGTTGGCCTTATTTCAACGATTGGTTGCAAACCAAAAGGTTCTTCATCAGCAGCTGGCGGCGATGCTGCTAAAGCGTATGTTGCCCCCGGCAAATACGACGAATTTTACAACTTTGTTTCTGGTGGATTCAGTGGCCAGATGTCTGTGTATGGATTACCATCAGGCCGTCTTTTCCGTGTCATTCCGGTTTTTTCAGTTGACCCTGAAAAAGGCTGGGGATACAGCGAGGAAAGCAAGCCAATGCTGAACACCTCTCATGGCTTTGTTCCGTGGGATGACCTGCACCACATTTCATTATCGGAAACTAACGGTGAACATGATGGCCGCTGGGCATTTGGCAATGCCAACAACACACCCCGCATTGCCCGTATTGACATGAAAACATTCCGGACGGCTGAAATTATTGAAATACCTAACAGTGCCGGAAACCACTCTTCACCTTTTATTACTGAGAACTCAGAATATGTGGTGGCAGGAACCCGTTTCAGTGTGCCAATGGGTGACAAAGTTGATGTTCCCATTAACACTTATAAAGAAAACTTTAAAGGAACAGTGAGCTTTATCAGTGTAGATAAAGCCAGCGGCGGGATGAAAGTAGCTTTCCAGATTGAAACACCGGGTGTAAACTACGACCTGGCCCGTGCCGGTAAAGGAAAATCTCATGGATGGTTTTTCTTTAGCTGTTATAACTCAGAAAGGGCTAATACACTTCTTGAAGTTAACGCTTCTCAAAAAGACAAAGATTTTATCCTTTGTGTAAACTGGAAAAAAGCTGAAGAATATGTAAAAGCAGGAAAAGGCACCAAGAAAGCTGTTAAATATGCTCACAACGTATGGAACGAAAGCACACACTCTGCCACCTCTACTATTGAAAACGAAGTAACAGTAATCAATGCTAAAGATTTCCCGGATATTGTTTACTACATGCCATGTCCAAAATCTCCTCACGGCTGTGATACAGATCCTACAGGTGAATATATTGTTGGCTCAGGTAAGCTGGCTGCAGTAATTCCGGTATTCTCATTCACAAAAATTCAGCAGGCAATTGCCAATAAAACTTATGATGGCGATTATGAAGGCATTCCTGTATTGAAATACGATGCAGTGTTACACGGCGAAGTACAAAAACCAGGTCTTGGCCCCTTACACACAGAATTTGATGCCAATGGCAATGCCTATACTTCATTCTTCGTTTCATCCGAAATCGTAAAATGGAACGTAAAAGACCTTAAAGTTCTTGACAGGGTACCTACTTACTACTCTATCGGTCACCTGTGTGTTCCTGGCGGACCAACAAGAAAACCTCACGGTAAATATGTGATTGCTTATAATAAAATCACCAAAGACCGTTACCTGCCTACTGGCCCAGAGTTGACACAAAGTGCCCAGTTGTATGATATAAGCGGCGAAAAAATGAAACTCATTCTTGACTTCCCGACAATTGGCGAGCCCCACTATGCTGAAGCAATTCCGGCAAGTCTTGTAATGCCTAATAGTCAGAAAATTTATAAACTTGAAGAAAACAAAAGTCCATTTGCCACACTTGGCGAAGGCAAAGCAAGAGTAGAAAGAAAAGGAAATGAAGTACATGTTTATATGACTGCAATCCGTTCACACTTCAATCCAGATAATATTGAAGGCGTAAGACTGGGAGATGTTGTTTATTTCCACGTTACCAACCTTGAGCAGGACTGGGATGTTCCGCACGGATTTGCCATTAAAGGTGCAAGCAATGCTGAACTGCTGATTATGCCGGGTGAAACACAAACATTGAAATGGACACCTGAAAAGATTGGTGTATATCCAATGTATTGTACAGACTTTTGCTCTGCTCTTCACCAGGAAATGCAGGGTTACATAAGGGTAAGCCCCGCCGGATCTAATGTACCTCTTACATTCAGTACCGGAACCAACTTACCAAAACCTACCAGCACTCCAGCTGCTGATACAATGAAAAAATAGTTTCATAAACAGAAAGAGGTAGTACAAATCGTACTGCCTCTTTTTGTAGTTCTGCTTATAAACAAATAAAAGAAGTCGTATGAGAAAAATTAATTTATTCTTAATAGCCTCTGCATTATTGCTGGGCTCCTGCAACAACAATAAATCATCCGAAAACACTGGCTCAACAGGTTCTACAGAAGCTCCTGTTGCAGGCGGACAGGAAAATGTAAAAGATGATGTGTCAAATCCTGATGTTGTAAAAGTAGCTGTTGGTTCCAAAGACCACTCAACATTAGTAGCAGCTTTAAAACAGGCTGAACTTGTAACATCATTGGCCAACGCCGGCCCTTTTACTGTATTTGCACCGACAAATGCAGCATTTGATAAACTGCCAGCCGGCACAGTAGATGGTTTGATGAAGGATGACAAGAAGGCTGATCTTCAAAATATACTGCAGTACCATGTAACCACATCTGCCCTTGACGTTTCGTTCCTTACAGATGGGATGACCCTCGGCATGGTGAATGGCGACAACCTTACAATATCTGTTAAAGATGGTAAAGTAATGCTGAATGGCTCTGCCACAATCGTTGCATCAGTAAGGGCTTCTAACGGTTGGGTACATGTTATCGACGGTGTATTATTGCCTCCGGCAAAAAAATAGGTTTTTTGAACAGGTTTTTTGAACATTTATCCGGGGTCATCCGGCCCCGGAATTTTAAACTCTTTTTATGAACACCAGACTTAGCAAAACATCAAGACTGCTTGTAGCTTTTGCATCAGTACTATTAGTTTCTGTTTTCTTTTTCCCCGTTTGGCGCATTGACTTGTTTGCTCCCCAGTATCCTGAAGGGCTGTGGATGAACATCTGGATTAACGGCTTGTCGGGTGAAGTGGATGTTATTAATGGTCTCAACCACTATATCGGAATGAAGCATATAAGTGTTGAGATGTTCCCCGAATTTAATTATCTGCCCTATGTTGTGATATTCTTTATTTTATTTGGTCTTACCGTTGCAGTAACCGGCAGCAGAAAAATGTTACTTGCATATCTCGGCTTAACTGTTATCGGCGGTGTGCTGGCCATGTACGATTTCTACAAATGGGGTTACGATTATGGTCACAACCTTGACCCTAAAGCTGCCATCCAGGTGCCCGGTCTTTCTTATCAGCCACCATTGTTTGGTCATAAACGACTCCTGAATTTTGATGCTTACTCGCTTCCGGATATTGGGGGCTGGGCTGTTGTAGGAGCCGCGGCTATTTGCTTCCTCGTATTTTTTGCTGACTGGTACAAACGCAGAAAAGCAAAAAAAAAAATCAACCTTAGTATAACCTCCGTTTTCATTTTCGCATTTACAGGATTACTGTTTACTTCCTGCAAACCAAAAACAGAACCTTTTAACTACGGAAAAGATAATTGCCATTTTTGCAAAATGGGCATTATGGACCCAAAATATGGCTGTGAGGTTGTAACAAAAAAAAGCAAGGTTTATAAGTTTGATGACCTGAACTGCATGGCCATGTTTTTAAATGCAGGCGAAGTAGCCGAAAAAGACCTTGCCCACACAGTAGTAATCAATTTTGAAAAAGGAAACGATTTTATTGATGTAGCCAAGGCTGTATTTTGGGTAAGCCCGACCCTCCGCAGCCCGATGGGGGCCAATGCGGCTGCCTTTGCCTCACAACAATCTGCTGAAAAAACCATTACCGCAAAAGATGGACAATTTGTAAATTGGGAAACAATCAGAAGCAAGTATAAATGAGGTTCCTTCTTATATTAATATTTTTATCTTTCAACTGTACACTTCAGGCAAGAACAATTACTGTTGGCGCTGGCAAAACATTTACTTCACTGAAGAAAGCCATTGAACATGCGATTGACCGTGACACCATTTTGCTTTTCTCTGGCACATATAAAGAGGGCAGTCTTACCATCACAAAACAAATTGCCCTGCTGGGTCAGAACAACCCGGTTCTTGATGGTGAAAACAAATATGAAATATTGCTGGTGAGTGGCAATAACATCACAGTTAAAGGAATACAGTTCAAAAATTCGGGCTATTCTTCCATGAACGATTTTGCTTCGGTTAAACTTGTAGATTGCTCTAACGTAAGGGTTGAAAACAATATCATCACCAACGCTTTTTTTGCTATCCATGTTTCTAACTCTAAGAACATCATCATCCGGGGAAATAACATTACCGGCTTGCCAAAAGCCGAACAATTAACCGGCAATGGTATTCACCTCTGGAAATCTGGAACAGCATTTATAGAGAATAACACGGTCTATGGTCACCGCGACGGCATCTATTTTGAATTCGTTACCAATTCCCTTATCCGGAATAACCGGTGCGAAAAAAATATCCGTTATGGCCTGCATTTTATGTTCTCCAATGATGATATTTATAACAACAATACATTTAGTGATAACGGAGCAGGAGTAGCTGTAATGTATTCTAAAAAAGTAAAAATGGAAGGCAATCGTTTTGAAAAAAACTGGGGGCCTTCAGCCTATGGGCTGTTACTTAAAGATATAACCGACAGCTACATCACCCATAACACATTCAGCAAAAACACCACCGGCATACATATGGAAGGCAGCAGCCGGATGGAAATTCAAAAAAACATTTTCACCTCAAATGGCTGGGCTTTAAAAGTACAGGCAAGCTGTGACGATAATTTTTTTCACCACAACAATTTCAGTGGAAACAGTTTTGATGTGGGAACGAATGGCACTATGGTACTGAACAAGTTTGAAAATAATTATTGGGACAAGTATGATGGTTACGACATTAACAAAGACGGAACCGGGGATGTACCTTATCACCCGGTTAGTATGTATTCTGTAATCACAGAACAAAACCCCAATGCACTCATACTATTGAGAAGTTTTACAGTTCAGTTGCTCGACAAAGCTGAAAAGGCAATTCCCAGCTTAACACCTGAACACCTGATTGATTCAAAACCAACAATGAAACCAAACAGATTATGATTCGTATTGAAAGTATAAGTAAACGGTTCAGGAAACTGCAGGTGCTTGATAATATCAATGCCACTTTTACGAGTGGTGAAGTTATTTCACTCATCGGCCCAAATGGTTCCGGTAAAACCACACTTATTAAATCTATTCTCGGGATGGTGCGGCCCGATAGCGGGAAAATTATTGTAGATGGCTCACCCATTAATGGTGACCCTGCATACCGGGAAAAAATCGGCTATATGCCACAAATAGGCCGTTATCCTGATAATATGCGGATTGGCCAATTATTTAAAATGCTCCGCAACATCAGAAATGTGCCCGAATCAAAAACAGACAATGATCTTATTACCCGTTTTGAGTTAGAGAAAATTGCCGAAAAGCCGATGCGTACGCTGAGCGGTGGCACCCGTCAAAAAGTAAGCGCCGCCATTGCATTTCTTTTCAATCCACCAGTTCTCATTCTGGACGAACCTACAGCCGGACTTGACCCATTATCTTCAGAAATATTGAAAGAGAAAATAATTGAAGAAAAGAAAAAAAACAAACTAATCCTCATCACATCGCATATATTGAGCGACCTGGACGAGATTACCACACACATCATGTACCTGCAGGAAGGAAAGATGCTCTTCTTCAAAGACATTGAAACCTTAAAAGAAGAAACAGGTGAATTGCGGTTGGGCAAAGCCATTGCCAAGGTGATGAAAGGTGAAGATTTCAGCAACGAATGGATTGACCGCATGTTTGATGTAAACCAGGAAAAGAAACCAGTAAAATAGTAATCTATGATGAAGCTGTCGAAATATGTGCTTTACGACATTCTGAAGAATAAAATAATTATTGCTTACACCTTGTTTTTGCTGATTGTTTCTCTCAGTATGTTCCAGATGGACGAAAACAGCAGTAAGGCAATGCTTAGCCTGCTGAATATTGTGCTGATTGTGCTACCGTTGGTAAGCCTTATTTTCACCACCATTCATTACTATAATTCATACGAGTTTATTGAGCTGATGTCATCGCAGCCCATGAGCCGGACAAGAATTATACTTAGCGAATACGCCGGCGTAAGCATTTCATTACTCAGTGCTTTCATTATAGGGGTTGGGTTGCCGGTTTTATTCTTCTCTGCAGATGAAACCGGGTTTGCCCTGCTATTTACCGGCACCAGTCTTACACTCGTCTTTACCTCCATTGCTTTTTTTGCATCAGTTATGGCCAGGGATAAGGCACGGGGTATCGGGCTTTGCCTGTTACTCTGGTTTTATTTTGCGCTTATATACGATGGTATTGTACTGCTGATATTGTTTACTTTCAGCGATTATCCGCTTGAGAAACTTACCCTGCTGCTCACCGCATTGAACCCGATTGATCTGGGGAGAATTTTCATTATGCTAAAAATGGACATCAGTGCCCTGATGGGATACACCGGAGCATTGTATAAAGACTTCTTTGGCAGCAGCACCGGTGTTCTTTTTACAACCGGCATTATGCTTCTCTGGATTTTTCTGCCGCTTTGGCTGGCTGTAAGAAGGTTTAAGAAAAAGGACCTGTAAATAATTATCCGCAACGAAAACCATTTTTAACCCCGTTTGATAAAAATCAGGCGGGGTTTTGAATTTTCTCATCCTGCCCCGAACTTTGCGAATCTATTATTGCCCCTAATTACGGAAACACTATGCCAGCACTTCAGCCCGTTACTGACAACAAAATTCTTTGTTACCATTGCGGAGAACCCTGTCCCAATGAAAAAATCAATATTGAAGATAAAAAGTTTTGCTGCGAGGGCTGCAAGATGGTGTACTCCATCCTGAATGAACATTCACTGTGCGATTACTACTCCCTGAACGAAAACCCGGGAATCAATCAGCGGATTACAGTTCGAAAAGACAAGTTTTCCTTTCTTGACGACGAAAAAATTCAGGCACAGCTTATCAGTTTTAAAGACGATACACAAATTCATATTACGTTCTACCTGCCGCAAATGCACTGCAGCAGTTGCCTTTACCTGCTGGAAAACCTGCACAGGGTAAACCCCGGGGTTGTTTCCAGCAAAGTAAACTTTGCCCGGAAAGAAGTGGACATAGTACTGCTTACCAAACACACCAGTTTAAGAAAAGTAGCTGAAACACTTACCAGTATTGGCTACGAACCCTACATCAGCCTTAACGACCTGAAAGAGAAACGTCCGGCTATTGATAAAAGCATGGTGTATCAGTTAGGCGTGGCAGGTTTTTGTTTTGGAAATGTTATGCTTCTCAGTTTCCCGGAATACCTGGGTATTGATGCAAGCGAAGTGGGACTTAGGGCAATTTTCAGGTGGCTTAACCTGTTTTTAGCCATCCCGGTATTACTTTATTCATCCATGCCGTTTTATGAGTCCTCATGGAAAAGCCTGAAACATAAATTTCTCAATATTGATGCTCCCATCGCACTGGCTATTATCATCACTTTTGTCCGCAGTGCCATTGAGGTAATCAGCGGAACAGGCGGTGGCTACTTTGATTCGATGACTGGCATTGTATTTTTCATGCTCATCGGCAGAATAATACAGGACAAAACTTACCGACAGCTATCTTTTGAAAGAGATTATACTTCTTACTTCCCCATTGCCATTTCTGTTTTAAGAGAAGGAAAAGAAGTGCCCACCACTTTACCTGAAATAAAAACAGGTGATACACTTCTCATTCATAATGAAGAGCTGATACCCGCCGACGGAATACTGACAAAAGGAAAAGCCTTTATTGATTACAGTTTCGTCACAGGCGAATCGATTCCTGTGCTAAAAGAAATGGGCGAACTGGTTTATGCAGGAGGCAAACAAACGGAAGGAAATATCGAAATACTCGTTGTAAAAGAGGTAACCCAAAGCTATCTTACCAAGCTTTGGAACAGGGATGAGTTTAAAGAACAGGGTGAGAAATCTGTTTCTTTTGTTCACCTGCTCAGCCGTTACTTTACTTACATCGTTTTTACCATTGCGGCCATTACTGCAGTTTACTGGCAAATAAACGAACCGGCAAGATTGTGGCCTGCCATTACTTCCATTTTCATTATTGCTTGTCCCTGCGCCCTGTTGTTGTCCAACACATTTACCAATGGAAACATCCTGAGAATTTTGGGCAAAAACCGTTTCTACCTGCGCAGTGCCCAAACCATTGAAGATATTGCCAAAATAACCCACGTAGTTTTTGATAAAACGGGAACCCTTACTTCCGCAAGCCAGCAAAACATAAATTACGAAGGAGAGGAATTGACAAAGCAGGAACTGAACCAGGTTGCTGCATTGGCTTCTCACTCCTCGCATCCGTTGAGCAGGGCCCTGGCAAAACACTTTGGCTATGGAAAAGGCGAGGATGTGACACAATTCCAGGAAAATACTGGCAGGGGCGTACAGGGTATGAGCAATGACGGAAATATCCTCAAACTTGGCTCTGCTGAATTTGTAACAGGCCAGCAGTTTTATGCCGGGGGTACCAATGTTTACTTTAGTCTCAACGATAAAGTAAAAGGAAGATTTATTTTCAGTAATCAATACCGGGAAAATGTTGAGCCTCTTTTACATTCGCTAAAAGCTCATTACAAAATATCTGTTCTTTCGGGTGATAATGATGCGGAAAGGGAAAATCTGAGAAAATTGGTTGGCGACAAATCTGAACTTCTTTTCAACCAAAAACCTGAAGACAAACTTCAGTACATCAAAGATTTACAGCTCAGGGGCGAAACCGTAATGATGATAGGCGATGGCCTGAATGATGCCGGTGCTTTGAAACAGAGTAACGTTGGAGTAGCCATTTCAGAACAAACCAACAACTTTACACCATCCAGTGATGCTATAATAGAAGCCAAACAATTGCCCCGGCTTACCCGTTTCATCCGGCTGTGCATTGCCAACCGAAAAATCATCATTGCCAGTTTTGTGCTGTCAATCGTATATAATATTATAGGGCTGTATTTTGCGGTGCAGGGTACATTGTCGCCGGTAATTGCGGCCATATTGATGCCTTCCAGCTCACTTAGCATCCTTCTGCTTACCTTTGGCAGCAGCAGTTTGCTGGCTAAAAACATGAAAATGTGATGTTTTTTTAAAATATTTTTACGAAGGGATGACAAAAATCAGTTCGGGTGGTGATATTTATTACCCACGACCGGAACCTCCGAAAATACTTTTACACGGTTCAAAAAACCAGGCATGAGTGTAATTCTTATACTGTTGATTGCCAGTATCAGCGTAGCAGGAATTTTCCTGTTCGCATTCTTGTGGGGTACCAAAACCGGCCAGTTTGAAGACGACATCTCCCCTGCCTCCCGCATTCTTTTTGACGACAAACCTGCTCAACCAAAACCAAATAATAAATAAAAATCAAACCAGCGTATGCAAGTAGAAAAGTTTTATTACGACAATAAGATAGTTAAGGCTTTTGGAATAGCCACAATTATCTTCGGTATTGTTGGTATGCTGGCAGGGTTATGGGCTGCTATCCAGATTTATTATCCGGCTATCAGTCTGAATCTTGCTCCTACCACATTTGGAAGGCTCCGTCCGTTGCACACTAACGCAATCATTTTTGCCTTTGTGGGTAATGCCTCTTTCGCAGGCATTTATTATTCCCTGCAGCGTTTATTAAAAGCCCGCATGTTCAGCGATAAACTAAGCTGGATTCATTTCTGGGGCTGGCAGTTAATTATCGCCGCTGCGGCAATCACACTTCTGCTCGGTATGACAACCGGTAAAGAGTACGCAGAGCTGGAATGGCCAATTGATATTGCTATCACTCTTATTTGGGTGGTATTTGGTATCAATATGTTTGGCACCATCCTCAAAAGAAGGGAAAAGCACCTTTATGTGGCTATCTGGTTCTACATCGCCACATGGGTTACTGTTGCCATGCTGCATATTGTTAACTCAATCGAAATTCCGGTTTCTCTCTTCAAGAGCTATAGCTGGTACGCTGGTGTACAGGATGCCCTGGTGCAGTGGTGGTATGGTCACAATGCCGTGGCTTTCTTCCTTACCACACCGGTGCTCGGTTTGATGTATTACTTCCTGCCCAAAGCAGCTAATCGTCCTGTTTATTCTTACAGGCTTTCGATCATCCACTTCTGGGCTTTAATTTTTATTTATATCTGGGCTGGTCCGCACCACCTGTTATATACTGCATTGCCTGACTGGGCTCAGTCACTAGGTACTGTATTCTCATTAATGCTTATTGCTCCAAGCTGGGGTGGTATGCTTAACGGTCTGTTCACATTGCGTGGCGCCTGGGATAAGGTAAGGGAAGATCCCGTTCTGAAATTTATGGTTGTTGCCGTTACCTGCTATGGTATGAGTACACTGGAAGGTCCATTGCTGAGTTTGAAAAATGTAAACGCTATATCTCACTTCAGTGACTGGACAATTGCCCACGTACACATTGGTGGTTTGGGATGGAACGGCTTCATCGCCTTTGCTATCCTTTACTACATGATTCCTAAAATGTGGGGAACTAACCTGTATTCTAAGAAATTAGCCACAAACCACTTCTGGCTGGGCACCATCGGTATCATTCTGTATGCTGTGCCATTATACTGGGCTGGTTTTGAGCAAAGCATTATGTGGAAACAGTTTGAACCTGATGGAAGACTGAAGTTTGAATTCATGCAAACTGTTGCCAACATTAAGCCAATGTACTGGGCAAGAAGTGTGGGTGGCGGTTTATACCTCGTAGGTGCATTAATGATGGTTTACAACATCTGGAAAACCGTTGCACAGGGTAAGTTTATCGCCAACGAAGAAGCTGAAGCAGCTCCATTGGTAAAAGAAGCCCATCATGGTAAAGAATACTGGCACAGAATAATCGAAAGGAAGCCGGTTACCATGCTGGTACTTAGCTTAATTCTTGTGGCCATTGGTGGTTTGGTACAGATTATTCCAACATTCCTTGTTAAGTCAAATGTTCCAACAATTGCAAGTGTAAAACCTTACACACCTCTTGAATTGCAGGGAAGGGACATTTACATCCGTGAAGGCTGTTATGTTTGTCACTCTCAAATGATACGTCCTTTCCGGGATGAGGTAAAACGTTACGGCGAGTATTCAAAAGCCGGTGAGTTTGTATATGACCATCCGTTCCAGTGGGGAAGCAAACGTACTGGTCCGGATTTGGCAAGAGAAGGTGGTGTAAGGCCAGATTCATGGCACTTTAACCATATGTACGATCCAAGATCAACAACTCCAGGCTCAATTATGCCAAGGTATATCTGGTTATTCAAGAGAACACTTGATGTAAGTTCTACTCCTGCCAAGATAAGGGCAATGAGAACACTGGGTGTTCCGTATGAAAAAGGATATGACCAGGTTGCCAATGCTGACCTGGCAAAACAGGCTGAAGGGATTGCAGCAAGTTTGAAAAAAGACGGCATTGAAATTCCTGCTGACAGGGAGATTCTTGCATTGATTGCCTACCTGCAGCGTCTTGGCCGCGACATTAAAAATGAGCCCAAACCGATCGCTGAAACCAAATAAACACTGAAAATGAAATTTATTCATTATTTAGAAAAAGTAAGCGGTGTAAGCATTCTCGGGCTTGTGTCTTTGCTCATCTTCTTCCTGTTTTTTGTTGTAATGCTCACATGGGTGTTTAAAACAAAAAAGAGCGACTTTGATGAGGTAAGCAAGATTCCGTTAGATAACCAGAATTCAACTAACCAGTAATGTTTTAAATATGCAAAACAAATCAAAATACGTAAAAGGGTTATTGGCAGCCATGTTAATGCTGGGTGTGCAGCCTGTATGGGCCGCAGGCCCTCCGGCTCCGTCCATGTTCAGTAACCCGATGGCTGTTACTTTAATTATATTCATGTTATTGCTTTTAGTTATCATCGGCGTATTAGCAAGCATGGTAACCGGTTCAGCCGAACTTAAGATGAAACAGAAAAAACTCAGCCAGGGAACATTGACCACCGTTGCCTTTTTGTTCCTGATACTTTCTGCCCCTGCTCTTTTTGCCCAGGATGCTGCAACTGCCGCTGATGCTGCTCCACAAACAAAGAATATAGCAGGAATGGCTCCAACTACATTTTACATTATGATAGCAGTATTGTTCATTGAACTTCTCGTAATAATCGGGTTGCTGTTAAATGTAAAATCGCTGTTGAAAAAAGAAAAGAACAGGGTACTTGCTGCAGCAGGTGGTGGCTATGCCGCCGGCTCAGCCGAAGCAGTAGCTGCTGAGAAAGACAAGCTTTCATGGTGGGATAAATTCAACAGTCTGCGGCCTTCAAGCGAAGAGGCTGATCTGGACCTCGGACATGACTATGATGGCATTCGTGAACTGAACAACCGCCTGCCCGGCTGGTGGTTATATGGATTTTATTTCACTATCATCTTTGCGGCTATTTACCTGTGGCGCTACCACATATCGCATACAGCGCCGCTGCCAGCAGAAGAGCTGAAAATTTCACAAGCTAAACTTGATGCAAGCGTACAGGAATACCTTAAAACAAAAGGCGACGCCATTGACGAGAACAGTGTTACATATCTTAGTGCTGCCGCAGATTTAGATGCCGGTAAAGCAATTTTTGAAAAACCAGGCTTTTGCAGTACCTGTCACGGTACAGATGGCAGTGGTCTTGTAAATGGTGCACCGGGTATTGGACCCAACCTGACTGACAACTATTGGATAAACGGAGATGGTACAATTAAGGCCGTATTTGCAGTAGTGAAAAATGGCGGACGTACCGGAAAAGGTATGCAGGCCTGGGCCAACCAGCTATCCGCCAAAGAAATGGCACAAGTAGCCAGCTACGTAAAATCTTTGAAACCCGCTGCAAAAGGTAAAGACAAAGAAGCAGAGGCCAAAGAGTATAAGCAAGAGGCTGCCCCAGTTGCTGACACCGTAAAAAAAGCAGCGACAGATACTTTGAAGAAATAATAATATAGTTTTTTATGAGCGAAGAAACCCGGAAAGCTGACCATATCGACGAAACAGCCGAATCGTTCAGAGACAGAATAGCAACAGTTGACGAGAAAGGAAAGAGGAATTGGGTATATGCCCACAAACCAAAAGGACGGTTCTACAACATTCGAACGGTGGTAAGCTGGGGCTTCTTCGCTCTCTTTTTTATCCTCCCATTTATAAAGATTAATGGCAGGCCTTTATTCCTGTTCAATATCCCCGATGCCAGGTTTATCATTTTTGGAAAAATCTTCTGGCCACAGGACTTTGTAATCTTTGGCCTTACGATGGTTACCCTGATTGTAATCATTGTTCTCTTCACTGCCGCATTTGGCCGCTTGTTCTGCGGTTGGGTTTGCCCGCAAACGATTTTCATGGAAATGCTTTTCCGGAAAGTGGAATACCTGATTGAAGGTGATGGGCCCAAACAAAAACTGCTTAATAACGGCCCCTGGACTTCAGCAAAAACCACAAAAAAAATAATAAAGCATGTGGTTTTCTTCCTGCTGTCTTTCATTATTGCCAATTTCTTCCTTGCCTACATCATTGGAATAGATGAACTGAAGAAAATCATCACAGAACCAGTTAGTGAACATATTGTAGGTTTTTTTGCAATACTGATTTTTTCCTTAGTGTTTTATGCGGTTTATGCTTTCTTCCGTGAGCAGGCCTGTACCGTTGCTTGTCCTTATGGACGTTTACAAAGTGTGCTGCTCGACCCTAACTCGATGGTTGTTGCCTACGACTACAAAAGAGGTGAACCCCGCGGAAAATATAAAAAGAACCAGACGGCAGAAGTTACACAAGGCGATTGTATTGACTGTTTCCAGTGTGTAAAAGTCTGTCCTACCGGTATTGATATCCGCAATGGCACTCAGCTTGAATGTGTGGGCTGTACAGCTTGTATTGATGCCTGCAACAGTATGATGGTGGCCATAAACAAACCAAAAGGACTTGTCAGGTATGCATCGGAAAATGGTATTGCAGAAGGAAAGCAACTTCAATATACCTTGAGAATGAAGTTCTATACAGTGGTGCTTCTTATTTTAGGAACCTTGCTCACCCTCCTGCTGTTGAGTCGTAAAGACATTGATGGAACCATTATCAGGTCAAAAGGCAATACACTTTACCAGGAAAAAGGAACTGACAGCTTATCAAATCTTTTCAATATTAAAATCATTAACAAGACTGTTCATGATATGCCGGTAACCCTGAAACTTGAAGGAGATGCAGGGCAGGCTGGTACCATTCAGATGGTGGGCAATCCGCAAATCATCCTGAATAAAGAAGAACAGGCAACAGGTACTTTCTTCGTAGTGCTGAAAAAGGATTTTGTTAAAGAAACAAAGATTACCGTTAAGGTGGGCCTTTACAGTGGTGATAAGCGGATTACGACATTAAAGACTAACTTTATCGGGCCATTTAAGTTTTAGCTAATCCAAAAACAGAAGTATGAATTGGGGCAACAGGTTGCTATTGGTTTTTATTGTCTTTGGTGCAGGAATGTTCTTCCTTGTATATAAATCCATGTCAACTAACTATGACCTTGTAGAAACCGACTATTACAAACAGGAGTTGCGTTACCAGCAGATTATTGATGCAAGTGCAGCCGCAGATTCATTGTCGGCGCCTGTTTCATTTTATCAAACTGTACAGGGTATTCAAATGCAATTGCCAGCTGAGATGAAAGGCCAGCCCTTAACTGGAGAAGTTTTCTTTTACTGCGCTTATGATAAGAACAAAGACAAAAAATTTCAATTACAGGCTGACGAACAGGCCTCCCAGCTGTTTACCAATATTTCATCTGGCGATTACACTGTAAAAATCCGTTGGGCAAAATCCGGCAAGGAATACTACACTGAAAAAAACCTAACAGTTAAGTAATGACCTGGCCTGTTATTATAGCAGGTTTCACCCTGGGTGCCGCAGGCAGTTTCCATTGTATTGGTATGTGCGGCCCGCTAAGCCTGGCTTTGCCTGTTCATCATTACTCAAAATTATCAAAGCTGTTTGCTCTGTTCATGTATCAACTGGGCAGAATAACCACCTACGCAGCTATTGGATTTGTATTTGGTCTGGCCGGAAGAAGGATTTATATAAACGGATACCAGCAATGGTTTTCCATATCACTCGGCATTATTGTTTTGATTCTGGCCCTGCTGTACTTTCTCCGTCAATATACTTTACAGATAAAACTGCTCAACCGCTTCTATAGTGTTATTCAAAAAATAATCAGTAAGCTTCTAAGAAAAGCAAATAAGCCATCTGGTTTTTACCTGATGGGCATGGCCAATGGCCTGTTGCCCTGCGGTATGGTCTATGTGGCTATTGCTGCTACATTATCGTTTACGCAAATTGCAGACAGTGTGGTCTTCATGGCAATGTTTGGTGCAGGCACACTTCCGGCTATGATGCTGGTGGGCTATGCCGGTCAGTTAATAAAACCTGAGTTGCGCATCTCAATACAAAAATTAGTGCCCTTGTTTGTTACCGCTGTTGGCATTATCCTTATTCTACGGGGACTCAACCTCGGTATTCCTTATATCAGTCCCGAGCTGCCCCAGTCTCCCGGAGCGGCTATCGAATGTCACCCTTAAGTGTTCAGAATGAACAAGTCCCGGCTATTTTCCGTTGCTGACGATAATCATTACACAAGATGACAATTATCAAAAACAGTAATACCTCTCTGGTATAGTTTCGCATCCAGGTGAAAGTATTTACACTTATACAACTCATGCTATGAGTTAATGTTGGTTTTTGTTTCTGTAACGACCCCTTGTTCCCAAGGGGTTTCTCTTTTGTAGCATCTAACCAGAATAAATCTTTGTTTTGCTGCCTGTATCAGAAACTATAAAAAAATGCCAACACAAGTAATAACCAGAAAAAATAAAACAATAAAACCGACTAATTTATTTAGAAAGTCCTGAGACATCATCTTTTCCAAATCTTTATATTCATTCTTAGCTTGATATGCATATGATTTGAATGGCTTTTTCTTTCCTAAAAGTCTAAAAAATAAATATCTGGTTGTTTGCCCAAGAGTACTTATCAGTGATCGAATTATAATGATTCCAATAATTTCTTCCATACTGAAGAGTCAGTCCGACTTTATTAAAGTTAGCAAAATTACTTTTGTCTATTTAAGTCAATAAACGGGTAGCTATCTTTGCCACATGCACATCGATATTATTTCAATTGTACCTGAATTATTAGAAAGCCCTCTGCAGCACAGCATGATGAAAAGGGCACAGGAAAAAGGGTTGCTTACTGTGGCTGTTCATCACCTGCGTAAATGGGCCGTAAACGATTATGGCCAGGTGGACGATTACCAGTATGGCGGCGGTGCCGGAATGGTGATGATGTGTGAGCCACTGACAAAAGCCATCGAAGAACTTTCGCAAAACAGAAAGTTTGACGAAATAATATACTTAACCCCCGACGGAAATACCTTCAACCAGAAAACAGCCAACCGTTTATCACTAAAACAAAACCTGCTGCTCATTTGCGGCCATTATAAAGGAATTGACCAGCGCATCAGAGATCATTTCATAACGATGGAAATATCAGTTGGTGATTACGTTTTGAGTGGTGGCGAAATTCCTGCTGCTATTTTAGTTGATGCGGTGGGAAGGCTGCTGCCGGGAGTATTGAATGATGAAACTTCTGCCCTTACCGATTCTTTCCAGGACGACCTGCTGGCCCCGCCGGTGTACACAAGACCGGTTGATTTCAGAGGTTGGAAAGTGCCGGATATATTAATGAGCGGCGACCATAAGAAGATTGAAGAATGGCGGCATGAGCAATCCCTTCAGCGTACAAAAGAACGCCGACCCGATTTGCTGGGTGAATAAAATACATCCCTTTCCCCACCTTTCTAAATATGAGGTGTAATTATTGCAGGGCAAACGCATCCAAATTATAGTGAAATAGAACACGGATTCCACAGATTGGATAGATACACACAGATATTATTCGCTGAGGCGAATAACCCGATAGCTATCGGGTTGGATTGCTTTTAAATCCGGCATCCGCCGAAGGCGGATTATCCGTGTTCATTCACTATAAGCAAGATAAAATTCCGTGTAAATCCGTTTAATCCGTGGCATCCGTGTCCAAACTCGTCGTATTCAGATGCGTTTGCCCTGGTAATT
>CALLZY010000030.1 GCA_937858715.1 uncultured Chitinophagaceae bacterium | reverse complement strand
TCCTCTTCAAATCAACCCATCCCGCATTTTACCTCAACTACAAAAACAACCGCATCATCATCGACCCCGCCACCCGTTCAGCAAACAACGCCGTACAAAATACAGTTCAAAAAGACACAGCGCCATTGCATCATTAACAAGTCATTTCCCTTCTTACCTTTATACCACTGAACAGTGGCAGCAAACCCAACGCCGCTGTGCAGGCCAAAATGAACCTCTGCCCCCATTGCGGTTATCCCCTTACAGCCGATGGCCGCTTCTGTACCAATTGTGGCAAACCTGCCCTCAACACACAGGATGACCATACAACCCTAAGCAAGATGGCAAGCACCATCATCAGCGAAGGAACCGAAAGCAACGGCAACCTCTCGGCCAACTTCATCCACCGCAACCCGCAGCGCAGCATTGCCCGTGGCTGGATGGTGATGACAATCTTATTCCTCCTTCTCATCTTTATGCCCACCTACGCCGGCATTGATGGAATGAAAGGCGGCTATGCCATCAGCTTTGTTTCGTTCTTCATGGTCATCATCAGCATTATTATTGTGCTCATCTACCGCTCAAGGGCCAAACAGCTCGATACAATTCTCTCCGGCACCGGTGTGGTGGCCGTGTGGAAATACCAGGGCTACGAGTGGCAGGATTTTGCCCGTGCCGATTTTGAAGAAGAAAAGAAGGCGAAGAAGTTTTTGTTCATACTGGTAACCGTTATCGCCATCATCATCGGCATTATTCTGTGGGTGGTGATGAAAGACATACTGATATTTTACATTTCACTCGGCATCATTCCCATCGTGGCCATTCCTGCCTGGCTCGCCCCGCGGATGCGGTTTAACAAACTGATGAAATCTGAACCCGAAGCCATCATAGCTGAAAACGGGGTGATAGTGGGCAGAATGTTTCACCTGTGGGTGAAGATGGGTGCCCGGCTCGACAGTGTGGCCCTGCTTACCGAAGAAACACCGGTCATACTGGCCTTCCACTACTCCATGCCTACCCGCAACGGCCGCCAGGAAGAAGTGGCAAGGGTGCTGGTGCCTGCAGGCAAAATGGATGAAGCAGAAAAAGTAGTGGCGCATTTCGAAAAGAAGCAACGTAATTAATTGCAATTGTCTGACCGTCCGGTCTCTCAATTATAAATACCGCCCAAATAAAAACTTTCCCATCCCGGTATATCTCCGGTAACTTTGAACCATGTTCAGGGCTATAACAGAAACAGTTGAAATTGTGGGCAGCAGCCTTAAAATGGCGCTGCAGGAATTGTGGAAGAACAAACTCCGCACTTTTCTTTCCCTCTTTGGCATCACCATCGGTATCTTCTGCATTATTGGTGTGCTGGCCACGGTAAATAGTCTTGAGCAAAACATACAGAACGAAGTAAAATCGCTTGGCAACAATACCATCTATCTAGACAAGTGGGATTACAGCGCCGGTGGCGGCCCCGATTATCCCTGGTGGAAATATGTAAACCGCCCATCGCCCAAGTATGAGGTGATGCAGCAGATAAAAGAACGGACACCCGGTGCTAAGTTTGCCGCCTTCAACATGAACGTATCCGATAAAGTGGATTATGCTGGCAACCAGTTGTCGAATGTAAAGATTTATGGCGTTAGTGAAGACTTTGACGATATACAGGCAGTGGAAATTCAATATGGCCGCTACGCCACCGAATCAGAATTTGATATTGGCCGTAATGTAGTGGTGGTGGGCAATGATGTGGCGGAAAAACTATTTGGCAGCACTGAAGTTGCCGTTGGCAAAGAAGTAAGCACCCGTGGCAAGAAACTGCTCATCACCGGTGTGATTAAAAAACAGGGCAAGCAAATGATTGGCGGCTGGGATTTCGACCAGAGCATTGTCATCCCTTACAAATATGCCCGCAACATCATGAACGAACTAAAGGCCGACCCGGTGATAATGATACAGGGACAGGATAATATGACCAGCAAGGCCCTGAAAGATGAACTGACCGGAGTGGTGCGGTCAATAAACAAGTTGCGCCCCACACAGGAAGACAACTTTGCCCTCAACGACATCAACGACTTCAGCGATGCCATCAGCTCTGCTTTCGTTGGCCTGAACATTGGTGGCTGGGCCATTGCAGCCTTATCGCTGATTGTGGGCATGTTTGGTGTGGCCAATATCATGTTTGTATCCGTAAGAGAACGAACCAGCCAGATTGGACTGAAAAAAGCAATTGGTGCCAAAAGCCGAATCATACTCACTGAATTTCTGCTTGAGTCTGCATTTCTCTGCATCATCGGCGGTCTTATTGGTTTATCATTAGTATTCGGACTGACCATGGTTCTTACCAAAGCACTTAATTTCCCCGTTTTTGTTTCCACAGGCTATATGGCACTTGCCATCGGCATTTGTATCGTTGTGGGAATACTGGCCGGCTTCATTCCTGCCCTGCAGGCCGCCAAAATGAACCCCGTTGAAGCCATCAGAAGCTGATGACTTAAAAGTTTACAAATTGAAGCGTAAAAAGTTATTTTTGCGGTTTAGTACCTATCAACCAGTTAACAAATCAACCTATTAACTTGTCAGTAATCCTCGCCATAGAATCAAGCTGTGATGAAACATCGGCAGCTATTTGTAAAGACGGAAAAATTCTTTCCAACTTCATTGCCAACCAGGCCGTGCATGAAAAGTTTGGCGGTGTGGTGCCCGAACTGGCATCAAGGGCACACATGCAGAATATCGTTCCGGTAGTGGATGTGGCATTGAAAGAAGCCGGAGTATCTCTTCAGGATGTAGATGCAATCGCTTTTACCCAGGCGCCGGGGCTGATTGGTTCTTTACTGGTGGGCGGACAGTTTGCAAAGTCTCTTTCACTGGCATTAGACAAACCCCTGATAGCAGTACACCACATGCAGGCACATGTGCTGGCTAATCTGATTGATGAGCCGAGGCCATCCTTCCCTTTTCTATGCCTTACAGTAAGCGGCGGCCACACACAGATTGTGCTTTGTGAAGCTCCCAATAAAATGAAAGTAATTGGCGAAACGATTGATGATGCAGCAGGCGAAGCATTTGACAAATCTGCCAAACTGCTGGGTCTTCCCTACCCCGGTGGCCCGTTGGTTGATAAATATGCCAAAGAAGGAAATCCCAACCGGTTTAAGTTTCCTGAGCCACAAATTCCCGGACTTGATTTCAGCTTCTCCGGATTGAAGACTTCTATTCTTTATTTTTTACAAAACGCCGGAACAAGTCTTGTTTATAAAGAAGAATTCAGGGCAACAGAAGAAGAACGAAAATCTTTTATTGAAAACAATTTGGCTGATATCTGTGCTTCCATTCAGCACCGCATTGTTACTATCCTGCTTAATAAACTGAAGAAGGCTGCAATAGAAACAGGCATTAAAGATATTTGCCTTGCCGGAGGTGTTTCAGCCAACAGCGGCCTGCGTTCCGCTTTCGAAGAATCAGGCAAGAAGAATAAATGGAACACTTTTGTTCCTGCCTTTCAATATTGCACCGATAATGCAGGCATGATTGCCATTAC
>CALLZY010000029.1 GCA_937858715.1 uncultured Chitinophagaceae bacterium | reverse complement strand
TGGGCAAACAAGCAAACAGGTGTATCGCCTGAGTTCTGGAGCCGCAGCATGGGCTGGTACATGATGGCGTTGGTGGATGTACTTGATTTTATTCCAAAAAATCATCCACGCAGGAAAGAGCTGATTGAAATATTAAACCGCACTTCAACTGCAATTGTAAAATTCCAGGATGCAAAGAGTGGTGTTTGGTGGCAGGTAACCGATAAAGCAAATAAAGAAAAGAACTACCTGGAATCATCAGGCACAGCCATGTTTGTATTTGCATTGGCCAAAGGCATACGCCTGCATTATTTACCTGCAACATTTAATGCAGCATTGCAGAAAGCATACAATGGAATGATCAAACAATTTGTAACAACCGATGCAAATGGTCAATATCATTTTATACAGGCAGTTGCCGGTGCAGGTTTGGGTGGTATTCCTTACCGTGATGGTACTTATGAGTATTATGTAAACGAACCAAGAAGAGATGATGATCTGAAAGCCATCGGGCCTTTTATACAGGCTTGTATTGAAATGGAGTTATTGAAAAAGAAAAACTAAGAACATGAAGATTGAAAATTTTGAACTGTTTACTGCAAAAGCAAAACTGAATAAACCCATTGCTGATGCCACACATACATTAACTGAAATATCGTTTATTGTTGTGCGCATTTATACCAAAGGCGGAACAATGGGCGAAGCATATTTATTAAGTTTTCAGTACAGTCCGCAGGCAATTATTGGTGCGTTAAAAGACCAGGGGCAATATTTAATTGGTGAAGATGTATGCAACACAGTGAAAGTTTATACCGCTTTAAATCATACCAATGAATAT
This sequence comes from uncultured Chitinophagaceae bacterium, assembly GCA_937858715.1. GTDB lineage: Bacteria > Bacteroidota > Bacteroidia > Chitinophagales > Chitinophagaceae > JJ008. Next base: position 12,474 of record CALLZY010000029.1, on the reverse strand, counting down.
TTTGGAAATGAAGGCATCAACCGCTGGGCACAGGCAGCATATAATATTGCCATGTGGGATGCATGGTGCAAAATTTTAAAACAACCTATCTGGAAAGTGCTGGGTAATTCAGCAAGAAAAATTCCTGCTTATGGCAGTGGTGGTTGGATCAGTTACAGCATTGATGAACTGGTGGATGAAGTAAAAGGTTATGCAGCAAGAGGATTTAAATCAGTAAAAATAAAAGTAGGTAAACCCGATTGGCGTGAAGATCTTGAACGTTTGCAGATTGTTCGTGAAGCTGTTGGCCCATCCATTAAAATTATGATGGATGCCAACCAGGGAATGAATGTACCTGATGCATTGGCATTGGCAAGGGCAGCACGTAAGATCGGTATTCAATGGTTTGAAGAACCCATTGATCATGCCGATTATGAAGGTTACAGTATTCTGCGCAACCAGGCTGGTATTTCATTGGCAATGGGCGAACGTGAATACAGCACAACTCCTTTGCGTGAATTATTAAAACGTAATGCACTCGATATCTGGCAACCTGATATTTTGCGTTTGGGGGGAGTGGAAGCATGGCGTAACAGTGCAGCACTTGCCTGCGCATACAATGTTCCTGTGTTGCCGCATTATTACAAGGATTACGATGTGCCGTTGCTTTCAACAATTCCCAATGGTGCAGGAACAGAATCATTCGACTGGATTGATCCGTTGATTGATAACCCCGTGAAGTTTGATGATGGATTTGCAGTGCCGCACGATGTACCGGGCTGGGGCTTTACGTTTAAAAATGAATTTTTAACAGCAATTAAGTAAGAATAATTATGTTATCAACTGAAGTACAGATGGCATCATCGTTGCGTCGCACACTTGTACGCCGGGATGTTTTGTTCAGCAAATTCAAAAAGCAAAAGTCAAAAATAAAAAGCTTGTCTTTCTTTTACTTTTTACTTTTTACTTTTCACTTCGTCCAGGCTCAGCTGGTTGATAAAACACCTGCACCTGTACCGGTTGCACCTTCTGTTTACAACCGTGAACCTTACGAAGATCCGTTGGTAAGCGGCATCAACAGGGAACAGTCGAGAGCAACTGCATATTCTTTTGCAACAGTTGCAGATGCATTAACAAACGACAGGGAAAAAAGCGGTCGTTATATTTCATTAAATGGTCAATGGGATTTTGCATTTGCATTAAAGCCCGGCGATGAGTCCAAAGATTTTTACAAAAGCAAAGTCAGTGGCTGGAAAAAAATTACTGTTCCTTCCAACTGGGAAATGCAGGGATATGATCAACCGATTTACAAAAGTGCGGTGTATCCTTTCCGTCCTGTTAATCCACCTTATGTACCGAAAGATTATAACGGTGTTGGTTGTTATCAAAAAACATTTACTGTACCTGCTGAATGGAAAGACAAGAATATTTCTATTCACTTCGGTGGAGTAAGTTCTGCATATAAATTATGGATCAACGGAAAGTTTGCCGGTTATGCTGAAGACAGTTTTCTTCCAAGTGAATTTAATATCACACCTTATCTGCAGGAAGGAGAAAATGTAATTTCTGTTTGGGTCATCCGCTGGAGCGATGGAAGTTTTTTAGAAGACCAGGATCAGTGGCGTATGAGTGGCATTCATCGTGAAGTGTATTTAATGGCTGAACCAAAACTGCGTATTGCCGATTTCTTTTATCAAACAAAACTGGATAAAGAATATAAAGATGCAGTGCTGAGTATTCGTCCGGGAATTGAAAACCTTACCGGTCGTGAAATGAATGGTTATGTATTGAAAGCACAGTTGTTTGATGCAAACAATCAGGTGCTGTTAACACAGCCGTTGCAGAAACCAGCAGCTGAAATCATTAATGAAATTCATCCACGCCTTGATAGAGTAAAGTTTGGTTTGATGGAAACAACCATCAGCAATCCAAAAAAATGGAGCACAGAAGAACCGAATCTGTACAAACTGGTATTAAGTTTAGAAGATAGCACCGGGAATATTGTTGAAGTAAAAACTTGCAATCTTGGTTTCCGTTCTATTGAATTCAGAAAAAGCGATAGTAAATTACTCATCAACGGCAAGCTCACTTATTTATATGGCGTAAACCGCCCCGACCATCATCCCACCAAAGGAAAAGCATTAAGCCGTGAAGATATTTTGCAGGATATCAAAACAATGAAGCAGTATAATTTTAACTGCGTTCGTTTATCACATTATCCAAGCGACCCTTACCTGCTTGATTTATGCGACCAGTTTGGCATGATGGTGATTGACGAAGCCAATTTAGAAACACATGGGCTTGGTGGAAAGTTAAGTCATGATGCGGCATGGGCAGGCGCATACATTGAAAGAGTAAGCCGCATGGCTTTGAGAGACAAAAATCATCCGAGTATTATTATGTGGAGCTTAGGCAATGAAGCCGGCAGCGGCCCCAATCATGCAGCCATGGCCGCTTGGGTAAAAGATTTTGATATGACAAGGCCATTGCATTACGAGCCCGCCATGGGCAGCCCGAAAGAAGAAGGCTATATTGACCCCAGCGACCCGAAGTATTTAAAAAGCAACGACCATTCACACCGCATTCAAAATCCGCTTGACCAATATTATGTAGATGTGGTTAGCCGCATGTATCCATCTGATTATACTGCGCCGTTATTGGTGAATCAAAAAAATGGAGATAACCGCCCCATCTTTTTTTGTGAGTATGCACATGCCATGGGCAACAGTGCAGGTAACTTAAAAGATTTTTGGGACCAATGGCGAACATTGCCAAGAGTAATTGGCGGTTGCATCTGGGAGTTTAAAGACCAGGGATTAGAGAAAACAGATTCAGCCGGTGTAAAATATTATGCTTACGGTGGCGATTTTGGAGAAAAATATTTTGACAACTTCACTATTAAGGGCATTGTTGCTGCTGATGGAAGGCCGAAGGCAGCGATGGAAGAATGTAAAAGAATCTTCCAGCCCTTCGCTGTTGAATGGTTTGATAATGATAAACGACTTATCAGGATTACCAATCGGGCTGCCGTATTAAACCTGTGTGACTTTTATGGAAGAATTTCCACTTTGGAAGATGGAATGAGTATCTGGAGGAAAAATTTGCCTGATTTGGTGTTGGCGCCTGGCAAGGATACCATCATTGATATTAAAGCGCTGCTTCCTTCATTTAAAGAAGGGAATGAATATCATTTGAATGTTAAGTTTGTAGATAAGAAGCCAAAAGCATGGGCTGAATACGATTCATTTATAGCAAGTAGCCAACTTGATCTTCCCATTATCAAAAAGCAAACTACGGCCACTAATATTTCTTATGATGTAATTACCCTTGAACAATTTGAACAAAAGTTTCAAATAAAGGGAAAAGATTTTGAGGTAATTGTAGACAGGAAAACGGGTGCATTGTCGAGCTATATCGTTAAAGGGCAACAACTCGTACTGCAACCTTTACTTCCTCACTTTTCCAGACCTCTGACAGATAATGATCGTCGTGGATGGAAGGCCGATAAAAAATTAAAACAATGGTTTAATCCTGAATTAAACGTAAAATCCTGTGAAGCTGTCAATAAAAACAATGGTATCATTGAAGTTAAAACTGTGTATAGTTTAATTAATGATAGCGCAAAGGTTACAGTAGCTTATGAAATAAGAGGAGATCAAACAATTAAAGTGAGCCAGGCTATGGTGGTTAAGCCAGGTTTGCCTAATCTTCCAAAGTTTGGAATGCAAATGGGCATACCGGAAAATTATAACAATATCGAGTGGTTTGGCCGTGGCCCGTATGAAAATTATATTGACCGCCGGTATGGCTCTGATGTGAGAAGGTATTCATCAGGAATAAAAAAATTTATGGAGCCTTATGTGGTGCCACAGGAAAACGGCAACAGAACAGATGTGCGCTGGATGTTGTTTAAGCCGAAGGACGATGTTCAGTCTAAAAAATGGGAAATTAAAAGTTTATGCATAGATGCTGATAGTCTGTTAAGTATGAGTGCATGGCCTTATACAGAAGAAAACATACGAACAGCAAAACATACAAATAAACTAAAAGAGGCAGGCTTTATTACATTGAATATCGATTTAATACAAATGGGAGTTGGTGGAAATGATAGCTGGAGCGATGTAGCTGCACCGTTGGAACAGTATCAGGTTCCTGCAAAAAACTATAACTATTCGTTTCGCCTGGTGCCAAATGTAGCCATAGTTTGGCCAGCAAGAAAATCAACCATCACGGACTAAATAATTATGAAAAGAACTATTGTACTCATATTGCTTTTTAATCAACAACTCTCCTGGGCGCAGCAAGTACCGCAACAGGTAATGCAAAAAGTTTACGACGAAGTAAAAACACCTTACAAATACGGTTTGGTTATTACTCCGCAAAACAGTTCAAAGAAAATTGATTGTCCTTCCGTTTTCCGCAAAGGCAATTCCTGGTTTATGACTTATATCCAGTTTGATGGCCGTGGTTATGAAACATGGATCGCCAAAAGCAAAGACCTTCTTCACTGGACAACACTCGGCCGAATCATGAGTTTCTCCGACTCAACCGATTGGGATAATAACCAGAAGGCAGGATATATTTCTCTGCAGAATACAAAATGGGGAGGCAATTATCAATTGGAAAAATTTCAGAACAAATATTGGATGAGTTACATCGGTGGTAAAGATTATGGTTACGAAGCAGGCCCGTTAGCGATTGGTATTGCAAGTACTGCAAGTGATCCTTCAAAACCACATGAATGGAACCGTATGCAACAACCGGTTTTGAGTATAACTGATAAAGATATTCGCTGGTGGGAAAACCGGAAATTATACAAGAGCACAGTCATAAGGGATAAAAGCAAATCTCTCGGCAGTGAGTTTATCATGTATTACAATGCCAATGGCGACAGCAGCGGTAATAAACCCAAATGGCGTTGGTTTGAACGTATTGGTATGGCTGTGAGTGATGATATGGTTACATGGAAACGTTACCATGCTGATCCGGTGATGGAACATGGACAGGGCATTACAGGCGATCCTGTACTGCAGAAAATGAATGATGTGTGGGTGATGTTTTACTTTGGTGCATTCTGGACCGGCAGGGAAAAAGAAACCTTCAACCGTTTTGCCTGCAGTTACGACCTGGTTAACTGGACCGACTGGAAAGGTGATGATCTCATCAAACCATCAGAAGAATATGATGCGAAGTATGCACACAAAAGCTATGTGGTGAAATGGAAAGGAGTTGTGTACCACTTTTACTGTGCCGTCGATAAAAAAGATAACAGGGGCATAGCTGTCGCCACTTCTGTTGACAAAGGAAAGAGTAACTTAGCGTTTTGATTATTTGAAGTCGTTTGCTGATGTACAGAAAGATATTGTTATTGGTTTTGTTTGCCTGTTTGTTCTTAACAGATGTAGCGGCACAGAAAAGTATTGAACAAAATTTTCTCAATCCTCCGGCATCTGCAAAGCCATGGGTGGTTTGGTATTGGTTGCACGGGGCTGTTTCGAAGGAAGGTATTACTGCTGATCTTGAGGCTTTGAAGGAAGTTGGTATTGGAGGTGCATACCTGATGACAATAAAAGACACTAACTCAAAAATTCCATTTCAGCCTCAGGTAAGGCAATTGACACATGAATGGTGGGCATTGGTGAAGTTTGCTTTAATAGAAGCGAAAAGATTGCAATTAGAAATAGGCGTACATGTAAGTGATGGTTTCGCTCTGGCTGGCGGCCCCTGGATAAAGCCGGAAAACAGTATGCAAAAACTTGTTTGGACAAAGACATTTGTGCCATCTGCAAATAAAGATGAAATTATTTTACCAAGGCCCGAAGCTAAACAGGATTACTATAAAGACATTGCCGTGTTTGCATATCCGGCCAATTATAGCAATGTGATTGTAAGAAATAATTTGAAGCCAGTTGTTACTGCCAGTAACGACAGTGCTGCATGGTTTCTGGCAGATGAGACACAGAAGCAAACTTTCAGGAGTGAGGCAGATTGCTGGATTCAATATTCGTATAACCAGCCTGTAACAGTTCGCCAGGTTAAGATTAAAAAGCAAAACAATCCATATCAGTCACAGCGTTTTATTATTCAAAAAAGTGATGATGGTGTCAATTTCATTGCTGTTGACACTTTGTTGCCACCCCGTCATGGCTGGCAGGATTGGGATGAACCTTATACCCATGCTGTGAGAGCTTTTTCTTCAAAGTATATCCGGTTTGTTTGGAAAAAAGATGGCACTGAGCCGGGCAGCGAGGATTTAGATGCTGCAAAATGGAAACCTGTGCTAAAAGTGCAGGGCATTTATATCAGTGATGAACCAGTTATCAATAACATAGAGGCCAAGAATGGCAGTATGTGGCGTGTGACTGCCAATACAACAAATGACAGGGTGAAAACTAAGGATGTAGTTCCGTTTTCGAGAATCATCAATCTTACAAACAAAATTTCTGCATCTGGGAAACTGAACTGGCAACCGCCTGCTGGTCAGGACTGGGTAGTTGTCCGTATTGGCCATACAAGCACAGGATACATGAATGCCACTGCCGGTGGCGGTAAGGGATTAGAGTGTGATAAATTCAGTGTTGCTGCTGCAACATTGCAATTTAAAAATTGGTTTGAAAAGTTTTACACTGAGACGGATCCGCTTATTGCCAAAAAAGTCATTAAGGTTTTCCATATGGATAGCTGGGAATGCGGCAGCCAGAACTGGAGCAGCAATTTTTCCACTGAGTTCAAAAAGCGGCAAGGGTATGATTTGTTGCCATATTTAGTTGTAATGACAGGTACACCGGTTAATGATGCTGCCACCTCTGAACGAATTTTACATGATGTGAGGGAAACAATAGCAGAACTGGTGACTGATAATTTCTATGGCACATTGAGAAAACTGGCACATGCAAAGGGATGTCAATTTAGTGCCGAGAGCATTGCTCCAACGTTTGTAAGTGATGGGCTTTTACATTATAAAAATGTGGATTTGCCGATGGGGGAGTTTTGGGTTAACAGTCCTACACATGACAAGCCGAACGATATGCTTGACGCCATCAGCGGGGCGCATATTTATGGGAAGAATATAGTTGGAGCAGAGGCCTTCACCATCCTGCGAAGTGACTGGGGCGAACATCCCGGTAGCCTCAAGGCAATTGGTGACCGGGCTTTTGCTGCTGGCATCAATAAGATGGCTTTGCATGTGTTTATGCACAGTCCATTGCAGAATAAGAAACCCGGTATCACTCTGGATGGTTACGGATTGTTTTTTCAGCGGGATCAAACTTGGTTTAAGCAAAGCAAGGCCTGGATTGAGTATTTAACACGATGCCAGGCATTATTGCAGATGGGCAAACCAGTAGTGGATATTGGTGTATTTACAGGTGAAGAAATACCAAGACGTTCAGTTTTACCGGACAGATTAGTTAATACACTGCCCGGTATTTTTGGAAAAGAAAAAGCGGAAGCGGAAAAAAAGCGTTTGCATTTTGTGGGACAGCCGCAGAGAGAATTGCCTGCCGGTGTTACTCATTCAGACAATATGGCTGACCCTGAAAACTACATTGATCCGCTGAATGGTTACCAGTATGATTGTTTTAATCCGGATGTGCTGATGCAAATGACTGCTAAGAACGGAAGGGCTGTTACGCCGGACGGTGCAAGCTATGCTCTTCTGATAGTTCCAGGAAAACACCCGATGAACCCAAATGTGCAGATGAGTGAAGCGGTAAGGAAAAAACTAAAACAACTGGCTGATGCCGGTGTAAAGATTGTTCTGGACAGTGTTCATCGTGAAAAGTTTGAAAACAAAAAGAATATTATTGCAACACCTTACACTGACAGCACATTTGCACAAGCTGGCATTGAAAAAGATGTTAAAGTGATTAACGGGATAAAGAATATTGCTTGGGCGCACCGAAAGGAAGGTGATACGGAAATTTATTTCATTTCAAATCAATCGCTGCAAAAGGCTACACCAAGAATTTCTTTTAGAATTAAAGGAAAAATCCCAGAGTTGTATTATCCTATATCTAGTGAACTGGGTAAAGCCCCGGTTGGGGCGTTTAATAAAAACAGAACAGAAGTAGTACTTGTACTGGAGCCACATGAATCAGCTTTTGTTATATTCAGAAAGAAAACAGACAAACAATATTTTGGATATTCAGACTTGCAGTGTGCGGGTCTATACCAGGTAATTAATCTCGACAAAGGTTGGACAATAAAATTCGATAAGGCTTATGGGGGACCAATTGCGGAAATAAAATGTGATACACTAACAAGCTGGACTACTTCTGCAAATGATTCTGTTAAGTATTATTCCGGTTCGGCAGTTTACACGAATTTTGTTAGCTGGGATTATAAGAACCTCAATCGAACAGCAAGGTTATTTATTGACTCTTTGTGGAATATTGCCACAGTTAAAGTGAATGGTGTGAATTGTGGTACTTTATGGACACAGCCTTATTCCGTAGATATTTCGAAAATGCTTAAGCAAGGAGAGAATACCATTGAGATTGAAGTGTCAAATACATGGCGTAACAGGCTAATTGGAGATGAGATGCTTCCGCCCGAAAAAAAGGTTACATGGTATAACTCACCTTATGGCGTTAAGGATAAACCGTTGCTTCCTGCAGGTATTACCGGAAAAGTGTGGATCAGAATGTAATAAACCAATTTCTTTATGAATCAGGCGGGTTTATGATTGATAACAAAAATTTATAAAAACATAAATATGCTGGACTTAAAAAATAAAACAGCCATTATCACTGGTGGCGGCAGCGGGATTGGCCGGGCTATTAGTTTACTTTTTGCAAAGCAGGGAGCCACGGTTCATATTATTGAGGTAAACGATTCTGCGGCATCAACTGTTGTAGATGAAATTAATACTAGTGGCGGAAAAGCGGTTTCTCATGTTTGCGATATCTCCAGTCAGCAGCATGTGATAGAAACAATGTATAAGGTCGGCCAAATTGATATTTTAGTTAATAACGCCGGTATTGCCCATGTGGGAAATGTGGAGAAAACAAGTGCTGCAGACTTTGAAAAAGTGTTTAATGTAAATGTAAAAGGGGCTTACAATTGTCTGTTTGCTGCTATACCAAAGATGAAAGAGCAGGGTGTTGGTGTTATCCTCAACCTGTGTTCGATTGCTGCATGGGTGGGCATCCCCGACAGGTTTGCCTACAGCATGAGCAAGGGGGCCATTCATGCTATGACCTTAAGTGTTGCCAAAGACTACCTGAATGATAATATCCGCTGCAACTGTATTTCCCCGGCCAGGGTGCATACGCCATTTGTAGATGGGTTTCTTTCCAAGAACTATCCGGGTAATGAAGCAGAGATGTTTGCAAAACTCTCAAAAACGCAGCCTATAGGCAGGATGGGTACACCGGATGAAATAGCTACTTTAGCCCTCTACCTGTGCAGCGATGAGTCATCATTTATTACAGGTAATAACTATAACATAGATGGCGGATTTATTACTCTGAATAATTAAATTATACAAATGAAACTTTTCAGATTTAGGGATGGCAATAGTGTGAAGCCGGGAGTTTATTTAAACAATAAACACTACGATGCTTCAACTGTTGCTGCAGATTTTAACGAGCATTTCTTTCAGCATGAGTTTGATGCTTTTGCAACAAAAGTAACTTCAGGGTTACCGGAAATTGAACTCAGGCCAGAACAGTTTGATTCTCCGGTTGCCCGGCCTTCAAAAATTGTTTGTATCGGACTGAACTACGCCAGTCATGCCAAAGAAACAGGTGCAGCTATTCCAGCAGAACCTGTTGTATTTATGAAATCAACGACTGCTTTATGCGGACCTTTTGATGATGTGATGATTCCAAAGGATTCTGTCAAAACAGACTGGGAAGTAGAACTTGCAATTGTTATTGGTAAGAAAGCATCTTATGTGGAAGAAAAAGAAGCAATGGACTATGTGGCAGGTTATTGTTTGCATAATGACATCAGCGAAAGGGAGTTCCAGTTAGAAAGGGGGGGTACATGGGATAAAGGAAAAGGTTGCGATACATTCGCCCCCGTTGGCCCTTATCTCGTAACGAAAGATGAAATTGATGACCCGCATAATCTCCGGCTGTGGCTGTCTTTGAATGGAAAAATGATGCAGGATGGCAGTACATCTGATTTCATTTTCAATATACCGCAGGTAGTTTCTTATGTTAGCCGGTTTATGACTTTATTGCCGGGTGATATCATCAGTACAGGTACACCGCATGGCGTTGGGCTGGGATTAAACCCGCAGGTATATCTCAAGCCGGGCGATGTGATGGAACTGGGCATTGACGGTTTAGGCTCATCCAAACAAAATGTAATTGCTTTTAAGAAAAACTAATACTTAAGAAATGAATCTTCAGCTTCAGGATAAAGTAATAATTGTAACAGGTGGTGCAAAAGGAATAGGACTTGGAATAGTGGAAGTGCTGGCTGCCGAAGGTGCCATCCCTGTAATTATAGGAAGAAACAGCGATGATAACCAAAAGGCTGTTGATGCCATCATTGCAAAAGGATTGAAGGCCGGACAAGTACAGGCAGAGTTGTCAGTACCTGCAGAATCAGCGAAGGCTGTAAATTCTGTTATCGAACAGTATGGCCGGATTGATGGAGTTGTAAATAATGCAGGGGTGAATGATGGAGTTGGTTTGGAAAGCGGCAATTATGAAAAATTCATTGAGAGCTATCACAAAAATGCAGTTCACTATTATCTTGTTGTGCATTATGCTTTACCTGCGTTAAAGAACTCGAAAGGTGCAATAGTTAACATCAGTTCCAAGACTGCGGAAACAGGGCAGGGCAATACATCAGGCTATGCTGCCTCAAACGGAGCCCGGAATGCTTTGACAAGAGAATGGGCTGTTGAGTTGCTGAAATATGGCATCCGAGTAAATGCTGTGATTGTGGCAGAATGTTTTACTCCGCTATATGAAAAGTGGATTAAAACCTTGTCTGATCCTGAGGAGAAGCTTAAAAGCATTACAGAGAAAATTCCGCTTGAAAAAAGAATGACGACTGCAGAAGAGATAGCCAATATGGTTGTTTTTTTACTCTCACCCGTTTCGAGCCACACCACCGGACAGCTGATTCATGTGGATGGTGGATATGTACATCTTGACAGGGCTTTGTTATAAGTAAACACTGAATTATGAAACGTCTTTTTGTTTTGCTGTTTATCATTTTCCCGCTGTTGGTGTCAGCGCAGCCGTATGGGACTGCTTATGATATAATATGGAACAGTCAAAGTAAAAACTCATCTGAGTCTATGCCTTGCGGTGGTGGTGATATTGGGTTGAATGTATGGGCAGAAAATGGCGATATACTTATTTATGTGGGCCGGAGCGGTAGTCTTAATGAAGATAATGCCCTGATGAAAAGCGGACGGCTTCGTATAAATCTTTCTCCAAACCCTTTCAATGGAAAAAAATTTAAGCAGCAATTACACCTGCAGCAAGGATATGTAACAATTGACGGAGAGAATAATGGTGTAAAAGCAACAGTGAAAATATGGGTGGATGTATTCAACCCGGTTGTGCATGTGGATGTATCAGCCGATAAAAAGGTGGAAGTGCTGTCCGCCTATGAAAGCTGGCGGTACAAAGACAGGGCAATTGTACCAAGGGAGAATTTTGCCAATTCATGGAAATGGGCACCCCCAAAGAACAATATCTATCACAAGGATGAAATTGGTTTTAACAACGGCGGCGTATTATTCTATCATCAGAATGCAGAACGTACCATATTTGATACAACGGTCGCTCAGCAAGGATTGGAAGTTGTAAAGGATGAACTATATAATCCTTTAAGCGGACTTGTTTTTGGCGGATATTTCTCAGGAAAAAATTTTGTTCCTGCAGAGGAAGCAGATGGAAAATACGTGGAAACGGATTTCAGAGCATGGAGACTGAAAAGTAAAACAGCTGCCAAGAAACATTTTTTATCCCTGGTTTTGCATACTGAGCAATCGCATGACGCTGCAAAATGGCAGCACTCATTATTAGCTACGCTGCCTGCGGCAGATGATAAAACAGCATTTGAAAAATCACAGGCATGGTGGCAGCAATTCTGGGGCAGAAGTTTTATTTATGTTGATAAACAAAAGAAAGATTCAGCAGCATGGGAATTGGGCAGAAATTTTCAAATCTTCCGTTACATGCTTGCCTGTAATGCGAAAGGTGTCTGGCCGACAAAATTTAACGGTGGTTTGTTTACTGTTGACCCCCAGTTTACTGACAGGGGAAACCGTGAATTAACTCCTGATTACCGCAATTGGGGCGGGGGAGTGCACACGGCTCAAAACCAGCGCCTGGTTTATTTTCCAATGATAAAAAATGGTGACTGGGATTTGCTGCAGCCTCAACTAGGTTTTTATTTGCGCATTCAAAAGAATGCAGAACTGCGCAGCAAAGTGTACTGGAACCACGGCGGAGCTTGTTTTACAGAACAAATGGAGAACTACGGTTTGCCTAATTATGCCGAATACGGAGTGAAACGGCC
>CALLZY010000028.1 GCA_937858715.1 uncultured Chitinophagaceae bacterium | reverse complement strand
GGAAACAAATACGATGCCCGGCTATGCCGGTTCGTCTTGGTATTTCCTTCGCTATATGGACCCGCACAATAACAGTGAGTTTTGCAGCCGCAAGGCCAGCGACTACTGGAACCAGGTGGACTTATACATTGGCGGCACCGAACATGCAGTTGGGCACTTACTGTACAGCCGCATGTGGACAAAAGCGCTGTACGACCTGGGATATATTGGTTTTGATGAACCATTTAAGAAATTGGTGAATCAGGGGATGATACAGGGGAGTAGCAGATTTGTATACAGGATAAATGAAAAAGGAGTTGAGAACCTGGTTTGGGAAATATTGAATTCAGCATTCAGCGGATTTGAGTTTATACGGGAGGATAACCCCAAAATTGATTTTATCTCATTAAAAAATCAGGTTGCCCTTGAAATTGTGGGAAGAGCAGACACTCAACAAATGGCAAGGAATCTGGGTTTAAGAAAAGAAGCAAAAGATTGCCTGTTGAATGTAGTGAGTATTTCTGAAATACTAACTAACTACAAAAATGGAACACTTGTTCAATTCATGACTCAAATTCTGGGCGGAACTAATAGTTATATTTCACAGCCCAACCCCAAAATTGAATTCTTTGTGTCACTCAACAAGGTTGATGTGTTTACAATGGAAGGTGTTGATAGATTACATATTGACGTAAACATTGTTGATGGGTATGAATTGAATATTGAAGGGTTTAAGAAATGGCGAAACGGAGAGTATGCTTCAGCAGAATTCATTTTTGAAGAAGAAAAGTATATATGCGGTGGTGAAGTTGAGAAAATGAGTAAGCGTTACTTCAATACCGTTAACCCAGACGATTTGTGTAATAAATACGGTGCCGATACTTTCAGGATGTACGAAATGTTCCTTGGTCCGGTTGAACTTAGCAAGCCATGGGACACCAAAGGAATAGAAGGTGTTCACCGCTTCATCAAAAAATTCTGGAGATTATTTGCCGATGAACTAAAAGGCCTGCTGGTAACAGAAGAGGAGCCAACCGCCGCCGAACTGAAAGTGCTGCACAATGCCATCCGACGGATTGAAAACGATACAGAACGGTTCAGTTTTAATACTGCGGTGAGCAATTTCATGATTGCCACCAACGAACTTACCGACCTGAAATGCCATAAACGCAAAGTGCTGGAGCCGTTGCTTGTTCTGCTTACTCCTTATGCACCACATATTGCAGCCGAGTTGTGGAGCCTGCTTGGTAATGCCACATCGGTGCTTGATCAGCCCTACCCGGTTTTTGAAGAGAAATATGTGAAGGAAACGAGCAAGGCCTACCCCGTGGCTATTAATGGTAAAACAAGGGCTGAACTTACTATTGCCCTTGATGTTACACAGCAGCAGGTAGAAGAAATGGTACTGGCTGATGAAACGGTAAAAAAATGGCTGGAAGGAAAACAACCCAAAAAGATCATTTATGTGAAGAACAAAATGATTAACATCGTCATTTAGAGTAAGAACAAATAAGCAAGGGCTGTGAGTTGGTGGCCTCCTCTTGCGGAGGAAGTCGGGAGGAGGCAGTGGTTGTGTAAATAGCGGAATTATACCAGCGGTAATATAATCAGTGGTTTTGGGTGTAACTTGAATGCCCAAAACCATTTTTTATGTACAGGCTATTCACTGTAGTGTTGCTTGGCATCAGCCAGGTATTGTTTTCTCAATCAAATGCATATTTTTTATCTCATCCCACACTTACACCCGACGGGCAAACGGTAATCTTTGCTTTTGAAGGCGATTTATGGAAAGCTGCTGTCAGCGACGGTCAGGCTTCCCGCCTTACTGCCATGCAGGGATATGAAACATCGCCAAGGGTTTCGCCGGATGGGAAGTGGATTGCTTTTACCGGAAGGCAGTTTGGCAATGCTGATTTGTTTGTGATGCCGGTTGGTGGTGGCGAGGTGCAGCAGATTACTTATCACAGCGGCAATGATGAGGTGACCAGCTGGAGTTGGGATTCAAAATATATTTATTTCAACAGCAACCGCATGGGACAGGTTGCGGGATATAAAGTAACTGCAGCAGGCGGTACACCGCAAAGGGTTTTTGGCAATTATTTCTTTCAGTACGATCATAACCTGGTGGAGCATCCCTCAAGCGGTGAAATATTTTTCAATGATACATGGGAAAGCAGCAACCAGGTGCAGCGAAAAAGATACAAAGGGGCTTTCAACCCGGACATACAATCCTATAACCAGAAAACAAAACAGCATAAGAAATACACTACCTGGGAAGGAAAAGATTTTGGTGCAACAATTGATAAAAATGGAAATGTGTTTTATATATCCGATGAAGGAAATGGAGAATACAATTTGTATGCGCTGGTAAAGGGAGATAAGAGGAAGTGTACAAAATTTTCTTCGTCAATTAAGACGCCACAGGTAAATGCTGATGGAGGAAAAGTTGTTTTTGAAAAAGACTACCAGTTGTGGATGTATGATGTTAAGACCGGCGATGAACGAAAACTGGAACTCTCCATTGTTCGGAATAATGTCCTGCCAAAAGAAAAGGATTTTGATGTGAAAGGAAATATTTCGGTATATGATGTATCGCCGGATGGCAAAAAACTGGCCTTTGTTTCCCGTGGTGAATTGTTTGTAAGCGATGTGGAAGGAAAGTTTATTCAGCAGGTAAACCGTGGTACTGCCGAAAGGGTGAAAGAAGTGAAATGGCTGAGCGATAATAAGTCATTATTGTTTACTCAGACACTGGAAGGGTATTCCAACTTATACACTGTCCGGGCCGACAGTGCAGGTTCTCTCAAGCAACTTACAAGCGATAAAAAGAATAACCGCAACATGGTGCTGAACAGGAAAAGAACGCAGGCTGTTTTTCTGTGCGGCAGGGATGAGGTGAAGCTGATGGACCTGAAATCAATGCAGGCGAAAACGATTGTGAAAGATGAACTGTGGGCATTTCAAAACAGCGACCCCGGATTTTCGCCCAACGATGAATATGTGCTGTTCACTGCCAAACGCAATTTCGAGGAAGATGTTTTTATACATCACATCAAGGATAATAAAACCATCAATCTTACCAATACAGGAGTTACAGAATCCGGCCCCATCTGGTCAGGCGATGGCAAGTATATTTATTTTACTTCGCAGCGGCTTAAACCATCCTATCCTACCGGAATGTCCAATGCAAAAGTGTACCGGTTGCCATTAGAAAAGCTGGATGAACCATACCGGCTTGATAAGTACAACGACCTTTTTAAAGAAGAAAAAAAGGATACATCGAAGAAGGCAGCAGCCAATACCGACTCACTGAAGGCTATAACAATTGATATGGATCTGATTATGGAGAGGCTGGAACAAATCAGCCCATCGTTCGGGTC
>CALLZY010000027.1 GCA_937858715.1 uncultured Chitinophagaceae bacterium | reverse complement strand
TTGGCCAATTGCTCATCGTTGGGTGCAATGCCGTGCCATTCGTGTGTGCCTTCCATAAAATCAATTCCTTTGCCCATTGCGGTGTGCATCATTATACCAATAGGTTTGCCTTGTCCGGTAAGGGATTTGGCTTTTTCCAGTGTGGCCACCACTTCTTCCATGTTGTTTCCATCCATTTCGAGGGTCGCCCAGCCGAAGGCTTCAAATTTTTCTTTTATATTGCCCAGGTTCATCACTTTGCTGGTAGGACCGTCAATCTGCTGGCCGTTCCAGTCAACAGTTGAGATAAGGTTATCAACTTTATGGTGTGCTGCAAACATAATTGCTTCCCATACCTGACCCTCATCCAGCTCACCGTCACCGTGTAATGAAAAAACAAGGTTCTTATCGCCGTTAAGTTTTTTACTCAGTGCTGCACCAATAGCCACACTCATGCCTTGTCCCAATGAACCGGAAGCAATTCTAACACCGGGTAGTTTTTCGTGTGTAGCAGGGTGCCCTTGCAGACGGCTGTTAAGCCGGCGGAAAGTACTAAGTTCTTTTATGTCGAAATAACCGGCACGGGCCAAAATGGAGTAAAAAAGCGGGGAAATGTGTCCGTTAGACAAAACAAAAACATCCTCATCCGTTGCATCCATATTAAAAGGAGACGGATTGTGTTTCATGATTTTGAAGTATAAAGCAGTAAGAAAATCGGTACATCCAAGCGATCCGCCGGGGTGGCCGCTGCTTGAACCATGTACCATTCTAACTATATCACGACGTATTTGAGCAGCAATTGCGGTTAATTCAGCCATAAAATTAAATTCTTATTAAACTTTTTGTATTTTGGCACCTCGAACCTCTAAGTACCGATGTACTGCAAAAGTGCATCCTTTTTCAATAAGAATTGCAAGCCATATCATCTATCTGCCGGAAAAGTTAGGTTTGTCCTGTATTAACAATAGGATAATATGTTGTTTTGGGTTGAACAGACCATAAAACTTGCAAGGGAGTGGAGAATTTTTAATTTTGTAACACAAAAACACTGCTTAGATGCTGGGCTTAGATGTATTATTAACCGCTTCTGTCTCATTTATTGTGTCCTTTTTGGCGATTCCGATAGTTATTCAGGTGGCGGAAACCAAAAATTTATACGATATACCTGATGAGAGAAAGCTTCATACTAAAAAAATTGCTTCGTTAGGCGGTGTGGGCATTTTTGCCGGCTTTATCATCGCATCTTTACTTTCTATACAGGGACACTTAAACCCTGAATTTCAATATTTCTTTGCTGCAGCCATCGTTATCTTCTTTTTAGGTTTGAAAGATGATATTGTCGTGTTGTCCGCCAGTAAAAAATTTATTGGGCAGCTGCTGGCTGCTTCCATACTGATTCATTTGGGCGACATACGGTTAGACAGCATGTACGGTGTATTTGGCATTGAACAATTACCTGCCGGATTTGGATTGGCCCTTTCTTACCTCACTATTATTGTAATTATCAACTCGTTTAACCTTATTGATGGTGTTGATGGGCTGGCCGCCAGTCTGGGTGTGCTTTCTACGGTGGTTTTCGGCATTTACTTTTTTGCAATTGATTACCAGGCATACGCTTTATTTGCCTTTGCGATGGCTGGCAGCTTAGTGGCGTTTTTAATTTTCAATCACCATCCGGCCAAGATATTCATGGGTGATTCCGGTTCGCTGATGATTGGAATGGTAAATGCAATCCTTGTAATTAAATTCATCAATGTTGCACACGACCCGTTTGTTGCCATACCGGTTCATTCATCTGTGGCTTTTGGATTCGCTGTTTTAATCGTTCCGCTGCTGGATACGCTCAGGGTTTTTAGTGTAAGAATTTTAAATGCAAAGTCTCCTTTTACGCCTGATAGAAACCATGTTCACCATCTTTTCCTGGACAGGGGGTTGAGCCATGCGGCTGTAACCTTTAGCCTGGTGCTGATAAATATTGGTTTTATAGCATTGGCATGGTTGGGCCAGTCTTTTGGAACCACTATTTTGCTTGGCATTATGCTGGTTCTGGCCTTTGCCGGACTGGGTATATTGTATTATTACAGGCGTACCCACAAAACAATGGTGGTTTCAAAAACTAAGGAAGGGGCTACATTGCTCACCACTACCACAAAGGTGCTTGACCTTACGAAAGAGATGGATACTGAGGAAAAAAGAAATTAGTCAGCAAAGAGTGTCAATGCCGGGTGTGCCAGGAAGCCGCCCGGTTTTTTATTTCGGGTTTATGAATATTGAATGGTTTCAGTAGATTTGTTTCCCAATTTTAAAACTTAAGAATATGGCAGAAGATGTTGCATCAATTATCAGTAATTCTGATGATCATATGAAGAAAGCAATTAGTCACCTTGAAGCGGAACTGATAAAAATCAGGGCAGGAAAGGCAAACCCTCAAATGCTGGATGGCATAGTGGTGGATTATTACGGCTCACCGATGCCGATAAATCAAACCGCTAATATCAGCGTTATGGATGCCCGGACGCTGACAGTACAGCCATGGGAGAAAAATATGCTGCAGCCAATTGAAAGGGCAATTATTGCAGCAAACATTGGCATTAATCCGCAAAATGATGGCGTTATCATCCGTCTGTTTTTGCCCCCCTTAACTGAAGAAAGAAGAAAAGAATTGGTAAAAAGGTGCCATGGCGAGGGAGAGCATGGAAAGGTGGCTATCCGTAACATACGCAGGGATGCCATTGAGCATATCAAGAGATTGCAGAAAAACGGATTGAGTGAAGATGCTGCAAAAGATGCCGAAGAAGATGTGCAAGAGATGACTGACAAGTTTATTGCACTGGTGGATAAGCACCTGGCTTCAAAAGAGAAAGAGATTATGTCTATTTAACAGCATATTCCCGTTAATAAGTAAGGCATGTTGCAAGACATGCTTTATTTTTTTCTGTCTGTCCTGTTTGCCAGGTAAACACCAAGCAAAATAATGCAAAGGGCTACAATTTGCAGGTAAGTAACGGTTTCACCGTAATAAACACCCCAAAGGATGGCAATGAAAGGAATACCATAAGTTACTAAAGAGGCAAATAAGCCGCCTGCCTTTTTTACCAGCACATAGAAAAGTACAGAGGCAAGTGCAGTGCCCACAATTCCAAGTACTGAACTGGCGATAGTGCTCATAATATAGGTATGCTCAGATAGTGGTTGCTGAAAGTAGCCAGTTGACAGTAAAACAATCAATGCAGGAGGAATAAGTCCTGTAAAAGCTATTGCCGCTATTTGTACAGAACTGACTCCGGAAAGTTTTTTATGCACCATATTAACATTAATGCCATACAGCAAAGTGGCAAGCACTACAAAACCTGTGTAAGACAGGTGTCCGCCAGAAACGTTTTTATTCGAGTAAAGTAAAAGGGCACTGCCGGCTATGCCAATCACTACTCCGGTTAATTTATCAGAACTCGTTTTCGTTCCAAAAAACAAAGCCCCGGAAATGATTACAAACAGTGGTGTCAGCGAATTAAGGCTGCCTGTAAGTGCCCCATCAATTTTTGTTTCAGCAATGCAAAAAAGAAAAGCAGGGAAAAAACTTCCGAGCCAGCCGCTAAGCAAGACATAGCGGATTGTTTTTCCCGGTACACCTTTCAGAGAATAAAACAGAAAGGGCAGCATCACAAATCCGGAGGAAAGCATCCTTATTGCTGCAACATGATAAGGAGAAAGTACGGGCTGCTGGTTGGCATCAAACATACCCCATTTCATCAGGATAAATGAGCTGCCCCAGATGATACTCAGAATAACAAATAACCCCCAGCTAACGATGCTTTTATTCATAAGGGTGCAAAGTTTGGAAATCAAAACCACAGATAATCATTTATTTTTATCGGCGGCAGCAGATTTCCTCATTTAGTAAAACAAATGAAATATGGGTAAAACATCATTGAAAGACATTTCCACTAAGGCTCCGAAAGACCTAGATAAAGAAACGACCAAAGAAGTTACAGGCAAAATACTGGAAGAGCTCGACGGGTTGCAAAACCTGTTATTTGCTGAAAGCAAACACTCAGTACTTGTTGTGATTCAGGGGATGGACGGGAGCGGTAAAGATGGAGTAATAAGAAATGTTCTTGGAAACATGAACCCGCAGGGTGTAACGGTAAAATCGTACAAAGCGCCAACAGCAGAAGAGTTGTCGCATGATTTTCTGTGGCGCATTCACCAGCATGCACCAGCAAAGGGAATGATACAGGTTTTTAACCGTTCGCATTACGAGGACATTCTCGTTACACGGGTACACAACTGGTGTGATGAGGATACAGCCAAAAAAAGGATGAATGCTATTAATGACTTTGAAAAACTGATTCAGGATCATAACAACACACATATCCTGAAATTTTACCTGCATGTATCGCCGGAAGAGCAGCATGAACGGTTGACAGAGCGAATGCAGGATCCGGCAAAAATGTGGAAGTACAATGCAAAGGATTTTGAAGAAGCAAAACTGTGGGACGTATATATGAAAATGTATGAAGACTGTTTTGAACATTGCGACAAACCGGAATGGACTGTAGTGCCGGCAGACCAGAACTGGTATAAAGAATATATTATTGCAAAAGCCCTCAGAGATTTGCTGAAAGACCTGGATATGAAATTTCCGGGGCTGAAACCCTAAACAGATATTCCGGAATTACTATATTTACGGCACCTCTGGCCCATACGCCTGTGCAGACTATAATTTAATTTTTCACACTCAAAACCAGTTTAGTTATGGGAATGCTTAAAGAATTCAAAGATTTTGCCATGAAAGGCAATTTGGTTGACATTGCAGTTGCTTTTGTAATGGGAGGTGCTTTTGGAAAAGTTGTTACTTCTTTCACCGAAGGTATAGTGTCTCCGCTCATCGGCCTTATTGGCGGTTCTGACCTTACAAAGAACATGTTGAAGCTGAAAGATGCTGTTTTGGACGAAACAGGAAAAATTACCAAGGAGGCTGTTTACCTGAAATGGGGTGATTTTCTTACTGCAATCATCAATTTTATTATTGTTGCTTTTGTGATGTTCCTGGTTATTAAAGCCATCAATTCACTTAAGAAAAAAGAAGAAGCAGCCCCTGCAGCACCGCCAGAAGATATTACCCTGCTGCGTGAAATAAGGGATGCCCTTAAGAAATAACTGAAAAACGGGTTTTCGGTCAGAAAACAGTTTTTCCCTTAGATTTGCACAGTCCTGTTGAAAGACAGGACTTTTTTTCTGAATTAATTTCAACACCAGTGCAGAATACGTCGTACCAGATAAAATTACCGCAGTTTGAAGGCCCGTTCGACCTCCTTTTGTTCTTTATTGAAAGGGACGAACTGGACATTTATAATATTCCCATCAACAGAATAATCACCGATTTTCTTGACTATATACACCAGGGCGAAGAATTGAATATTGAACTCAGCAGTGAATTTATCTTATTCATTTCCACACTGATGCGGATAAAAGCCAAGATGCTGCTTCCCCGTAAAGAACTGGATGCCCAAGGCAACGAGATTGACCCCCGCCAGGAACTGGTTAATAAAATCCTTGAATATAAACGCTTTAAAGAAGCCTCGGCCCAGATGGCAGAAATGGAAGCACTGCGGATGCTGATGGTAAAGCGGGGCAATATTCAGCGGGAACTTGCCCAGGTTGGAGAAGAAGAAAGCGAAGGAACTGAAATTCAAAATATTACCCTTTTTAAATTAATGAAGGCCTTTGAAAGGGCCATGCAGAAATACAGCGACAGGCTGAATAAACCCGTTCACACTGTAGTGCAGTACAACTACACTATGGAAAAAAGCCGGGAAGGTATGCTTACACTTGCGCAGCAGGAAAGGCACCTTTCTTTTGAAAAGATATTTGAAAGAAGTGAAAACAGGGTTCATGCTATCTTTCTATTTTTGTCGCTGCTCGAGCTGGTGCAGCAAAAGTTCCTGAACATTATGATAGGAGAGGGAAAGAATAATTTTATTATTGAATACAACGAGCCGGAAAACAGGCTTGTCGCATTGGAACAGGATATTAATCACCCACAATAAAAAATAAAGACTTATGAAACGTTCAGC
Source organism: uncultured Chitinophagaceae bacterium (assembly GCA_937858715.1). Lineage (GTDB taxonomy): Bacteria > Bacteroidota > Bacteroidia > Chitinophagales > Chitinophagaceae > JJ008. Next base: position 8,800 of record CALLZY010000027.1, on the reverse strand, counting down.
AACAGCCAACTGGAAGGGCTCTGGCAAGGAAGGAAGCGGAAAACTGCTTACCCAGTCCGGAGTTATTAAGAATAAAGCTTACGATTTTCGCAGCCGTTTTGAGGATGGCACGTACACCAACCCCGAAGAACTGATTGCAGCCGCTCATGCCGGTTGTTATTCTATGAAACTGAGTTTTGTATTAGGTGCAGCAGGATTTACACCCAGCCGCATTGAAACAAAATGTATTATTACTTTAGAAGAAGGAGTTATTACCAATAGTCATCTTATTGTTAAAGCGAAAGTTCCTAAGCTCAAGGCTAAGAACTTTCCTCAGTATGCTGAAGAAGCAAAAGAAAATTGCCCTATCAGCAAATCGCTTGCTACCAATATTACAATGGAGGCCAGCCTGGTGAAAAGTTTTAAATAATAAGTAACGGAATATTTGGCAAAGCCGTTCCTTTACGGGACGGCTTTATTCATATATCCAAAGCAAAACAGGCTTTCCGGAAGAATTGAGTATGGCCTTCAATTGTTTCAAAAAACCAGGTGCTACAGTAGGGCAACCATTGCTCTGACAAATCTCGTCAGCCACTTCTTTTTCAGGCACACATTCATGCGAATGCAATACAACAGCTCTTGCAAAAGCATTGCTGTTGGAGCTGTCAAGGCCATACAATTTGTAAGCGTAACCAAATTTTCCTGTGTAAGGATTGCCGATTTTGTATTTGCCCAGCGAAGTGCAGCCACTACCCACCACGTTGCTGTAACGCTTTTTTTCCAGCCAGTATTCCATGCAGTTGCCGTGCGTAACCAGCCCGCTGTTTAACAGTGAATCTTTTTTAAGGTCGTAAATAAAGAATCGTTTTTGCCCCGAAGGGAGGCTCATGTCAATAAAGAAACAGGTATTGGTGTTGTATCCTTTTCTGGCAACGAGAGTTTTGGCATCTGCAGCTTTTTGGTCTAGCCTGGCGTTGGCGGCAGGATTTACTCTGGCGACTGCTTCCTTTTTGGGAAGGTGAGCGGCTTTAGTCTTTTTCCAGAAATGGGTTTTGGGAAACCATGATACTGCCACGCATCCAACAAGAATGATGAGTAAAAAACGGGGAATAAATTTCATAACAGCGGTTGAGTAAACATTCAGGATACTACCTGAACGAAAATCCATAAAATTCCTGCCGTAAAATTTGTTAAGATTTTCAGAAAGAAAAAGAAACCGGCATATGATAAACAAAAGGCCATGACAAGGACTGTACATGGCCATATCGGGTAGCTACTTTTTATTATAACGGCTATATTATCTTCTTTAACACCATATAGTAATCCATGAATCCCTTTGCTGCAGAAAGCTTTACTGATTTTCCTTTTTGTGTTACTGTTTGCTGAAGCAGTAAGGGTATCCGCTTGCGGATAATCAGTTCTTGTTGTCCTTCCTTAAAAATACCTTCCACTATATGCCAGTCTGCAGGTTGAATGTAGGTAAGATCTCTGAAGTCTCGCCGTAAAGTGAGGTTTCTGTTTATGGTATCTTTTTTTGCCGGATGAAAAGTAGTGGTAATTATTTGTTCAGTTCCTGACTGCTCAAATTCCACATAAGGCACAGCAAAAGTAAATCTGCCTTCTGTATGGTCAATCTGAAAATCTGTATTGCTTAACCATCCTTTAGCCCAGCCATCTGAAGATGAAAATGTTGTTTTCTTCTCAAAACTACCAGTAATAACATCATTTGCAAGGGCACCAGTTCTTTCCGCAGACTGAATAACTACATCTGCTTTGGAGGCAGTGAAAGAAGTTCCGGAACGAATCCAGCTTTCCCAACGGGTTCCGTTATTTTTATCAGGCTGGTTTACCCGTATTGCCCCCCTCACCTCTGTGGGGAACTCAATAAAGCCACTATGTACGCAGTCGGCCTTTACTTTATAAAACTGCTTAAATTTTCCAAACATACCACTTGATTCACCGTCAAAATGAATTTCATAGACAAACTGGCCCACCCACCCTTTTTTTATTTTAGGAGAATAGGGGATGGCGGGAAACTCCATTTTGGGCAATGTGTCATTTTGTGCCTGTGAATAAAAGCAGCTAATTATGATAATGACCGATAGAAGTGTTTTTTTCATATTCCTGTTTTATTTTGTTTTATATAAAGTATAATTCATAGAGCGGTTATAGGGGTCTTCCATATATAGAAGATAACCGCCTTTTACGGCAATAAGCTGTGCATTATAGTTGATAGTTTTACCTCCGAAACGGTTAGTTGCTGTTACCTGCCAATCGGTTACAGAAAAAGTTCCTTTAAAATCCTGGCCGCCAAATTGGGCGTTACCTCCATTAATATTTGCAGAACGGTATGTGCTGGTGTAAGTACCATTGCCGTTAAATATGAATTCATCAGATGTGGAAAGGGTATGACTTGTGATGTACCTGCCATCGTATGCATTGTGGTAGTCAACTCCGCCACCTCCGCTACCGGTCCATTTTCCTACAATATCATTTGCTGTGACAGCAAACTTGTTATAATTAAGCATCCTGTCTGCGTCATTGGGGTGTGGAAACTGCTGCTGATAGACCGACTGATCCGGGGCAATGATCACAATGGGTTTTGCACCGCCACTATAAACAATTTTGATAGCCAGATAGCAAGCCTTTCCTGTTTTCTTTTCTATGGCACTGCCTTCCATAAAATAGATGACAGGGTATTGTACACCTGCCCATTTTTGCGGGTTACTAACATTGAAATAGGGGGTTACATATTTACTCCAGTAATATTCAGGAGCATCAATCGTATTGGGACGGGCATCATCCAGTGCCCAGTCGGTATAATGCAGGCGTACTTCGGTTCCGGCCTTTGTTACTTGCACATATTCTGCCCCGGCAGTTGCATGCCAGCCATCATCAAAGTTGGTGCGAAACTTTGTCATGGTGGTATTAATATTTGCGGAAGTGCTGGTTATTACAGGCAGATTAGTGGGGGCTTTGTTGTTGCTGGGCACAAATTTTTCAATGTCTGGTTCAATGCCTGCAATAAAATCCCTGGAAGCCTGCAGGTATTTCTCGTTACTGAAAACAGTGGCTGCATAAAAGGTAATATTGCCTCTGGTAAGTGTGGTGAGGGTAATCACAAATTGCTTTCCATTATAACTACCCTTTGCCATACCAAAGATCGCCTGCCACCCTTTAATGGTATCCTTTTCTTTTGTTTCCGGATTATTTATGCCCTGTGATGCGTTACGGGCAAAAAAGTTCCAGTTGGTTTCAAAATCTTTTTCTGCATCACTTTGGCCGGAAACTGCGGGATATAAAAACAACTGGCAGTAGTTTTTTCCTTCAGTTTTATTGTAGAAGAGCTTGTTTTCGTTTTCTTTTAATTCAAATCCGGTAGGTGGTTTATATAAAAAGATATCAAATCTTTTTTTGCTCTGTGCAGCTGCATCTAATAGCTGCGAAACAACTATGATTATTGCAAATGAAAAATGTTTCATGTCTGTAAGTATTGATTCGGTTTTTATTTTACAAATATCCCGTTAGCTTCTGTTTGTAAGGAGGATGTATCAGCTATTGTTCTTATCCCGTTTTTCCAATAGGCAGCGTGGGTTCCTGTTTCATACACACTTCCAGCAATAAAAGTATCTGCACCCGAAATATAAGAGGCGTTGCCATAACCTCCATCTGCAGCACCGGTAAGGTCAATTGAAGTTCCATTTTTCCAAAGTTTTGCTGTAGATGGACCATTGGTATATTCCGTTCCACTTACATAAATGTCATTTCCTGCAATAGTAATAGACGTTGCCATTGAATTCTTTGATGCATCTCCCAACAAAACAGGTATGCCATTTTTCCAATATTTTGCTATTCGGTTACCATTATTGCTATATTCTTCTCCGGCCACATATACATCGTTACCGTTTACAAATACAGAATATGCGTTGGCCCAGTTAGCACCATTTGACAAGTTTATAGCCACACCGTTTTTCCAGTATTTCGCAACGCTTATTGTGCCATCTCCCTCAGTGCCGGCTACATATACATCATTACCAACAATAACAATTGAGTTTGCATAGGAAGTATTAGAAATATCTCCTAAAACAACCGGCGTTCCGTTTTTCCAATATTTTGCTACATATCTCCAATCGCCTTGTTGCTGCTCCTGGCCTGCAACATAAATATCCTTTCCATTTACTGTTAGTGCTGTTCCATTAGCGTAATTCAGGTTTCCAGATAAGGGAATTGCGATACTGTTTTTCCAATATACAGCTATTTCTCTGGTGTAGTTAATATCAGCAATGGTGCCTACAACGTACACATCATTACCTGATAAAAGGATGCCATTCGCTTTCGAATTGCCGGCACTATTATCGAGAATTGTTATTGTATTATTTTTCCAGAAAGCCGCCGACGTTTTGGTAAGGCTGGCATCTGAAATATAACCTGCCAGGTACACATCTTTTTTGGTTTGAGCAGGAACAATGGAGTTGTCCTTTTTACAAGCTTGAAAAAGAATGGAAAATAGAAGCAGAGTTGAAAAAAGTTTGAAATAATTCATAACTGATGATTTAAAGGATACAAAACTTCAACTTATCAGCAAAAGATACAATCCCCCGAACACCTGTTTTTATTATCCCCTGAAAAAGGGATTTTGATAGAAAACTTGGAAATATGAGTTGCCTTAGGTTACTTTTATTAATACAATAATTTTCAGAGAGTGAAGAAACTGGTATTAGCAGGGTTTGTTTTATTGGCACAAGAGGCTTTTTCTCAAGTCAATCCGACAAGGGATAGTTTAGCCTTTTTGATAAGGCAGCAACCTGGCGATACAACTAAAGTATTTACCTACTACCAGTATGGTGAGACATTTGAAACCGAAAACCCCGATAGTGCCCTTTTTTATTACCGGCAAGGAAAAGAGCTGGCAGCAAAATTGAAGTATAGGAAAGGGGTTTCTTCGTATGTAAGTTATGCGATTGTTATTCTTAACAACAAAGGAAAGTTCCGGGAGGCGTTGCAGCTTTGCACTGATTTACTGGAGGAATTAAAAAAGGCAGGCAGTAAAAATGAACTGGCAGCAGCTTATATCAATACTGGTAGTGAGTGGCAGTATTTATCGGAATTGGAAACAGCAGCTGAATGCTATCTGCAGGCAGCCAAGCTGGCAGAGGAAACTGGGAATGATAAATTTCAAAGGGTGGCAAATAATAACCTGGCATCTGTTTTTAATTCTCTTCAGCAGTATGGGAAGGGAAAACACTATGCCGGAAAATCGTTGCTTATTGCCCAAAAAATGAAAGATGATTATGCTATTGCCTCTTCTACCATAAATATTGCTACTTCGGACTTTTTTTTGAAGAATTACAATGAATCGCTGCAGTATTTCAGACAAGTGGAATTATTGGGAAAAAAAATGGAGGATGATATAATAATTATGGATGGGTGGCTGGGGATGGCAGATAACTACAAAGAATCAAAAGAGTACCAGCAATCAGAAGTGTATTACAGAAATGTGATGAGAACTGCTGATAATATAGATGCACCCGAATATAAACTGTATGGATATATGGGCCTATCTGACCTGATGATCAGGACTAAAGAATATGAGAAAGCCCGGCCTTTAATTGAAAAAGGAATTGTATTGGCGCAACAGCTGGAGACCAAGATTGAACTTAGGGATATTTATTTCAGAGCCACACAGTTATATGAGGCAACAGGTAATACTACGGAGGCATTGCAATATTATAAAAAATATGTAGCCCTCAACGATTCCTTGCTGAATGAAAAGAATATGACCAATATCAACCGTATGGAAATTAAGTATGAGACGGCTAAGAAGGAGCAACAATTAACTTTACAAAAAGCCGCAATTCGTCAAAAGAACACACTTAATTATATTTTGCTTACCGGGATAGTAGCCTTGTTGCTAATCTCTTTTCTTTCCTATCGTACCTACAAGCAAAAGAGAATATTACAAGAACATAAAATATCGGAGCTGGAAAAAGAAAAATTATTACTCGCCACACAATCCATTTTAAAAGGTCAGGAAGATGAACGGAGCCGCCTGGCTAAAGATTTACATGATGGCCTTGGAGGATTACTGAGTGGGGTAAAACTTCAATTAGGAGCTATGAAAGGAAACCTGATTTTGTCGGAAGAGCATGGCAGATCCTTTAATATGGCATTGTCTAAACTGGATGAATCAATTAGTGAAATGCGCCGTGTTGCTCACAATATGATGCCAGAGGCGCTGGTAAAATTAGGGCTTCAGCAGGCTTTGCAGGACTATTGTGATGGATTGTCAGAAGGGCAACCCTTTACCATAAACTGCGCATTTCATGATCTGGAACAAAGGATGGAGCCCTCTGTTGAAATAACAGTGTACCGGATTGTTCAGGAACTATTGAATAATGCGGTAAAGCATTCAGGGGCGACAGCGATACTGGCACAAGTAATGCGGCAGGAAAATAATCTGACTATTACAGTGGAAGATAATGGAAAAGGATTTGATAAAAGTACAGTGCTGCAGGGAGCTGGTTTAAAAAATATCCATTCACGGGTTGATTACCTGAAAGGGCAACTGGATATTCAGTCAGTACCAGGCAACGGAACATCTATACATATTGAATGCTTAATCGGGAATAATGAATAAGATAAAAGTATTGGTAGTTGATGACCATCCAATGGTATTGGAAGGTATGCGCAGTATGCTGGCACAAATCAACTTTGTACATATTTGTGGGACAGTCTGCAGTGCTTATGGGGCTGTTGAAAGTATAAAACAGTTAACCCCTGACATTGTAATTACTGATATTAATATGCCGGAAATAAGCGGTATTGAACTGGCACTGAAAATAAAAAATGAATTTCCGGATGTAAAAGTTATTGCGATGAGCACTTTTAAAGAGCGGAGTTATATTTCGCAGATGATACAAAACGGAGCATCCGGCTATCTGGTAAAGAGTGCTTCAAAGGAAGAAATTGAAGAAGCAATTCTTTCTGTTTATGAGGGCAAACTTTATATGAGCCTTGATATAAACTTGTCTGCTACCGATAAGCAGGAGTTGGATAATATTCCCATACTCAGCAGCAGGGAAAAAGAAGTACTGTTGTTAATAGCAGACGGATTTACTAATCCGCAAATTGCCGCAAAGTTGTTTATCAGCCTGCATACCGTTGACAGCCATCGTAAGAACCTGCTGACAAAATTCACAGTAAACAATACAGCCAGTTTAATAAAACTGGCTGCAAGGTATAATATGGTATAAAACAGTATTGTTTATTCTGTCACAAAATTCAATTTCAACATTTTCTCTGACATTTCATAAATGGTTTGTTTTATTCCTTCAGTATCGTAGCCACATTCACGGTGCAGCTCTTTAGGAGTGCCATGTTCAACAAGCCTGTCGGGAATACCCAGGATTCTTACATCAGCCTTATATTGGTACTGGTTCATAAACTCAAGAATGGCAGAACCAAATCCTCCAACAACTGTTCCATCTTCAACGGTAATTATCTTGCCGTACTTGCTGAAGACTTCATGCAGCATTTCTTCATCCAATGGTTTTACAAACCGCATATCGTAATGCGCCGGTTCAACGCCTTCCCGCTTAACATCACGGATGGCAGCAGCAGCAAAGTTTCCGGGGTGGCCAAGAGTGAGAATGGCAATATCTTTTCCGTCTTTCAGTTTCCTGCCTTTGCCAATTTCAATTTCTTTCATCTCTGTTTGCCACTCCGGCATTACGCCTTCACCTCTCGGGTAACGGATAACCATTGGAAGGTTCAGGCTGTCGAGCTGGGCAGTGTACATCAAGTTTCGGAGTTCGGCCTCGTTCATGGGCGAACTGATAATCATATTGGGAATGCAGCGGAAATAGGCAATATCGTAACAGCCATGATGTGTAGGCCCGTCGTCACCAACCAATCCGGCACGGTCGAGACAGAACACCACTGGCAGTTTTTGAATGGCTACATCATGCACTACTGAATCGTAAGCCCGTTGCATAAATGATGAATAAATGTTGCAAAACACTTTCATGCCTTGCGTAGCCATGCCGGCGCTAACTGTTACTGCATGCTGCTCGGCGATGCCCACATCAATTGCCCTGTCGGGCATCTTATCCATCATAAATTTTAACGAAGAGCCGGAAGGCATTGCCGGTGTGATGCCGAATATTTTATCGTTCTTTTCTGCCAGTTCAACTATTGTATGACCGAAAACATCCTGGTATTTGGGTGCCTGTGGCAGTTCGAATTTCTTTTTGTGTATTTCGCCGGTTACTTTATCAAATAAGCCAGGTGCATGCCACTTGGTCTGGTCTTTTTCTGCAAGGGCATAACCTTTACCTTTTGTAGTAACAATATGAAGCAGTTTGGGGCCGGGAATATTGCGCAGGTCTTTTAATGTATCAACCAGTTTGGCAATATTATGCCCGTCAATAGGCCCAAAATACCGGATTTTCAGTGCCTCGAAAAGATTGGCACTGCTGCTTACCATGCCTTTTAACCCTTCAACTAACTTATGCCCCATGGCACGGGTGAAGTTTTTGCCCACAGGCAATTTGCCCATCAGGTTCCATACATCATCTTTTACTTTATTATAAGTAGGCGATGTGGTAATATCTGTCAGGTATTCTTTAAGAGCACCAACGTTCGGGTCAATACTTATGCCATTATCATTCAGCACTATCAGCAAATCAGAATCAGCAACACCGGCATGGTTCATTGCTTCAAAAGCAAGACCGGCGGTCATGGAACCATCGCCGATTACTGCCACCACTTTCCGGTCTGTTTCTCCTTTGTATTTGGCAGCCATTGCCATACCTAATGCGCC
>CALLZY010000026.1 GCA_937858715.1 uncultured Chitinophagaceae bacterium | reverse complement strand
TTATACTTGTCAACATAAAATTCTATCTGCTCAATAGTCAAGTGGTGAAATGCAACTTCTGTAACATCAGCAAAAGATATTTCATCATCTCCCTTTCTGATAACGACCCCTGTTATTACCCTATGCTTCTCACCCGATAAAGCCAGCAGGATACTGACAGCATCTTCCCGGTGTACAGGTTTTCCAATTATATTATCTCCCAGCACCACAATTGTATCGGCTGCCATCACCACCTTATCACCAGGCACATCATGTTGAACAGCCATGGCCTTATTGCGGGCTATATGCACCGCCACTTCTTCCGGTTTCATTCCCGGAGGAAAATCTTCGCTGGTATCTTTCACAATTATCTCAAACGGCACTTCGGCCCATTCCAGTAACTGTTTTCGTCTTGGTGATTGTGAAGCTAATATGATCGGGTTCATAAGTAAAAATAAAAGAACAGCATGGACAATATGCCGGTGAGCATTACCAGCTTTGTAAGGTTACTGAGATGATGAAATGCACCTGCTGTATTTGCTTTTTTCAGCCGTACCAAAATCAGCACAAGCGGTGCCACAATCGTTGCTAAGCAATATAAAACAGACAGCCACCACTTAAACTGCAGTACATACACCTGCAAAACAAGAAGTGCAGCAATCAACACTATCAGCCAAACGGCCACATATACTTTCGTGGCGTTAATACCCCAAACGATTGGCATGGTACGACAGCCATATTTCACATCGCCGGCAATGTCTTCCATATCCTTTATCGCCTCACGGATAAGGCTGATGACAAATGCAAAACCTGCATACATAACTGCCAGCCTGAAAAAACGGAGATGTGCTGCGTCAAACGCATCTGTAAGGTTAACTTTCGAAAAAAAGATTATCAAAATCGTCCACGATGTTAAAGCGGCGATAACTATATTTCCTATGAGCAGGTTCTTTTTAAAACTGACGGAGTAAAACCACAGCAGCCACACACATACAATATTGGCCAGAACGAGATACCATTTTTCTGCAAATGGCAAGGCCAGGAAAGTTAATAGCAGCCCGGTGGTACTTAGCATTAAATGCCAGGCTAATGCCCACCGGCGGTTAATCACCTTGTCCACCACCATCTTGCCCGGTTTGTTTACTTCATCAATATTAATGTCAAAATAGTCGTTGATGATATAACCTGCTGCGGCAATGAACAGCGAAGCAAAAAGAAGCAAAATGAAACTCCGGAGGTCTCCTTCAGGTATATTGCCTTTATATAACGGCTGGTAAATGCAGAACTGGAAAAGCACCTGGGTTAGTGCCATAAAAATGAGATTGGGCAGACGAATCATCTTCAGAAATGCTGCGGTTAATCTCATGTATTAATTTTGAGGAAAGATAATAAAACAAGTACGAAGTCAGAAGTACGAAATACGAAAATCTATCTCGAAGCCACATCTGTACTGTAATTCCATTTACCATTCAGCTTCAGCACCTTTTCTATCACATCTCTTGCACAGGCCTTGCCTCCATCAAGATGAGAAATGTATTTCGATATTTCTCTTACCTCCTGTACCGCATCGGCAGGACAGCAGGGCAAACCAACTGCAAGCAGCGCCGGAATATCTGGCAGGTCGTCACCCATATACAGCACTTCTTCTTTTTTAAGGTTGTGCTGCTGCATATAATCGTTCAGGTACTGCTTTTTATCGTGGACTGACATACTAATGTCAGTCACCCCCAGCTTTTCAAGCCTGTCCTGTACTTCTGGCGATGTGCCCCCGGAAATTATTTTTACCCTGAACCCGTTCTTAATTGCCATTTGCAAAGCAAAGCCATCTTTAATGTGCATTCGCCTGGCTTGCAGGCCGCCGCTGAGCACCAGCACTGTGCCGTCTGTAAGCACACCATCCACATCAAAAACAAAAGTGGTAACCTTTCTGAATAGCTCTAAAATATTCATATTGACAAGTTGACTGACTGAAATGCTGATAAGGAAACCCATTATTCCTTCAACTTTTCAACCGGCTGTTACTTCTGATTATCCCTCCACTCATATACCCAGCTGCTTTGTATCATTTCCAGGTGGCCTTCGTTGCTGTCTTCCCTCTTTCCTTCAAAGCCGGGAATCTCCAGCACCCACTCCAGCAGGTCGGTAAAACGGATACGGTAAATCTTTCCTTCATTAAACTCATCGCCAAAACGTTCATAGAGTTTCAGGGCAATGTCTTCGTAATCGTTCCAGTTTATCGGTGGTTCAAAGTGATTCATAAAACGGAGGTATGAAGTCTGAGGTCGGATGTCTGCGTTGTAAAATAATTGCCGGTATCAGATTTCAGACTTCTTATTTCAGACTTCTGATGTCCGGCTTCTTCTTATTCTCCCAAAAATTGTGTCTGGTCAGGCAATGTTACTTCTATGTATCCTTCGCCATCGTTTAAAAGCGACTGGCAGCCCAGCCTTGAGTTGAGCCGTGGATCAACAGCCCTGTCGATAAAGTCTTCTTCCTTGTCGCTTATTTCATCAATATGCTCCATCCCTTTTTCCACATAGAGGTGACAGGTGGTGCAGGCGCAAACACCGCCGCAGTTGTGATGCAGTTCAATATCGTTTTTTAAGGCTACTTCCAGCAGGCTTTGCCCGGCTTCTATATTTTCCAGCGTAACCGGCTCCAGCCCTTTTTGTTCAAAATTGAATTTAATTGTGTACATCTCGTCTTTCGTATTTGCTGCAAATGTAATGGTTAATGAAAAATGCAGGTTTACTTGATTGGGAAATTGGGGATTAGGAAATTGTAATAATCAATAAATCATAATTTTTGAACGGCCTGCCATGAACTATGAACCATGAACCAAAATACTCTCCGTCAACTCCTCATACACCTTCTTAATCTCCGGATACTTTTCTAGCAATGCAAGGTGCTTCTGAATCGTTTCCTTGTCACTCCTCACTGCCGGTCCCGTTTGTACCTGCGATGGAGAAACTGTCTTTATCCGCATGGCCGTTTCTTCAATCAGCGGCAGCAGTTGTTTAAAGTCAAGCCCTTCTTTCTGGCAATACACTTCAGCAAGGTGGTAAAGGTGATTAGTGAAATTGCTCACCAGTACGGCTGCCACATGCAACTTTACCCTGTCATCATTTGTCGCTGTGCTTACATTATCCTTTGCGATTGATTTTGCCAGTGCAGCCAGTGTTTGTTTTGTCTTTTCATCACTGCCATCAAAAAAAACAGGAATCTCAGGCAGGTTTATCATCTCTTTACGCAGGCTTTGCAACGGATAGAAAACGCCGTAATGCTGCGAAACATTTTTCAGTACTTCTTTCGGTACAGAAGCTGCCGTATGCACCACCACTTTGCCCGGTAGTTTAACATCCGTCAGCACTTCTTCAATAGCTGCATCACTTACTGCTACAATATACACATCTGCGGTTTTGTTAATGGTGCTTTTATAGTTGGTGGATTCAGTATCCCACTCATAAGCCAGTTCTGATGCCGCCTTTGCATTGCGGCTGTATATCTGAACAATATGATGTCCAGCTGCTTTGAATTTTCTGCCCAGCACCGCCGCTACATTGCCCGAACCAATAATTACTATTTCCATATACTCCCTGTTTTATTGTTGCTGCCTATTTTTGCCATATGAAACTGTCGCAGCGTTTAGCCCTCCGTTATATCAAAACAAAATTCCGTCTTCTTTCAGCCATCTCCAAAAGAAAAGCCGCCGAAAAGGCCTTTGCCCTATTTTGCACACCGCAGTACCGCAACAAAAAGAAACTGCCCAAAATTTTTGAACAGGCCGAAACCCTGCAACTGAAAGTGGAAAGCCACAATGTTAAAGGCTGGCGCTGGAATGCCGGTGCTTCCCGGAAAGTCCTCATCATCCACGGCTTTGAATCTTCGGCCATCAACTTCGACAGGTATATAAAGCCTCTTACCAGGAAGGGCTATGAAGTGCTGGCCTTCGATGCACCCGGCCATGGCCGCAGCGGAGGAAAAGAAATAAATGCCCCGCTCTACCGCAGCACCATCAAAGAGATCTACAAACAGTTTGGCCCTGTCCAGTCCTTTATGGCTCATTCTTTCGGCGGACTGGCAGTTTGCCTGGCGCTGGAAGAAATCAGCCACACTGCAGACTACCACCTTGTGCTGATTGCCCCGGCTACAGAAACCGTAACTGCGATAAATTCCTTCTTCACCTTCTTAGACCTCGACCCGGCCATGCGGCCTGAGTTTGACAAAATCATCATTCGCCGCAGCGGCGTCAGTCCCGACTGGTTCTCCATCAAAAGGGCAATGAAACATATAAAAGCCAAAGTTCTGTGGTTTCATGATGAGGATGATGAAACAACACCGCTGGCTGATGCGCTGAAACTGAAAGATGAAAATTTCCCCAACCTGCAATTTGTCATAACCAAAGGCCTGGGACACCGCCGCATCTACAGGGACAATAAAGTGACTAAGGAAATTGTTGAATTCCTATAGTGAAAACTGCCCTTTGATGAGTAGCGAACAGGACGCTGAAGTGAGTGCCCCTTCGTTGCCTCAGGGTAAACTGCACAGGCGATGCTCAGGGCTCAAAAAGATGATTTATTAAAAAATTCCTAACCTTGCCCTAACTTGCGCCCCCTGACAGGCGTTTGGTACATATAATATATTATACCCTTTATGGCGAAGAATTTACTGATAGTTGAGAGCCCTGCGAAAGCAAAAACGATTGAAAAAATACTGGGAAAAGATTTCCAGGTTAAAAGCTGCTTCGGTCACATCCGCGACCTCGAAAAGGCCGGGATGGGCATTAACATTGAAAAAAACTTTGAGCCCAGCTATATTGTTCCTGCTGATAAGCAAAAAGTGGTGAGTGAATTGAAGCGGCTGGCCAAAAGCTCTGAAGAAGTCTGGCTCGCAACGGATGAGGACCGTGAAGGGGAAGCCATCAGCTGGCATTTATGTGAAGTACTGGGCCTCAACCCAAAAACCACCAAAAGGATTGTCTTCCACGAAATTACCAAACCCGCCATACAGGATGCCGTCAATAATCCCCGCAAGGTGGATATGAACCTGGTTATGGCACAGCAGGCCCGCCGGGTGCTCGACCGCATAGTGGGCTTTGAACTCAGCCCTGTGCTATGGCGCAAGATGAGTGTCCGCAACAACCTTAGTGCAGGCCGGGTGCAAAGTGTGGCCGTAAGGCTGATTGCTGAAAGGGAAAGGGAAATCAACGCCTTCACCCCGCAAAGCACCTTTAAGATCGAAGGCTTATTCACCGCCAAAGACGTAACCGATAAATCTGTCACCTTTTCTGCCGAAGGCAAAAAACAAAACACAGCCGATGATGCCGAAGCATTTTTGAAAAGCTGTGTCGGTGCCACTTATAAGGTAAACGATATTCAGGTAAAACCGGGCAAACGTTCTCCCGCACCGCCCTTTACCACTTCCACCCTGCAGCAGGAAGCAGCCCGCAAGCTGGGCTATGGCGTTTCCCGCACCATGCTTATTGCACAAAGGCTTTACGAAAACGGGTACATTACTTATATGCGTACCGACAGTGTGAACCTGAGCAACACTGCCCTTGGCGATATCACCAACACGGTAAAAAGAATGTACGGCGAAGAGTATCACCAGTTCCGCAAGTACAAAAACAAAAACGAAAGTGCCCAGGAAGCCCACGAAGCCATCCGCCCCACTTACATGAGCAACACCACCATTAAAGAAGCTGAGTGGCAACGGTTGTATGAGCTTATCTGGAAAAGGACAATGGCCTGCCAGATGTCTGATGCTGAATTAGAGAAAACCATTGCAAAAATTTCTATCTCAACCAATAAAGAAGAACTGACTGCCAGCGGCGAAGTACTCAAATTCGACGGATTCCTGAAAGTGTATAGGGAAGATAAGGATGAGGACGAACAGGATGACTCTGCCCCTTCGTCAGGCTCAGGAGAAGGCATGCTGCCGCCGCTTACCGTAGGCCAGCAATTGCCCTTAAAAGAACTGAAAGCAACCGAACGTTTCAGCCGCCCGCCTGCCCGTTATACCGAGGCATCGCTGGTTAAGAAACTGGAAGAACTCGGCATTGGCCGCCCCTCCACCTATGCGCCTACCATTTCCACCATCCTCAAAAGAGGTTATGTGGAAAAGAGGGACAAAGAAGGCATTGTAAGAAATTACCGGGTGCTGTCACTGAAGAAAGATGCCATCAGCAAAATCACCGAAAAGGAAAATACCGGTGCGGAGAAATCCAAACTCTTCCCCTCTGACTTGGGACTGGTGGTTACCGACTTCCTCATCCAGTACTTCGACGATATTATGGATTACAGCTTCACGGCCCGCATCGAAGAAGAGTTTGACGAAGTGGCCGAAGGCAAAATGAAATGGAACAGCATGATTGATGACTTCTACACGCCATTTAAAAAGGATGTGGAGAAGACCATTGAAAATGCTGAACGCATAAAAGGCGAACGGGAACTGGGTACCGACCCCGAAAGCGGCAAACCTGTAGTTGCCCGTATGGGTCGCTATGGTCCGATGATTCAGATTGGCAGTGCCGATGAAGAAGAAAAACCCCGCTTTGCCAAAATACCAACCGGTCAGAGCATCGAAACCATAACGTTTGAAGAAGCCATGAGCCTCTTTGGTGCACAGGGCAGCCTGGGCAGCTACGAGGAAAAAGAGATTTCGGTAAATGTGGGACGCTTCGGGCCTTATGTAAAATGGGGCGACGATTTTATCTCCATACCCCGCGGCACCGACCTTGCCACTGTTGACCTCGACAAAGCCATTCATTATATAAAGGCCAAGCAGGTGGCCGATGCACCAGTGGGCAATTACGATGGCAAAGCCATTACCAAAGGCAAGGGCCGCTTCGGACCTTTTATTAAGTGGGACGGTATGTTTATTAATGTACCGGCACGGTACAACTTCGACAACCTGTCGCAGACGGATATGGATGAGCTGATTGAAGCCAAGATGAAGAAAGAAGCCAACCGCTACATACACCGCTGGCCCGAAGAAAACATTACGGTGGAAAACGACCGCTGGGCTCCCATTATCAAGTTTGGCAAAAAGAAGATACGCCTGCCGCGGAAGAAAGACGATACCCGCTACACAGCTGAAGAAGCCGCCGCCTTTACATTAGAAGATGTAAAGAAATTTATAGAAGCCGAAATACCCGGCGCTTTTGTAAAGAAACAGAAAGCAGCGAAACCTGTCCGCCAATCCGGCGGAAAAACACCTGCAAAGAAAACAGCAACAAAAAAGAAAGCGGCGAAGAAGAAATAAGCTTATCAAACATACTGCAACCCCGGTCAGTGCCGGGGTTTTTGTTTTTTCCTGCCCGGCATCTTCCACGGTTACCCGTTCCCGTCCATACCTGCCTGTCGGTGACAGGTCTGCCGTAAGTAGGCTTACATGGCCTGGAATGAATAAGCGAGGAGCCTGCGGGCGGGAAAAAAAAGAAAAAAATAAATTGTTATTTGTTAATTTCACATACGCAATATTTTATACATAAGCTTACAATTCCATTATGAAGAAACTAATCCTATTTCTCCTTGCTGCAATTATCTTGTCGTCCTGCTCAAAGAAGAAATGCTGGTATATTGTAGATTGTCACAATAATGTTGTATTTAGTATATGTTTGACTGAAAGCGAAGTACAATCTTATTGTGAAGAACATAGTACACCAACATGTCCTTTATCTTACAGAAAAGAAGAATAATTATTTCTCTGTTATTTTCTTTTGACCTTTAGCAGTACACAGCAAGGAGAAAAAGGCCGCATTTTTATGGAAGATTTCAAGCAAATTGCTTTATTCTTGATTTAATACCTTTTACTATGTTTTCCTGCCGTCATTCCTATTTGCCCCTGGTTGCAATTGTACTCACAACTATCTTAACCATAACAGGCTGTTACAAAGAAGATAATATTGAGGAAGAAACTCAGCCGCCTGCTTTTCCTCAACTTCCCGAAGACAATACCGGGAGCCGTACCCGGTCGCTTACTTATGTGTACGACCGGACGGCCGTTGATTCTTCATATCCTCCAAAGATTGATTCAAGCCTGATATTGTTCGCCTATACTGCAACCGGGAAGATTGACCGCATAAGACTGTCACACAACAATGATTTTTTAGTTTATGACTTCACTTTTGCAAGGGACAGTATCAGCGGCAGGCTAAATGCCATTCATTGTAAAATCTGGAAACCATCACCTTACATGGAAACAGGCGAAGCTCATCTTTTTCTGAAGTATAATACTGCAGGAACTGTCTCCTTGTTGAAAATTACTGCGAATCCTGGTCCGGCAAATGAAGCTGACAGTTTCATTATCAAATCAACAGCTAACCGTATAGATACAGTTATCGACGGAAGCTTTACCACTAATGGAAATGCCGAGAAGTATGCTTATACTTATAACGGAACTGGTGATATTATTCAGATGGATCACATACACACTACAGGTGTCTTTTGGGTTTATGAGGAGGTCTATAAATATACACTTTCCGGCAATCCGGCAGCACTTGTAATGGGTAATGAAGCTATCTATTGGGATTACTTTGCACACTATGTTGATGTGAGCTCCAATACAGATTTTATAAAACCGCCCATTTTGTTTCACTCTTCCAAACAACCTTCAAAGCTGGTATTCCAGAAATCCGGTTTTTATACAGGCACCTATAATTATCAAACCGAATATTATAGTACCGGCCGGCCCAAAAGGATGACAGCTAATGTTATCACCGAAACGGGAGCATTTTATGCGAGGGAAGCTTATTACTACACCTATACACAATAATCCGCTTTTTATTTGATGCCACAGAC
>CALLZY010000025.1 GCA_937858715.1 uncultured Chitinophagaceae bacterium | reverse complement strand
TGTAAATAATTGATTTTAACTAAATTCGTAGCCACTCTAAACTCTCGGGACATTGGACATAATGAGAAGACTACTATTAATCAGCACCCTGCTGGGAGCCCTAAGTGTGGGCATGAAAACTTACAGCCAGGATTTTTCAAATATGGGCAAGGATTTTTGGATACCATATCCTGAACATATAGATGCCACACTTTCCGTAATGGGTCTTTATATTACCAGCGATGTTAACACTTCAGGTACAATTACAATTAATGGAAGCAATATCCCATTCACTGTTACTGCAAATGCGATAACTCCCCGTTTTATTAACAGTTCTGGTACAGGAACTAATGTAATCGGAACCAATAATTATATTCATTTAGGAGGACTTAATGATGGAATAAAGACAAACGCTGCTATTCACGTTACGGCTTTGAAACCTGTTGTTGTTTTTTCCCACATTATCAGGTCTGCAAGGTCTGGTGCAATGCTTGTGATTCCAACAAATGTATGGGGGAGGGAATACGTTGTGCCAAGTTTTAATAGTACGGGTACAACTTCTAACAGTTATGGCGAGGTCTGTGTAATAGCTGCTAAGCCTAATACTGTTGTTGAAATAACACCTGCAATAAACTCAAGAGATGGCAGTAAACCAGCGGGGGTTCCTTATACTGTTACATTGGCAAACCCAGGCGATGTGTACCAACTTCAGGTTGCACAACAAGGGGATTTATCTGGTACTAAGGTTAGGTCAATTGCATCAGGTGGGTCTGGTTGTAACCCTATCGGAGTGTTTTCAGCTACAACTTGGTCAGGCTTCCCATGTGTAGGTGCATCGGGAGGTGATAATTTATTACAACAGATTTTTCCATCTGGAGCTTGGGGTAAAAAGTTCCTGACAGGTCCTTTAAAAAAGGTTGTTACAAATCCTTCAGATAATAATATTGATTACATAAGGGTTTTTGTTAATGATCCAACAACTGTTGTGACCAAGATGGAAAATGGAGTCGTTAGTACTTTGACCGGCTTGGTTACTCCGGCTAACTATTATCAATATACCACATCTACCCCTACTTACATTGAAGCTGACAAGCCTGTTCAGGTGGTTCAATATACTTCAAGCCAGACTTGTGGTAATCCGCAAACTCAATCTGATCCAGAAATGATAATATTGAGTTCAGTAGAGCAAACAATAAACAATATAACTGTTTTCTCTGCGCATCAAAATTTTGTACCCCCTAGTCAAAGTCAGGTAACAAACCATTATATCAATGTAATAATGAAGACAGACAATATTGGTTCGTTTAGAATTAATAATGTTCTGCCTACATCTAGTTTTACGCCTATTCCTGGTACGTTGTATTCGTTCCTTAAGGAGGATGTGACAACAAGGGCAGCTTCAAATGCAGTTTTTAATCTAAGGGCAGATTCCGGATTCAGTGCAATTGCATACGGATTCGGTCAATATGAGAGTTACGGTTATAACGCTGGAACAAACATAAAGGATCTTACAAAGCAAATCGGCTTCTCATTTCCAAACGCACAAGAAGTTTCTAACTATGGCTGTCATAATACTCCTTTCAAATACAAAGTGGCATTTCCGGCATCTTTGGCTATAACGGCAATGACATGGAACTTTAACGGAATACCAATGACTCCCAATAACAGCAATGTGGTGGTAAACAGCCCTGTTATTGATTCCAGCACAATAGTAAATGGCAAATTACTTAATTGGTACTCATTACCCACTTCATACACTGTAACCACCCCGGGAAACTATACAATACTTGTAACGATAACCGTATCAACTCCCGATGCCTGCGGAAACGAACAGGAGTATGAGTTTCCAATTGTTATTACAGAAAACCCGATGGCTTCATTCAGCTATCCTGCTATAGGATGTGTGGCCGAGCAGGTACAGTTTACAGAAACCACTTCCCAGGATCCAAAGCCTACGTATAAATTCTGGTGGGAGTTTAAGGAAATGCCTTCTGGTCCTGCATCGTATTCAAATGTCCGTAATCCAAATATTACGTTTCCTAACCCTGGTACATACCAGATACGCTTTGCCAATATCACTACACCCGGCTGTTTAAGTGATACTGCTGCACAAACAGTGGTGGTGCCGGATATTCCCGATGCAACCATCACAGATAATGCCACGGTTTGTATTAATTCAACCCCTGAGCCCAAAATAACTTTTACAGCATCCGAAGGAAAAGCTCCTTACACATTTACTTACAATATAAACGGAGGTCCGAATCAGACGGTTTCAACTACCGGTACGAATACTTCGGTTACTATAGATGCACCAACCAATGTTGCCGGTTCATTCCGATATACACTTACAGAAGTGAAGAACAGCGGTTCTGGAGTGTGTGTAAGGCCTAAGAATGTATTTGTGGATGTTGTGGTGAATGCAAACGTAGCCCTTTCACTTACTTCAGGCTCAAATGCCCAGTCTGTCTGTCAAAACACAGCCATCGGGAATATTACTTATACCATTGGAGGTGGAGGAGACAATGCTACTGCCTCAGGATTGCCGGCAGGTGTTAGCGGGGTTTTTAGCGTAGCAACAAAAACATTTGTTATCAGCGGTGTTCCAACAACCCCCGGTATTTATAATTATACAGTTACAGCCACCGGGTCATGCCTGCCAAGTGATTTAACCGGCACCATCACAGTAAATCCAGATGCTTCTATCACTTTGACAACTGCTAACAGTTCTCAAACAGTTTGTATTAATACACCAGTTTCCTCAATCCTTTATTCAATCACAGGTGGTGGAACAGGCGGAACCGTTTCAGGTTTGCCGGCTGGGGTTACAGGTTCTTATAGTGGAGGAGTATTTACCATTTCAGGTATACCAACTGTTTCCGGTACATTCAATTATACAGTAAACACAACCGGTACCTGTGTACAAAAGTCAGAAACAGGAACAATCACAATAAATCCGGATGCTACCTTGTCGCTTACCTCTGCTCCGGCTACTCCTAACCAGTCTTTATGTATCAATACTGCTGTAGTTGATATCACCTATTCAATTGGCGGTGGAGGTTCAGGGGGCACAGTTACTGGTTTGCCTGCTGGGGTTACA
Source organism: uncultured Chitinophagaceae bacterium (assembly GCA_937858715.1). Taxonomy (GTDB): domain Bacteria; phylum Bacteroidota; class Bacteroidia; order Chitinophagales; family Chitinophagaceae; genus JJ008. Next base: position 3,801 of record CALLZY010000025.1, on the reverse strand, counting down.
GGTGTTTATAGCGCCGGAGTATTTACGATAAGTGGTAGTCCGACTGTAGTGGGAACTTATCCGTTTACAGTAACCACAACAGGTATATGTGTGCAGAAATCGCTGACCGGTACCATAACAGTGAATCCTGATGCAGCTATAGCGCTGACATCAGCCCCCCAAACAAGTGCACAGGAATTATGCCGCAACAGTACGCTTACTGCGATTACCTATTCCATTTCTGGTGGTGGTACGGGCGGTACGGTTTCAGGTCTGCCTGCCGGGCTTACAGGTTCATACAGCGGTGGTGTGTTTACTATTTCCGGAAACCCGACAGTTGATGGTACGTTTAACTACACAGTAACTACGACCGGCACTTGCGTACAGAAATCGGCTACGGGTACAATTATTGTGAATCCCTTACCTACGGTTGATTTCAGTTTCACATCACCATCCTGTGCAACAAGGACAATTACATTCCAGGATTTGTCTGCGCCGAATGTGGGTAGTTTAACCTCATGGAACTGGAACTTTAATGATGCTCCGGCAAACTCTGCTTTACAAAACCCCACACATATATTTAATACACCCGGTACTTATGTAGTTGAACTTACTGTTGCCAATAGCAAAGGTTGTACAATACCGGCTCCGGTTACAAAGAACGTAATTATCAAACCAAGGCCGCAAGCTGGTTTCATTGTACCTGAAGTTTGTATTAATGACCTGGCTACAGTGTTTACCGATACCAGCCATATTACAGGGGATACTTTTGATCCAAACGGATATGAATGGAATTTTGGCGATCCTGGCAGCGGGGCAGGCAATGTTTCAAACATTATGAATGGATCGCACCTGTACACTGCCATCGGGCCTTATAATGTAATGCATGTGGCCACCACCGCATCAGGCTGCAAGGATACCGCTTATAATACCATTTTCATCAACGCTGCTGACCCTGTTTCTGATTTCAATATTACATTGCCATCAGTGCTTTGTTCAAATGATTCTATATCGTTGGTTAACCGCTCCACCATCAGCCAAGGCAGTGTAACTAGACTTGAAATTTACTGGGATGTGGCTGGTGCACCGGCAACTTTTGAAACCGTGGATGTTCCGGTGTTTAATGGTGTGTACAAGCATAAATACCCGACATTGCAAACTACACAGAACTATACAATCCGGATGATTGCCTATTCCGGAAATATCTGTTTGTCCCAAAAAACTACAACTGTTACGGTACATGCTTCGCCGCGGGTACAGTTTTTATCGATGAGTGATGTATGTTTTGATGCGGTGCCGTTCCAGATAACCCAGGCCAGTGAGGTGGGAGGAGTTCCGGGTAGTTATGTCTTCAGCGGACCGGGAGTATCACCAGTTGGTATTTTCAATCCATCATCAGTGGCACCGGGTAACACTTATACAATAAAATACCTGTGGTCATCCACGGCAGCAGGCTGTAAAGATTCAGCCACACAGACAATAACGGTGATTGATACAGCAACGGCCCGTTTCAGCTGGCAGCCGGTTGTGTGTGAAAAAGGGCCAACCGCCTTCAACAGCAGTACCTCAACGATACCAGCTGGTGCAGGCAATATTGTAAGCTGGTCATGGAACTTTGGCGATCCGGGCAGCGGGGCCAATAACACATCAGCGGTGCAGAACCCCTCGCATGATTACATGCAATGGGGCAGTTATACTGTAACGCTGCAGGTGATAAGCGACCGTGGTTGCCGCAGCACAGTAAGAACGATGCCGGTGATGGTGAACCCTGTGCCGAGGCCGGGCTTCAGCATACCGGCCAGTGCCTGTTTGCCATCAGCGAATGTGACGTTTACCAATTCATCAACGATACCGGACAATACACAGGGAACATTCAGCTATGTGTGGAATTTTGGAGATCCGGGCAGCGGAGCATTGAACAGTGCTACGGGCAGCAGTCCCTCGCATATATACAACGCAGTGGGACCTTATAATGTGAATTTGCAGGTAACGAGTGGTGCAGGTTGTGTGAGGGATACGACGATAGTGCTGAATACGATTCATCCACAGCCGATAGCTGATTTTACTGTGGATAAATCTGAAGTGTGCATTGGTGACGGTTTTGTGTTTACAGATAATACCAACCCGATGGACGGTGTTACCACCAACTGGTTCTGGAATCTTGATGATGGCAATACCAGGACAGTGAATACCTTCCCATATACTTATACTACGGCCGGTACATACGATGTGGAGTTGTACACCATTAACAGTCATGGCTGCCGCAGTACGACACATACTGAGCCAATAACAGTACATCCTTATCCGGTTGTGGATGCCGGTCCTGACAGGTTTGTACTGGAAGGCGGACAGGTAACACTTGAGCCTGTTGTGACAGGAAATGATCTTACTTATTTATGGACACCGAACAACAGTTATATCCTCGGAAGTAATACAGTTAAAAACCTTGTTGTAAAAGGTGTTGACGATATACGTTACCTGCTGACGGTAACTGCAAGGGGTGGATGTTCTGACACATCTTCAGTATTCATCAAGGTATTGAGAAGCCCAAGTATCCCGAATATTTTCAGCCCGAATGGTGATGGTGTGCATGATAAATGGGTGATAGGTTACCTGGAAACTTATCCGGGCTGTACGGTTGATATTTACAACCGGTACGGGCAGTTAGTATTCCACTCCGAAGGTTATCAAACTCCATGGGATGGAAAGGTAAACGGAAGAGATGTGCCGATTGGTACTTATTATTATATAGTGAACCCGAAAAACGGACGAAGCATTATGTCAGGTTACGTTGATGTTATCCGTTAAAAGAGAGTGAGTCATGAAAAAACTATTATTGTTATCAGCAATGGCTGTTTCGCTGCTTGGTTCGGCGCAACAAAGGCCACATTACACCCAGTACATTCTGAATAACTATATTCTGAATCCTGCTTTAAGTGGCATTGAAAACTACGTGGATTTAAAACTAAGCACCAGGGATCAGTGGGTTGGGCTGAATGGGGCCCCCAAGACCATGTACCTGAGTGTGCAAGCCCCGATTGGAAAGAAAGATTACCGTACCACATCCACATCATTCCAGGTGCCGGGGGAAAATCCAAGGGGCCGGAACTACTGGGAAAATTATACCGCTGCAGATCCGCATCATGGGATAGGGCTGACAGTAATCAACGACAAAACCGGAAGTTTTAACCGGTTTACTGCCAATGCCACTTATGCCTATCATTTGGGATTATCGCCTACTACCAATCTTTCAGCCGGATTTTCTGCAGGCATAACCAATATCAGTATCGACAGGACAAAGCATGATTTTACGGGTGATGGTTATCCATTCGATCCTGCCACCGGTGCTTCGTTAAGCGGTGAGCTGAACAAACTACGACCTGATATTGGCTTTGGAATGTGGCTGTATTCAAAGAACTATTTCATTGGCCTTTCCGCTCAGCAAATTATTCCACAGAAGATTGTTCTGACCGATGATGCTGCCTTCCAGGGGAAAGGAAGGCTGGTGCCGCATGTGTTCCTCACTGCCGGATACAGGTTCCTGCTTGGAGAAGACTTTAATGCCATTCCATCACTGATGGTGAAATACATACAGGGCTCATCAAAATATGATGTGCAGCCGGAAGTGAACCTGAAATTGCAATACCGGGATGATGCCTGGATAGGCGGCAGTTACAGGTACGAAAATGGATATGCTGCTATGGCTGGCATAAACATTGGGAATACTTTCAACGTTGGTTATGCCTATGACTTTACCACTACGGCCCTGAACACTGTAAGCAAAGGCACCCATGAATTCCTCGTAGGGTTTTTGATTGGAAA
>CALLZY010000024.1 GCA_937858715.1 uncultured Chitinophagaceae bacterium | reverse complement strand
CCATTTACATCGAAGCATAGACCATTTACAGTCAAGCATAGGCCGTTTACAGCCAAGCATGAGCCGCTTACAGTCAATCAATTTGCCCTGAACCTTAATCTATGAACAACAGACAAGCAGCAAAGCTCTTCTTATGTGGCCGCCACGATAACTGCTGCAAGCCATGCAATAAATCCGGCACCTCAACCCGCTAATCATAAACCACTATTAACGATAAGTTTATACGAATAACCGCCACAATCAGTATTTTCGGGGCAATGGCAGCCCCCCGCACTTATAAAATCAAATTCTTTGAGCAGGTAATCGCCGGAGGCAGCATTATTTCCGCCACCGGCAAACAAAAAGGGCTGCAGTTCCTCGTTTCTTTCTTTGGGGAGATACGCCCCGGCACCTTCAGCCGCCGCAAAACGGCCATCCGAAACCTGGAGGCTGTCACGCAATACATCAGCAACAACAAAATACTGCTGGCCAATTTTCAGCATGCGGTGCTGTCGCAGTTGCAGCAGGCAAAACTGTCGCCTGCCTTTACTGAAAGCGGCATTCCCCTGGCCCGCGGCTTCTGGCAGGAGCTCTCCAACCGGCTAAAACATAAACTGCTGCCCCGCCTGCAGGATGCCAACGATTTTCTGTACACCATCAACCATGTATTTTATAAGAAAAACGACTTTAAATGGGTGGAAGCCATACCCCGGCAGCAATGGGTGCAGTTTTTTGAAAAAGCGGGGATGAACTTCAGCGCCGGCAGCAGCGGCCTGCTGGAAGAACTGCTGCACTCTCTAAGGGTACTCTCCTACCATGTGGCACAGCTTGGGCTTGAAAAAGATGTGGAGCAATACCTGCCCGATGCCGAACGGCAAAACAGCAACACACCGTTTGTATTGCAGAACTATGCCGTGCATGAACTGGAAAAACTGGTGCAGGCACATGCTGATGATGAAAGCATTACTGCTGCATCGTTGCAACTGAAACAGCAGGTGGCCCGCTGTTTTGAAATGATACAGCACATCCGCAACAGTCATTCAGAAAACGGTGCAAGCCTGCAGCAAACCTACATACTGTTGCTGCTGGCCAACCGCCTCCAGCGTATGCAGTTGATTACCGACATGCTGGATGCCGATAACCAGTTTGATACAGGCAGCTTCGCCGATCTGTTCCGCCTGCTGGTGCGTTATGAAAAACGCAAGAACAGTATAAAAGAATTTCTGTCACAGGGTGTGGGCTACCTCGCCTACCAGATTGCAGAGCACAAAGGCAAGCGGGGCAATAAATACATTACCGAAACCCGCAGGCAGTTCTACCGGATGATTGGCAGTGCTATGTCGGGCGGTTTCATTATTTCTTTCATCGCCATATTTAAAAACCTGCTGGGCAAGCTGGCATTGGCTCCCTTCCCGATGGGCTTTTTGTACAGCATTAACTACAGTGCCGGTTTTGTTTTAATTGATGAAACAAAGTCAACGCTGGCCACCAAGCAGCCCGCCTTCACAGCCAGTGCTGTGGCCGCATCATTGGATAGCAAACGTGTAGGCGAACCGAACATTGATAACCTGGCAGCAACGGTGGCCAAAGTATCCCGCAGCCAGATAGCTTCCTTCTTTGGAAATCTGATTATTGTTTTCCCGCTTACGTTTGCACTGGCATGGTTGTATCACCATGTGTACGGGGTTAAGATTGCCGGCGGTGCTGCTGCTTTTGCATTATTAAAGGCGCAGCATCCATGGCGCAGTGCAGCACTGCTGTATGCCTGCTTCACCGGTGTGTTTTTATTTGTAAGCGGAATCATAGCCGGTTACTGGCAAAACAAAATAAAGTATGGGCAGATAAAAGAAAGACTGAAACATCATCCGGGCTTAAAACAATCTTTCTCCGAAAAGTTTTTAGCAAAACTGGCAAACTATGTGGAGAAACACCTCGGGGCATTGATGGGCAGTGTGGCGCTGGGTTTCTTCCTCGGCTTCTCCGGTGTGGTGGGAAAAATATTTGGTATCCCCTTCGATATACGGCACATCACCATTTCAGCAGGCAATACCGCCATTGGTGTGTATGGGCTGGGCATCGAAAATATTCCGCCTTACTTTATGCTGGCGGTGCTGGGCGGTGTGCTGGCAATAGGCTTTCTTAATTTCTTAATCAGTTTTCTGCTGGCATTTGTCGTGGCAGTAAAATCAAGGGGCATACACATGAGTGAGTACCCTAACCTTTTCCGCAAAGTGCTGATGTACTTCTTCACACATACAAGAGAATTCTTCTTGCCACCTAAGAAAGAGAAAGAGGTTCTATACAAACCGTTAGTGTAACAGTGACTCTGCAGGGACTTCCCGATAGCTATCGGGATAAACATCTCCTGGTTTTGTTTTACAAAACAATGCTGCGCATCAAAGATTCACTTCGTGACTCTGCAGGGACTCGAACCCTGGACCTACTGATTAAGAGTCAGTAGCTCTACCAACTGAGCTACAGAGCCAAATGCAAGTATAAAATTATGAAAACAAGGGTCACTGAATTGTAAATAAATTATCTTTCGCCCATGCACCCACACATACAAAATCTGCTTCGCTGTATAGAACTCGAAGAGAAAGAACAAAGCGAACGATATAAATTAGATCAGCAGCATACATTAAAGCAACTGAAAGCCGAAGGGCTGGCCCTTCATCCCATTATCGTTACCCGTAAAAACTTTGGCTATGCCGATTATCCTGAAATAACTTTCAAACTCAGTTTTCCGCCGGAGGCAAATCTCTTTAGAGACGGCGCAGCCATTGAATGTTTTATAACCGGCGAAGAACCGATCAAAGGAATACTGCTGGGACTTGATGGTAAGAATGGTGAGTTCAGGCTTTTTGCTCCTGACTTTCCCGACTGGATAGAAGACAACGGTGTGGGAATAAAACTGGCACCCGATACCCGTACCACCACTATCATGAAAAAAGTGTTGAACGAACTGGAGGCAAATAAAAAACTGTTCAGGTTATTTGAGCAACTGCATGAGGGAAAGAAAACTGAAACTGCTGCTGTGGTTCCTTCAACCGCAGGCATATCATTTCGAAATAAAGGGTTAAACGAAAGCCAGCAGCAGGCCATTGCCGCCATATTGCAAAATGAAAATGTAACAATCGTTCATGGTCCGCCGGGCACCGGAAAAACCACCACATTGGTGGAAGCTATCTGTCAGCTTACAGCAAATGGAGAAAAAGTGCTTGTATCAGCACCCAGCAACACAGCAGTTGACAATATTGCAAAGGGCCTGATTAAAAATGGCATCCGGTTATTACGGGTGGGCAATACAAGCAAGGTTGATGAAACAATTTTTGCCCACACACCAGAAGGCCACCTTAGTAACGCAAAAGCCCAAAAGGAAATAAAACAACTCAAGATAAGAGCGGAAGAATTCCGCCGCATGGCACTGAAATACAAACGCAGTTTTGACAAAGCCGAACGGGAACAACGTAACCTGCTGTTCAAAGAAGTAAAAAGCATCAGAGAAGAAATAAAAAAACTGCAGGCATACAATGAAGAAAAACTGTTTGAGGAAGCACAGGTGATTGCAGGTACTCCGATAGGATTATATGATGCAGGCATTTCACATCTGTCATTCAGCACTCTTGTTGTGGACGAAGCAGGACAATGTATTGAACCATTGGCATGGTGCATATTTCCTTTTGCTGAAAAAATAGTATTGGCCGGTGACCACTGGCAGTTACCGCCCACCGTGCTGAGCAATGAAGCGGCAATGCTGGGTTTCAATAATTCTATTCTGGAAAGGGCTATCCCTGCTGTTAGTGAGGTTTACCTGTTAAACACTCAATACAGGATGCGGCAGGCAATTGCCGGCTTCAGCAGCAACTATTTTTATAAAAGCCTGCTGAAATCTGCAGAGCATTTATTCAACACCGGTACACATATTACTTTCATTGATACAGCCGGCAGCGGCTACGAAGAAAAGCATGGCCCTGACGGTGTGAGCCTGCAAAATGAAGGCGAACTGAATATTGTGAGACAACTGCTGGAGACAGAATCGTTAGAATTATCACATACTGCTTTTATTTCACCTTACTCCGGCCAGGTGGCTGCCGCAAAAGATGTGCTGCCTTCTGCAATCCGGATGAGTACGATTGACAGTTTCCAGGGGCAAGAGAAAGAAAACATTATCCTTTCATTAGTACGCAGCAACAGTGATGGAGACATCGGCTTTCTGAAAGATTACCGCCGCATGAACGTGGCCATTACCCGTGCCAAAGAACAACTTTTTGTAATTGGCGACAGTGCCACCATTGGAGCAGACAGATTCTACAATGAATTCCTTTCTTATGTGGAGAAACACGGTTCTTACAGAACAGTTTGGGAATATGAATTATAAATCACTCCGATCTGAAAATCGGGTTCTGTACACATTTAGCAACACTTTCGTCCGGCTGCCTGCATTTTTTGCCGTTTAGTATAGCAATTGTTTGCACCTGCGCAGTATTAAGGATTGCAGACCACGACACGGTTTTGTCCTTATTAAAGTTCCCAACAGTTTTCTCCAGTGTTTCCCTGAAATTGAAAGTAAAGAACCCTCCATCGCTGATGGTCCCTGCCGACAACTCTCCCTTTTTTGCCGCCGTCATTATAAATGACATACGTTTGGGATTCATGAAAAGATCAATGCACTTATTCTTATTCCAGCCTACGGAAGAAGTTCTTGTATTGGGCTCATCGTTCAGCAGATTTGCTGATTGAGTAGGATCATTGTTACAGCAATCGCTTAGCACCAGGTTGAGTCTTGCACCCATGGATTTAATTTTCTGATAAACCATTTCCATATTCATTGCATATTGCCCGCCAAAAGTCTGGTAACTTTTATCCCGCAGGTCCATATAAGGAAATGCATAATTATCCCGCCTGTCACTGAAACCATGCCCTGAATAATAGAATACAACAATATCGCCGGAACCTGGTCGTAAGGCGTTGATTGCCTTTTCCACATTAACCTTACTGAAACTGTTGCCTTCAATCACTGTTGGCACAAAACCAATGTTCAAAAATTCAGCTACTTCGCTAAACAGCGAAAGTGTGCTTTCCTTATCTGTAACACAGGTTTTGCCTATCTTCTTATCATTAGTGTTGGCTACCAGCACCAGGAACAACTGTGTCTTTTTCTCCTCAGAAGTGAGTCCCCTTGTTGTTACTACAAAAAGGTTTTGAAAAACCTCATCTTCTGGCGTATAGTATTGTAATATCAACTCCTCTGTAAGGTCAGCCTGGTTCAGCAGCTTAGCATCATCCAGGTTTCCTGTCTCTTCCTTGCCATCATCGCCAATAGCTAATACAAAAGAGGGTTCATAGTATCCTTCACCACTCAGCTCAAATACAAAATTATCTTGCATGTAATGTGCATTCCCTGTTATCTGTCTTGGGTTTAATCCCACAAAAATCAACAGAGTTGTATCCTCACTGCCATTATCTTCAACTCCAAAATGCTCCTCCATGTCCATTTCAAATACATTTTTTGTATTTGTCGCTTTATCTGTAAATGCCACCCGGATCATGCCGGTTCCATCATCATTGCGGTTAATAAATGCTTTGCAATTGCCCCGGCCATCCTTATTGTCAAAGTGATAACTCAACTCGTATAATGTTTGGGAGAATGAGGTGCTGCATACAGGTAACAGCAGCAGCAACATAGCGTATTTAAGCATGCTGATGGTTTTTGTTTCTGTAGTGAATCTAATCAAAAAAACGGATAAACAATTAAAATCCTATATTTAAGTACTACGAAACAAAACCAGCAAAGTATGTGCTACCCGGCAAAGACAATTCCTTGCATAGCCAGATTATTTCTGATACTTGTTTTTTCTTTTTGCACATTCCAGGTTTTCTCACAGAAAGCTAAGGCAGACAGTTTGTCTAAGCTTCTCGAAACTGAGAAGATTGACACAAATAAAGTAAGGCTGATGTGGCAATTGGGCAGTGCAATCAGTTTTTACAATCCGGACTCCGCACTGAATATTGTTCAAAAGGCTTTATACCTTTCAAGAAGTATAAATTACCAGGAGGGAGAATCCCGTTCGCTGGGCGTACTTTCCAATGCCCTTATCAGGATAGGAAACTATCCCCGTGCACTCGAACTGAATATCGAAAAACTAAAACTGGAAGAAAAGAGAAATAACCCCAGGAATCTGGCCAGTGTGCTAATGAATATTGGAGTTGTGTATGCAATGCAGGAAGAATTTGAAAAAGCATTGGAATACTACAATAAATCAGACTCAGTTGTTAAAAAATTTGCAGTTGAAAAGATTGACTATAACATCGCTTTGAATAAGGGTGATGCTTTTGACCGGCAGAATAAATCAGACTCATCTTTCAGGTATTTTTTAAATTCACTGATGCTGGCAAGAGAAAGAAATGAGCCTGATCTTATTGGCGCAGCTATGACAGGTCTTGGTCACTCCTACAGGAAACTCGGCAAGTATGAGGATGCCCGGATCAATTACCAGATTGCAATACGTTATCTTATTGAGGCTGATGATGACGAGATACTTAGTGAGGCTTGCCTTGGCTTCGCAAGGTTGTATGAGGAAAACAAAGAGTTTGATTCAGCCAGGCATTATGCAGACATGGCCCTTGCAGTTGCCAATAGCGGCGGATTTATTTCGAGAGAACTGGAAACAGCAATTTTCCTTACGGAACATTATAAAGGAATAAACAAAATTGACAGTGCCTTTAAATACCTGAGTTATGTAAGAAGCCTGAACGATTCAGTTAACAGTAAAACCAGGATCAGGGAGTCGCAGGTAATTTCAAGCAATGAGAAATTCAGACAAAACGAAATCGAAGAAGAAAAACGGCTTGAAAAGAAAAAGCGGCACCAACAATTACAAACATTATTGATTGCAATTTTTATTCCCGGTTTCTTCCTGTTAACCTTCCTGCTAAGTCGTATCAACATTCCGGTAAGGCTGATAAAGCTATTGGGAATCCTGTCGTTGCTGTTCCTGTTTGAATACCTGACACTCTTGTTGCACCCACGGGTTGCAAACCTGACGCACCACACTCCTATTTACGAGATACTCATTTTTGTGGGGATTGCGGCCTTCATCATTCCGCTGCACCACCGTATGGAACACTGGGTCATTAAGAAACTGACACGGCACCGGATTAAAAAACAGGAGACAATAAAACCGCCGACTCCTGTCGATAAACAGCCAAGTGCCACGGTAAAACAACAACCCGTTTCCATAAAAAAGGAAGATAAGAAGTTGCCAGCACCACACACTAAAACCAAAAAGGGCAAGAAAAGAAAAACCCGTTGAATTTCAGAAACGAAAATCAACGGGTTGATAAAGTCTGGTAAACCTATTCGCTAATCTGTAGTTTTAACCGGTCGGGTATCTAATACTCCTGTATCACCAGTGTTCGCTGGAGTGTCATTTACTACTGGTGCCGGTTGTTCAACCTTTGGAGTAAGCGTATCCGCTGCCGGTTCCTTTTTATCACTGCTATTGTTGCATGCTGCAAGAAGCAACGAAAAAACAAAAGTGCCCAGAAAAAGCTGAGCGGTGAATTTTTTTAGTTGGTTGGCCATGTTTATGTATTTAGAAATTAATAATACAACAAAAAAACAATAATTCCAAACAATGAAGCTTCACCAGCTATCAGTCACTATTGTATTTCAAGAATCAGCGCTGATTTTGCTGGTATTGTAATCTCCCTGTCTATACTCAGTTTTTCGCCAGTAAGAATATTTATGCCTTGCTTTCTCTCTTTAATGATTTCCGAAAAACGCTTTGTGTTAATTGATACAGCATTGCTATTCTTGTTCATAACCACCATCACCGCTTCTTTATCATTATACCGGAAGTAAGCATAGGTTCCATTTTGGGGGGCAAAGTGCAATGTTTTGCCCTGGTGGATGACAGTCTTTACTTTTCGCCAGTTCAGCAATTTTTTTAAGAAAATCTGAATACGCTGCTGGTCTGCAGACAGGTTTTCGCCAGTAAAAGCATTTGCAGTGTCACCAGTCCATCCTCCTGGAAAATCAGAGCGGATTAAACCGTGGTCGCCAGGCTTGGCAGAGTTGTGCATCAGTACTTCAGTTCCATAATACACCTGCGGAATGCCACGAATGGTAAGAATATAGCTTAGTGCCATCTGCATCAGGTCAACATCATTGTTTAAAAAGGTAAAAAGCCTGTTCATATCATGATTATCGCCGAACACCAGCAAGTCATCAGGATTTGCGTAAACAAAATCATTGGCAAGGCCCTCATATAACTTTACAATTCCTTTGTCCCAACCTTCCGGTTCTGTTAAGGCGGCCACAAGGGCTGCTTGCATGGGAAAATCCATAGTATTCTTCATACAGCCGTTATAGCCTGTGGTATTGGGTTTTCCTTTTTGCCAGTAAGCAGCTATCAACGGGTTTATGCTCCATTCTTCACCGACGATGCTAAATTGAGGATACTCGTTCAAAATCCGGCAAGTCCACTGTTCAAGGAATTTCTTCTCAGAGTACGGGTAAGTATCTTGTCTTATACCTCCGAGGCTCAGTGTCTCAGCCCACCAGATTGTATTTTGAATAAGAAACTCAGCCAGGAAAGGATTGCTTTGATTCATATCCGGCATGGACGATACGAACCAGCCTTTTACCATAAGTTCCTTGTCTGATGCTGCAGCATACAAATCCTGGTTCACTGTGCGGCGATGGTTGGTGATACGCATCGAATCTGCATAATTTATCCAGTTCTTAAATGGCAAATCTTTCATCCACCAGTAGTTTGAGCCAGTATGGTTTACCACTCCATCAAAAACTAATTTCAGTCCTTTCTGGCTGCATTTCTCTGCCAGTTCCTTGTATTCGTCAATAGTGCCAAACCTTGGATCAACTTTATAATAATCAGTGATTGCATACCCGTGATAGGATGATTCCCGCATGTCATTCTCCAGCATGGGTGTGGGCCAAATGGCAGTAAAACCCATATTCCGTATATAGTCAAGATTATTGATAATTCCCCTTATATCGCCGCCATGTCTTCCGTAATCATTTTTCCGGTTCAGTTTCTTTTCTCTCATCTCAGTCCGTATATCATTTGTACTGTCGCCATTGGCAAACCTGTCAGGGGTTATCAGGTAGATAACATCAGAAGAAGAGAAACCTTTCAAACGGGCAGCATCAGTCTTACGTTGCTTCAGCTCATATTGTACTTGTGAAGTTATCTCTCCACTCCTTTTAAAGATGATATTGAACATACCTGGCTTTGTATTCTTTGCAATTACCAAATCAATAAACAGGTAATTGGGACTATCGGCCTTATGTACTTTCTTAATAACTACACCAGGGTGATTTATAAAGGGGACAGCATCGCCGATGCCAACACTATTCACCATTAACTGCAAAGCCGGATTCTTCATTCCAACCCACCAGTTCGTTGGTTCAATACGGAGTGGTTGTGCAAATGCAGAAGTCAATGCAAAAGACAATAAAACGGTATAAAGATTTCTAAGACCTGACATAACAATATTTTTTTCTTGTTTATATATCGCTATCAAAGTTATTGTATTGAAGAAGAATACAAATCCGGTTTTACTGCGGTTCGTTAATTTTTAATAAAAATGTCCATTTTTTACCACTACCATTTTGGAAACGGCAAGCATTTTTACAATTCAAAAATCAACATAATATGGAACGAAAAAAATTTCTTCTTACTTCCCTGCTTGCTGCTCCTGCGCTGGCAATGGGAAAATTTGCTGTTGCAAAACCAAGTGTATCGTCAAAAGAACCATTTGTTGTGGATGCTGGTAAATCCCGTTTTGGGGAAGTGGTCAAATTTCTGGGTGTGCACCCCAATGACCTGAAAATTTCCTCCAAAGACACTGACGGACAACTTTCGGTGTTTGATTATACCGGTCTGGGCAAAGTGGGCCCAATGCTGCATATTCATCTATACCAGGATGAAGTGTTTACAGTAATCGATGGAGAATATCGTTTTGTAGTAGGTGAAGAAACCCGCACTTTAAAAGCAGGACAAACCATCTTTTTACCAAGAGGAATTCCACATACATGGATTCAACTAACTGACCGGGGACGTCTAATCTATTTTTTGCAGCCAGCCGGCAAAATGGAAGAATTTTTCTCGTATATGAACAATCTTAAAGAAAGACCTTCGGCGGAAGAAATGGACCGCATTCACGCCGAACATGGAATGAAAGTGGTTGGTCCGCCACTTAATTTATAAAAAAACAGTAATTTTCTTCCGAAACATTAACCAGCAGTTTTGTTACTCAAAGACTATATACCTGCACAAGATGTACAGGAGTATGTACAATTGTACCGGATTGTTCATTTTCAGTTTGAAAAGGGACAACCGGTTCCTTTAAAAGCCTATCCACCCCGTCCGGAACAATGCCTTGCCTTTTATCCCTACGAAACAGAAACCGTTCAATACCAAAGATCAGGTAAACTGATAAAAAATATTCCGATTGTGCTTTACGGACAGTTTTCTGAAGTCACTAACAGGATAATTGGCCATAATTTTCTCGTATTTCAGATAATATTTATGCCAGGTGCTTTGTACCGTATTACAGGGATTTCTTCCAGCGATATTACCAATCAATACATTGATGCCGAAACTGTTTTTTCAACTGAATTGAGGCTGGTTAATGAACAACTTTCCCATGCAAAAGGATACAACGCTATGATAGAGATTGCCAACACATTTATGCGGCAACTCATTAAAAGGCAACAAAAACCAAAGCTGCTTATTGACGATGCTATTCCTTTGCTCCAAAGTGCAAAAGGGAAAATTACGTTAGACATACTGGCAAAAGAAGCCTGTCTCAGCACAAAGCAACTTGAAAGGCGTTTTAAAGAAAGAACCGGGGTAAACCCAAAACTATTTGAACGTATTGTACGCTTTGACAAAGCATTCCGGTTAAAAAATTCCCGCCCAGGATTGGACTGGCTTCGTATTGCTATTGAATGTAATTACCACGATTACCAGCACCTCTCAAAAGAATACAAGGATTTTACCGGATTTGCCCCAAAGGCCTTCCACGAAATTGAAGACAAGGCACCGGAAAGGCATTTTGGGCTTATTGAAGGATATTATAGTTAATAATGGCACTGACGTTTCACTCATGCTTTAGACAGCAGATGGAAACCTCCTTTTAAAATTGGCAATACCTTTCCAATTGATAAATACCATCTTTTGTAATGACAACAGTCATATTATTTTTCAGAAAAGTGATTATAATTTTATAGTGAAATCTCAGAGTTCTTATTAAAATGCACTAAGATGAAAAAAATTATGTCTATAATCGGTGTCGCTGCATTTATGGCAACTGCATTATCCTTTAGCTATCCCGCACAGGAAGATCCCTGGAAAGTACCTGAACATTATGAAAAATTAAAAAACCCTGTTCCAGCCGATGAAGCCTCCATTGCTTCAGGTAAAGAATTGTACAACTATTTCTGCCTGTCCTGCCATGGCAGCGACGGCATGGGATCAGGCAAAAGGGCTTACAAACTAAACAACACTCCTACCGATTTTACAACGGAGTCATTTCAGAGCCAGTCAGATGGAGCCTTGCTGTACAAAATCTATTCAGGTCACAGCGAAATGCCAGGTTTTAAGAAAAGAATACCAGGTAACCAGGATGCAATGGAAGGCAGTTTTGGGAAAACCAGAATTCCTGGGGATATAATAAACTACATAAGGACTTTTGGAAAGCCAAAAGTGCATCATTAATAGCACTGCTGAATCTCATTTATCCTCTGCAGGCAACCCAAAAGAATTGGGTTGCCTGCAGAGGTTTGGTAACATAATAAGTAGCCGGGTGTATTCCATCCGGTTATTTTTTTAAACAGAAATGTACGACTGCCAGATAAGCCATGCATTTAATACCAGGTAAACCGCCAGCATTATTATCGCAGTTACATTATCAAACCGTATTGCTTTCTGTATCTTATCCTGTTTAACAAGCCGGAGAGAATAGGCATTTGCAGCAATCATTAACAGGATGAAGAACAGTGTAACTCCATGCAGCATGTCCACCAGCGTAAATGAAGCAGTTTCAGGCAGCGAAGCCTCTATGATATACTTATTACCAATTACTGCAAAAATGGAACCAACGCTCAATCCAAACCTTGAATCCATACCATCAGCATGAATGAAGAAACACATAAAAGAAATGAGAAAAGCAATATACATCCCAAGAAACATCTTCCAGAAAAGCCCGCCGGCACTCCTTGTAATTGAAAGACGAACCCTGAATGCACTGTATTCAGTCTTTTGTTCAGTAAGCGACTCATCTCCAAATGCAGTTTCATATACCCGGCTGCCTGTAGCTATAATACAACTGTCGATATTCCAGCCACGCAGGGTAAACCTCTTATCATAATGCTCCCCAGCAGTATCAGGTATAAAAACAAGATAGCGGGAATCAAACTGTGAGTTTTCTATTGATACTCTCAGCTTCTGCTGATCAAAAGGAAAGTTGGTAATCCGCCAGGAATCCTTCATTACACACTGCATTTTCATCAGCATTGATACCTTGTCACCTGAACTGTCAATAGTAAAAAAATCCCGCTGTACTGTTTTAGCATTGGGCACTTCAAGATTATCCTGGAAGTTAAATTCCCGGTTCTTGTACTTCAACCACAACCAAAAAGAAATGGTGAATTCCTTTTGCTTAAAATCAATATCATGAATACTGGTGATGTATAAACCAACCTTGACAGTATCTTTCATTATTTCTGAGGAATCCTGTGCCTTAATACACGGTGCGGCAGCAGCAAATATCAACAACAAAAATACACCCGGCAAAAGCCTCTTCATAGCAGTTTGTTTGCTTCTAAGTTATAACAAGACAAAAGAAAAAAAAAGTTTTAAAGATATCGTATTAAATCCTGCTAGCCGGTTTCATCGATACAAGCGGCTGGTCTGTCTATTTTGGCGGAAGGGAACAAAAAAACAAGCAGGAAATTTCATTTCTTTTCATCCAAATAATAAAGCTTACAATGATTACCATATCGTTCCATTCAAAGACAGCAAGGTCTGTAATCACAATTTTACTATTTCTGGCAGCAACCGCTGCATATTCTCAACCCGGTGGCGATGGCCCTGTTGGTGGCGGCCCCCAGACATTTACAGCAAACGACATTGCTGATATTCAAACAGCCTGGATGAAGAAAAAATTAAAGCTGAATAAAGAACAAGTGGAAAAAGTGAGGGATATCAACAAGATATATGTCTCCCAAAAACAAGAACTGCAAAAAGCCGGAGAAAAGCAATCGGATAAATTAGATGAACCTGATAAGGAAAGAGATAACAATTTGAAAATTATCTTGACAGAAAAACAGTTTGCGTCTTATCTCAAAAAGAAATCTGAACTTGAAAATAGCATGAGTTCATCGGGCAATACGGGGATGCAACCTCCTCCACCCCCAGCTGGCGGTTTTTAAAAAAGAGGATTCCGTTGGTATTAGAACCGGCTGGTGCTTTTTGACCAAAGTAGTAACTTTAGGCTATTGCAAAAACCATCGCCATGCCTGTAAAAACACTTCTTATTTTGCTGTCAGTAAGTTTTATTTCCTGCGGAAACCCTGACAACCAGCCTAAGAATGATGCAAAAGAAACTGCGGCGGGACAGCCAGTAGAGACCAAAGAACCTAACACTTCGTATAAACCAGCCTTTCCAGGACAAACAAGAATTGCCGGAGTAAAAACCAGTACACCCTTTCTTACCGAAGTAATCGCAAAAGACCTGGGCAGACCCTGGGCTGTTATTTCAATGCCTGGTAATCGTTTGCTTATTACAGAAAAGAGTGGTCACATGCAAATCTTTAACAGGGATGGTTCTTTTGTCAAAAAAATAACCGGATTCCCTGATGTGGATGATGACGGGCAAGGCGGCATGCTGGATGTAGCACTTGATCCTCTGTTCGATTCTAGTAAAATAATTTTCTGGTCATTCTCTGAGCCATACGATGGTGGCAACCTTACTGCTGTGGCAAAAGGAAAGCTTAACGAAGCGACAGGCATCGTTGAAAATCCGCAGGTAATCTTCCGTGCCACACCTGTTTTCCGCAGTAGTCTTCATTTTGGTTCAAGGCTGGTATTTGATAAAGATGGTAACCTGTTTGTAAGTACTGGAGAAAGGTCAGACCCGGATGGCCGCAAACAGGCTCAGTGGCTGCATTCGGGACTTGGAAAAATATTCAAAATCACACCCGATGGAAAACCGGCAACAGGTAACCCATTCATTAATCAAAATGGTGTGATGGCTGAAATATTTGCTTACGGAATCCGCAATGCACAAAGCCTCGATATTCATCCGGTAACAGGCGAACTATGGGAAGCAGAGTTTGGCCCCCGTGGTGGCGATGAACTTAACATCATAAAACCGGGAAGAAACTATGGCTGGCCAGTCATTACTTATGGCATTGAATACAGTGGTGATGAAATTGGTGATGCCATTCAGCAAAAAGAAGGAATGGAACAACCTGTATATTATTGGGACCCTGTTCTTTCTCCCAGTGGTATGACTTTCTATAAAGGCAATACCATTCCTGAATGGGAGAACAATCTCTTTATTGGCGGTCTCAGCAGTACTCATATTTGCCGGCTTGTTATTGAAAACAATAAGGTAACCGGCGAGGAACGGCTGTTACAAGATGCAGGCGAACGTTTCAGAGACATTGCTTATGCAGATGGGATACTTTATGCAGTAACCGATGGAGGAAAACTCTACCGCATCAGTAAGAAATAAATCAGTTGCTCATAAAACAGTACTACTTCTTTGCCGGTTTATCCGACATATAGTACACCAGCTTCCCACCATTAACAATATCCTGATGACGGATACTATGTCCTTTTAACAGTACCCCGTTCAGCAAAACTTTTGCAACATAGACATTTTTATCTGACTGATTAATAGTTTCGATACCGAAAACCTTACCATTCTCCAGCAGCAACGATGCCGATTTGATACCCGGACTTCCCAACTGGTATTCCTCACTTCCAGGAGCTAAGGGATAAAAGCCAAGGCTGCTGAAAATATACCAGGCACTCATTTGTCCGCAATCATCGTTTCCACCCAGTCCATCAACTGCAGGCTTATATTGATTCTTCAGGATCATTCTTACTTTCTCCTGAGTTTTCCAGGGCTGATGTGCAAAGTTGTACAAATAGGCAACATGGTGTGACGGTTCATTGCCATGTACATAATTACCAATGATACCATCCCGTGTAATATCTTCTGTTTCTTCAAAGAATTTATCCGGCAGGTGCATGGTGAACAAAGAATCAAGCCTTGCGGTAAACTTTTTATTTCCTCCCATTCTGCTGATCAATCCTTCAGGATTCTGAGGTACAAATAAGCTGAAGTTCCATGCATTGCCCTCTATAAAACCCTGGTTGTGGGTGGAAAGCACATCAAAGTCTTTCCTGAAATCACCATTACTTAAACGTGGGCGCATAAAACCAACTGTGGAATCATATACATTTCGCCAGTTCTCTGACCGTTGAATATATTTTGTATAGACATCTTCCCGGCCCAGTTTTCTGGCGGCCTGAGCAATTGACCAGTCGTCGAAAGCATATTCCAATGTTGTGGAAACAGAAGTACCCGGCCTTTTATCTTCGGCTACATAACCTTTGCTTATATAGTGGTCAAGCCCATCATAATACTTTACATCAGATGTACTGATACAGGCATCAAGTGCTTTGTTTGCATCGAAACCGGTTATACCTTTTACTATTGCATCAGAAGCTACGGTTACTGCATGATAGCCGCTCATACACCAGTTATCATTGGCATAATGGCTCCATACCGGCAGCATCTGATGAACACTTTGTTGCTGATGTGCCACCATACTCTGAATCATATCGGCATTTCTGCCAGGCTGTATAATATTAAATAGAGGATGCAATGCCCTGTAAGTATCCCAAAGCGAGAAAGTGGTATAATTGGTAAACCCGTCTGTTTTATGTGTGTTTTGGTCCAGCCCTTTGTATTCACGGTTCACATCCATATATACTGTCGGGCTAAGGAAACTATGATACAATGCAGTATAGAAGTTAACCATATCATCTGTATTCAGCGCTTCCACTTTTACTTTTCCCAGTTCTTCATCCCACTGCCGCTGACCATCCAACTTTATTTTCTCAAAATCCCAGCCGGGGTTTTCAGTCTGCATATTCAGCAATGCGTTAGCAGTACTAACTGGCGAAATAGCAAATTTGATTTTCAGTTTTTCACCCTCCTTCATTTTAAAATTAAAATGCGCTTTAATTTCTTCACCTGCCATCTCTGGAAAATTATTTTGCTGATCGAACCTTCTCCAGAAACCACGGTAAGTTGATGGTTTTGTATTAATGAACCCGTAAGTGCTCACCGGCTTGGAAAAACTCATGGCAAAATAAACAGTCCTTGTTCTTGCCCATCCGTTGGTTTGCTTGTAACCCGTTATCAGGGTATCGTTTTCAAGTCGTATAAATGTCCACACATTTTTGCCGTCATAGTTATAAATACCATGCACAAGGTCGAGAATAATATGGGCACTGTCCGTGGCCGGAAATGTGTATTGGTGCATTCCTGTTCGGGTCGTGGCGGTTAATTCGGCCAATACGTTATCATCTTCCAGCAATACTTTGTAATAATTGGGTTCTGCTACTTCCGTATTATGATTATAAGCAGAGCGGTATCCGTTTTTAGAATCAGTTGCAACACCGGGATTAAGTTGCAGCCTCCCAACAGAAGGCATTATTAGAAAATCGCCAAGATCAGAATGTCCAGTACCGCTGAAATGCGTATGACTGAAGCCAACAATCGTAGGATCATCATACTGATAACCTGCACAGTATTTATAAACTGAGCCTGTGTACTTACCATTGACAGAAAACGGCACTGTGTCGGTATCCGGGCTGAGTTGAACAGCCCCAAAAGGAACTGTAGCCCCAGGAAATGTATGCCCCATCTTCCTGGTACCAATCAGTGGATTAACATACCTGGTATATTGCTGTGCTGTTGCAAAAAATGATGCTGTTATCAGAATCAAACCAATCAGCTGTTTCATGTTGAGAAATTGAGAAGCAAAATTAGCTGTAAACATCATCTCTTCGGCACTGAAGTAATTCCCTGCTCCTTTTTGTATAAATGCCAGAAGAACCGGATTGCTTCGATGATTTCCTCTTCAGACTTATTCTGTGTATTTGTCAGCGGTATCCTCCGGCGAAATCCGGAGACAATTACTTCTTTCCTGTATTCAAGCACCAGTATAAAACTATCCTGCCACTGGCCGGTAACCTGTTTTTGTGTAATGTATGCTTTTATCATCTTATCCCAACCGGCAACTAACTGCTCATCCTGGTAAATACCTGTTTTGTTGATGCGGATGTAAATACGTTTGCTTTTTGCTTTTGCAAAAGCTATCAGGGAAGGAATTAATGCAAGCATAAGAAGCCCACCCACGACGTCCTCCCTGGTAATATTGTTTTTCAAGGCATATACAAGACCTAATACAAAAACTGCAAAAAAAAGTATAGCCAGTATATAATCCAGCACTTTTTCTTCTCTTACTGTAAATTCACTGTCTTTTTCTAAAAGTGCGGCCTGCATGATTTAAAGTTAAAAAAAATTCACTGCTGTTTCTCAGCAATGAATTTTTATTCGTAATTAACAACGATCCAATGAAAGCACCGGCAGTTATCGCACTGCAACGGCTTCTTTATCGTCACCCTTCCTTTGGAGGTATTGTATCAGGCTGCTTTCTGTAAACGAGTTTACTTTCTTCACATTGATATGGCCAGTCAGTTCCCTGAATTCCCTGGTTCTGTTTGTAACAAAAAGGCCATCCAGCATATCCTCTTCATTCTGGCTAACCAGGTCCAGAACATTTAACTGGTGTACATCTTTATCCGGTTCAACGGGGTAGTTATTCTCAACCAGGCTGGCATCTTTGATTATTATCTTTCCATCTTTGGCCACAGATACTTTTACAGTCTTAATTCCATAATACTCCTTACCGTCAATAATGAACCAGCTGTGCGTATAACCTGTTAGTTTTCCCTTTTCTTTCTTGATCAGTAACTCGTAAGGCAACGAAGTTTTGGTGGAATCATTATACATGGTTCCTTTCCAGAGGCCGGTTATATCTTGTGAGAGTACATAAAGCGGGAACATATACAGCGAAACTGCAATGAGTAAAATCTTTTTCATAAGGCGGATCTTTTAAAGGTTCGGATTATAACACAAAGGTCTTACGGATACAGAACAGGTGTTAGTATTTTTGATAAAAACTTATGCTGATACGTAAGTTTTCTGAAACTGCCACCGTAAATACCCTCTTTAATGTAATCTATTTGTCTTTCGCAGACTTAGAACTGTTCTTTGCAGTCAGGATACTTTCAGCAATCTCTTTGTCCTTTTCAAAGATTCGCAGCTCGGTTCCCCCAACCGGATCTACCCCCATTACATTTTCATCGTTCAGGAAGGAATCAATCCCACTTTCGTTAAGCAGTTCCTGCATGATGGCTGCTTCATACATATCGGGATAAGTATGCAAAACGATTGTCTTTTCATGTGTTTTCATAACTATGCGTTTTACTTACTAAAGGTACAAGACAATGATGGTCGGAAACAATGATGTGTGTCAGGGTTCTTAAAAATCAGGGGGGGTATAAAGTCTGTATTTATACCCTCCCCACGGTATTGTTACAGCCTTAGTAATTGGTATATTCGTTCTGCCTCATTCACAATTAACTGATCTGTTAACCTATAATAATGATTTATGAAACAAGCTATCTCCTTCTTTCTTTTTGCATTGTTAATTAATGCCACATCTTCCCTTCATGCACAAAAACTGGTTGCCTGCGAGTCGTATGATTCTGCAGGAAAGGCATCAAATGTTTATGCGACCTGGGATATTAAACCTACGGGTTCTTACATCTATCTGCACTACAGCCAGCCGGCTGCACTTAGCTCCGGGGCATGGACCCTGCTAATTGAACGGGACAGCACCAGCAGTGGCAAATTCATTACTCATAAAAAAGTGACACTTCAACCCAGAAAAGGTAAGAACTGGATAGTAAATGATGCCTTTTTCCCGGGTAAGGGAAAGTATAAGTGTACCATAAGATGGAACGGACAGGTAAAGGCTACCACCATATTAACTGTTGAAGTAAAAAATGATATGGATGATGAGGATGCTGAAGACACCTATTATTATGAGGATTCTGAAATGATCTTCTGTAAATCTGTTGATAAGGATGGAAATACACAAGGCGATGCCACTTCATTCCAACTTGGCACAGGATCTAAAGTGACTGTATCTGTATATATACAGAACGATGGAAAGGCATTCAAAACAAAGAAAGTGTATGCTACTATTTACAAAGGGCTGAACAAAGTAAAGGAATACGATCTGGATATTGAATCAGACTGGAATTTTTTCAGTTTTAAACACACTTTTACAGAGGCAGGAGAATATACTGTAGATATCTATAACGGAAATGATGTGTTCATGAACACTGCTACAGTAACCATTACTAAATAATATTTTCAGGCTGACTGCCTTTGCGGGTAGTCAGCCTTTCTCATCCAAACCTCTTACTGAACATAAAAAATACTGCTCCCAGCAAAAGCGCAAAACTTACAAGGTATCGCCAGTGGAACGGCTCTTTCAAGTACCAAACTGCAAAAACTGTAAACACCACCAGCGTTATTACTTCCTGTATCATTTTTAATTGGAAACCGCTAAATCCTTTTCCGGCATAACCAATCCTGTTGGCCGGAACCATCAGTATATACTCAAAGAAAGCGATACCCCAACTGATAAGTATTGCCTTCCACAATGGCCAGCCATCCTGTTTTAAATGAAAATACCAGGCAAATGTCATAAACACATTTGATGCGAGTAAAAGGAGTATTGTTCGCATAGAAACTGTTATTTACAAAAAAGTCTGGCATAACCAGACTTTGTATTTAATGAATTTTTGTAACGATTCATTGTTTGCTATTGACCAGCCAAAGCATCAGTTCGCCTGCAAATTGCGGAAGTCAACCGGCACCAGTTTACTTACACCAGGCTCCTGCATGGTTACACCATATATAACATCCACTGTACTCATGGTCATCTTATTGTGGGTTACAATAATGAACTGTGAGTTTTGAGAGAACTGGCGAATCATATTGGTAAACTTGCCCACATTCGCATCATCGAGCGGGGCATCCACCTCATCAAGAATACAGAACGGAGCCGGTTTTATAAGATAAATAGCAAACAACAATGCTGTCGCAGTTAATGTCCTTTCACCACCACTTAACTGCGTTAACGAAGAAGGTCGCTTGCCCTTAGGCTTGGCCACAACATCAATTCCTGTTTCTGCAATATTATCAGGAGTTTCCAGCACCAGGTCGCACTGGTCATCTTCAGTAAAAAGGGTCTGGAACACTTTCTGGAAGTTTTCTCTTACCAGGTGGAATGTTTCAAGGAATCGCTGGTTGGCAGTTGCCTCTACTTCCTCAATCGTCTTCATCAAACTTTCCTTAGCATTGATAAGGTCAGTTTTTTGCTCCACGATAAAGTCATATCGCTTCTTCATTTCGGTAAATGCTTCAATTGCCGTAGGGTTTACTTCACCCAGGTTCTCAAGCCTCTTCTTCATCCTGTCGGCTTTCTCCTGCAACTCTTCTACCGGCACTTCTCCACTTCTGGCTTCACCGAGTATCGCTTCAAGATCAATTCTGAACTCAACATTCATCCGCTCTTTCATCCCGGCCAGTTGCAGCTTCAGTTCATTAAGTTTATCCTTGATTGCAGCCAGCATATGCTCTACTTGCTCTTTATCCTTAACCTTGTGGCGGATTTCGCTTTCCTTCTCGCTTAACTGGTTGCGCAGGTTATAATAAGCCTGGTCGGCTTCATTCAGTTTTCTTTCTTCTTCTTCTTTGTTGTGCATCAGCTTCACCAGTTCCTCTTCAATATCTTTTAGCGACTGGGCCGACTGACTGATATTAGCAGTTGTATCTTCAAGATGGCTGCTGTTAGAAGTTATTTGCTGGCGCAAATCAGCAAGCTGGTTCGTTTTGAAATCAAGTTCTTGCTTTAAGCCATTAATCTTGCTCTGCTGCTTGGTAACATTCAGGTTAAACTCATTGTACTGCCTTGAGGCTTCATTATACTGATTTTCTGTAACCTTATAAGCTTCTTCGGCTTCAGTAAGTTTAGAAGCGTTTACCTGCAGCAATTCATTAAACTCATTCAGTTGGTTTCTTACACCTTCCACAGAATTATGAGTCTGTTCCATCTGCATATTCAGCTCTTCCAGCCTGTGAAGACTGTTGGTTTGCATGGAATGCAGGTTTTCCAGTTTGTTATGCAGGGCAAATACCTCGTTGGTAAGCTGCTGAATCTCCCTTTCTGTCTCACGGATAGCATTTTCTCTCAGGTCCTCATTGAAAGCTATCACTTCATTATGCCTTGCCTGAATGTCGGCCCGCAAAGCATCCACTACTGTCGCCTGGACATTGATTTCATCCTGCAGCTTCTCAAGGTTCTTAACACGGCCAATTTTCTTTCCCTCAATCAGCCCCACACTTCCGCCGGTAAGCGAATATTTCCCTTTTACATATTTGCCGTTCTTTTCAATAACAACAAAACCATTGCTGTTCTGCAACGCATCCTCATTATCGGCGATAAATACATTACCTAATAAATGTTCGGCAAGCTTTTTATATCTCTCCTCTACATCAACGACACTTAATGCCGGAATAGCACCTTCTAATTGGTGTGAAGAAACAGTATTATCGCTCTGGCCTATTTTATCAAGCAGGAAAAAATTGGCTTTCCCTTTTTTATTTTCATCCAGCAGGTGAACCGCCTGCAAACCTTCCTGCAGGTTATTAACAACATAATAGCTCAGGTAAGGCTCGAGTACGTTTTCGAGTGCGGTCCTGTATTCTTCGTTTACATACAGTACATCCGATAAAATTGGCGACTGATGGCTCCAGGCTGTATTGTTATGAAGAAATTTTACCGAATCCGGATAACCTTCCATTGAATCAATCATGCTCTTCAGCAGGTCATGTTCATTCTTTTTGGCATCCAGCTTTCTGTTTTCTTCTGCAAGGTCATTGCGCAAGCCTTCCAGAACAGCCTGTGTTTGCAGAATCTGTTCTTTGGTATTCTCGTGGTGCTGCTGCAACTGCTCGAGGTCAACTTTTTTAATGTTGAGTTCTTTTTCTTTAATCAGCCTCTCTTCATCCAGTTTATGGCGCTGATCATCACGATACTTTCTTTCATCTTCTATCTGACCGATGATACGCTGCAAGTTCTGAATAGAGCTATCGGCCACGGCAACTTTTTTCTCTGCATCAAACTGGCTGCGCTGGGTTTGTTGGTACTCACTTCTCAATCCATCAAGGTCAGCCCTTTTATCATCCAGTACTTCTCTTTTTACATCGGCTTCTTTGCGCAGCTCTTCTAATTGCTGGCTGAGTATTTCAAGCGACTTGTTTTCTTCTTCAACCTGTAGTTGTGTAAACGCAATACTTTCTTCAATGCCCTTCAGTTGCCCTTCTGCTTTTTGCAAAAATTCTTTCAGGCTACCTTCTTTCTCATGCAGGTGCTCAAGACGCTGAGCAGAGAGGTTGCGGTCATTCTCTTTGCTGCGTACTGATTGCTGCATATCGTTGAAAGCATGCTGCATACTTTGCAGTTGCCTTTCTTTTTCTACAAAAGCAAGTTTCTCATCTTCAAGCCCGGCTTCGTCATTAGCAATTTCTGCTTCCAGCTTGATACGCTTATCCGTTTCTATTTCCTGCTGTTCATTCAATTCTTTGTAAGAGAGATTAAATCCTTCGAGAGCCGCTTTTGCCAGCTCAATACTTACTTCACGGTATTCTTTCTTAATCTCATGGTACTTTTCAGCCTTTTTTGCCTGACTTTCCAGTGCCTTCAACTGGTTGTTGATTTCAAACAGCAGGTCTTCAATACGGCTCAGATCCTGCTCAGTGGCATCTAGTTTTAGCTTGGCCTCTTTCTTCCGTGTTTTATAAATTGAAATTCCTGCAGCCTGTTCCAGCATGCGGCGGCGGCTGTTGTCTTTGTCCTTGATAAGGTCATCCACCATATCAAGCGCAATGATAGCATAACTGTCGGTGCTGACACCGGTATCTAAAAAGAGGTTTTGAATATCTTTCAGGCGGCACTGCACATCGTTGAGGCGGTATTCACTTTCACCGCTTTTGTAAAACTTGCGGGTTATCGTTACAGTGCTGAATTCGGTAGGAAGCAGGTTACGGGTATTTTCAAATGTAAGGCTCACTTCCGCAAGACCAGAAGCACTTCTTGTTTTGGAACCATTAAACACCAGGCTGTCGAGGTTTTCACTACGCAACTGGCTGATCTTTTGTTCGCCAATCACCCAGCGGATACTATCAACAATATTCGATTTACCACAGCCATTCGGACCCACAATGCCGGTTACATTATCGTCAAAATTCACAACCGTTTTATCGGCAAAACTTTTGAAACCCTTGATTTCTAAACTCTTTAATCTCACGGTAATCTTAGTTTAAGTCAGGCGGCGAATATAAGTCAAAGCCTGACAAAAACAGGGATGGGTATCAGCCAGTTATTCACATTACCGGGGATAAAATGTGAGAAGAAAATCGGCTATGTGGCAGAAAACGAAAAGGTTGCTCCGCAATGGAACAACCTCAATTTTTTATAGAAATGGTGTTTCTTATCCCTTTTTCTTCCCTTTCGGGGCAAACATGGCAAGCATTCTCCTGCCTTCCATTTTGGGCATATTTTCCAGAACACCTACTTCAGCCAGTTTTTCGGCAAACTTCAGAAGCAGCAACTGGCCCCTGTCCTGGAACTGGATAGCACGGCCTTTAAACTGCACATAGGCTTTAACCTTGTTCCCTTCTTTCAGAAATTCAATGGCATGTTTCGATTTAAACTCAAAATCATGGTCATCTGTATTGGGGGTAAACCTGATTTCCTTTACCTCAGAGACTTTGCTTTTGGCTTTCATCTCCTTTTCTTTCTTCTTCTTGTCGTAAAGGAACTTGTTATAGTCAATGATTTTGCATACCGGTGGATCAACTGTGGGTGAAATCTCAACCAAATCCAGTCCCTGGTCCTGGGCCATTTTGAGGGCTTCCTGTGTATCGTAGATTCCTACTTCCACATTTTCGCCTACCAATCTGACCTGTGGTACACGGATGAAATGATTAATTCTGTGTTCTGCCTCTTTGCGAGGAGCAAACCTGCCCCTGTTAAAACCGCCTTTGTTGAATCCGCCACCGCCGGGCCTGAATCCGCCCTGTCCTGGTGGCCTGTTGAACCCGCCTCCGGGTTTTTGTGGTACTGCCATTTAATTTGTTTGGTTATGCCCGCCTCTGGAAAGGGCAATAGCTATTGGTGTGTTTTATACTTCCCCAGAGCTGAAGTATTACAATTTAATTACTTAATCTGCTCTTCTGTCTGCAATTTCGGAAACCGCATCTGCAATAAACTCATCCACTGCTTTTACTCCTGCATCACCCCTGCCCTGCCTTCTGATGGCGACTTTGTTTTCGTTCATTTCTTTTTCACCCACCACCAGCATATAAGGCACCCGCTGCAGTTCTGTATCACGGATTTTCTTGCCAATCTTTTCATTGCGGTCATCCACTTCTGCACGAATATCAGCTTTTTTCAGTTTATCTGCTACAGCCTGTGCATAATCCATGAATTTATCGCTGATAGGCAGCACCTTCACCTGAACCGGAGCCAGCCACAGCGGGAATTTTCCGGCATAATGCTCCAGCAGGAAGCCAATGAAGCGTTCATGGGTACCCAAAGGAGCCCGGTGAATAATCAATGGTACTTCAGGCTGGTTTTGCTGGTTGGTAAAACTGAGTTTAAAACGGCGGCCTTGTGCAAAGTCAACCTGGTTGGTGGCCAGTGTAAATTCACGGCCAATAGCACTCCAAATCTGCACATCAATCTTAGGACCATAGAAAGCACCTTCACCCTTTACTTCCACATAAGGGATGTTCGACTCTATCAGCACATTTCTAACCAGTTCCTCAGTTTCGAGCCACAATTCGGGTTCGTTAATGTATTTCTGCCCCAGCTTTTCCGGGTCGTGAAGAGAAAGCCGCATCACATATTTTTCAACACCAAAAATTTTGAAGTACTTCATATACATATCGTTCACCGCCCTGAATTCTGCAGCAAACTGCTCTTTGGTACAGTAAATATGTGCATCATTCATATGCAGGCAACGTACCCGCATCAGGCCAAACAGTTCACCGCTTTGCTCGTAGCGGTAACAGGTTCCATATTCTGCTAAACGCAGCGGCAGGTCTTTATAACTTTTTGGCTCGGCATCAAAAATCTTATGGTGATGCGGACAGTTCATCGCCTTGAGATAATACTTCTCACCATCCATCTCCATCGCCGGGAACATACTGTCAGCATAATAAGGTAAGTGACCACTAGTGAGGTACATACTCTCTTTGGCGATATGTGGTGTCACTACTCTCTTATAACCTGCAGCCAACTCAGTTTCTTTTGCCAGTTTCTCAAGCTCTTCGATAATGACTGTTCCCTTTGGCAACCACAAAGGCAGGCCAGGACCTACATCATCATCCATGGTGTAAATGCCAAGTTCCTTTCCAAGTTTACGGTGGTCTCTTTTTTTAGCTTCTTCCAGCATAGCCAGGTG
>CALLZY010000023.1 GCA_937858715.1 uncultured Chitinophagaceae bacterium | reverse complement strand
CTTGAGTTTGACGAAATTTATGATGAACTCGTACTCATTAACCAGCAATGTGAACGGGTACATGAAAAGAAAATAAGCAACATCGTTTTTATGGGCATGGGAGAACCGTTGCTTAACTATAAAAATGTAATAAAGGCTGTAGAAAAGATTACTTCACCAGATGGGCTGGCGATGAGCCCTCGCCGCATAACTGTTTCTACTGCCGGTGTAGCCAAAGGCATCAGGCAACTGGGCGATGATAAAGTCAAATTTAAACTGGCCCTGTCTCTTCATGCCGCCAACGATGCAAAGCGGCACGAAATAATGCCCGTCAATGATACCAATAACATAAAGTCGCTGGTGGATGCGCTGAACTACTTCTACAAGCAAACGGGTAATGAAATAACGTTTGAGTATATTCTCTTCAAAGACTTCAACGATTCACTGCAGGATGCTGACGATCTGATTAAAGTTTACCGGCAGGTACCAGCCGACCTTATCAATATCATTGAATATAATCCTATTGATAAAGCCCGTTTCCAGAAGCCGGATGAAGAAAAGGTTCAGGCTTTTATGCAATACCTTGAAAAACACAGGGTAAATGTCCGCCTGCGCAAAAGCCGCGGAAAAGATATTGATGCAGCCTGTGGACAGTTGGCCAACAAAGACAGCCACTAATCCTTATCTGCCGCCGTTTAAACAGATTTTCATTTCTCTCTTAAACCTTCACCACCAGGTGCTGTCCAAACTGCGTTCACAAAACTTTATAAAAAAGTCACCGAAGGTTTTATAATTCAACCGGCGTCAAAAAAGAAATTTAAAATTATTACCATGAAGAAAATACTCGCAGCAGCACTGCTTACCTCATTTGCAGTTGCAACAACGAATGCACAGGAAATCCCACAACGTAAACATGCAGGGCCTCCTCAGCACAAAACAGAAATGCAGCAGAAGCAATTTAAAAAGCAGCAACACGACCAGTTCATGAAGCAGCTAAATCTTACTGCAGAGCAGAAAGAACAGTTCAAAGCACAGAGGGAAGATTTCAAGAAAAAAACGGATGAGCTGAAAAAGATTGACAACATCACTGTGAAAGAGTGGAAAGGCCGTATGGAAACCCTGCGCAAGGAGCATAAAACAAAAATGGAGAACATCTTTACAAAAGAGCAGAAGGAAAAAATGGCCATTATGAAAGAAAGCCGTGAAAAAATGGATAAAGTAAAAATGGAGACCCGCATGAAAATGATGAAAGTTAATCTTGGCCTCACAGATGAACAATCAGCCAAATTGGATAAGCAACATACCGCCTTGCAGGAAAAGATGAAAGCAATCCGTGAAGACAAAAATCTGAGTGATGAGCAGAAAAAAGAGAAAGTAAAAGAACTGCATAAAAAACAGCAGGAAGAATTAAAGACAATCCTCACTGAAGAACAGCAGCAGAAAATGAAAGAGCATATGAAGATGCAGCGCAAAGGCCCTGGCGGACAGAATGGTCCTGGTGGCCCGGGTAAAATGCAAAGACAAAAACCTCAGGCAAAAGAAACAATATAAAAATCCGTTCACAAAGAAGACAGCCTCCGTTAATGCGGAGGCTTTTTTATTTAGCCACGGCTTCACAATAAGGATGCTTATCTTTGCCATTCACTACTGTTGTAAAACAGCAAACACTTCAACAAATGAAAAAATCAACATCGCACAGTTTCGGAAAATTTGCCGCTAAAAAGAGCAATGCAGCTATTAAAGAGCAATTCAAGCAGGAAAAGAGGAAAGTAAAAAGGGAACGGGAAGAGTATTTCGATGAAAAGCGAAGACAGTCCTCAAGGACTCCTTTGGAGAAGTCAGATGTCAGAAGTCGGAAGTCTGAAGCTGGGAATCAGAAAACTTCCCAATTTCCAAATTCTGCAATTTCAAAATCTTCCCTCATGCCGCTTAACAAGTATATTGCACACTCTGGTGTTGCAGCCAGGCGTGAAGCAGCCGAAATGGTAAGAAAAGGGTTGGTGAAAGTTAACAATGAACTGGTTACAGAACCGGGACATAAAGTGTCAGCCAAAGATGATGTACGGGTAAACGGAAAGAAAATTTTTCTTGCCAAAAACCTTGTTTACATACTGCTGAATAAGCCCAAAGACTACATCACCACAACTGATGACCCGCAAAAAAGGAAAACTGTTCTTGATTTAATCAGGAATGCAACAACTGAAAGAATTTACCCGGTTGGACGGCTTGACAGGAATACATCTGGGGTGCTGCTGCTTACCAACGATGGCGAACTGGCACAGAAACTCACACACCCCAGCAACGAGATAAAAAAAGTATATCATGTAACACTCAATAAGGTTCTTGAAAAGAAAGATTTTGACCAGGTTCTTAAGGGTGTGGTGCTGGAAGATGGTCCGGCATCTGTTGATGTGCTTGCTTATGCTGATTTAAAAGATAAAACACAGATCGGTGTTGAAATACACAGCGGCCGTAACCGGATTGTGCGCCGGATCTTTGAGTCACTAGGTTATGATGTGAAAAACCTTGACAGGGTAATATTTGCGGGACTTACAAAAAAAAATGTGGACAGGGGCAAGTGGCGTTTTCTTTCAGAAAAAGAAGTAAGAGAATTGAAATACTTTGGTAAAGGGAAATAGCTGCCCCGGCCCCTAAATCCCCCGCAGGGGGACTTAAAATCCCTGACACATGAAATTACTTACACAAGATTTAATTATTGCCGAAACCGAAGACTGGATTACTGTAAATAAGCCTTCCGGCCTCCTTTCTATCCCCGACAGGGAAGGAAAAGAAGTTTCGTTGAAAACACTGCTGAAAGAAAAGTACGGTGAGATATTTACTGTTCACCGGCTTGATAAAGACACAAGCGGTCTTATAATTTTTGCAAAAAATGAAACGGCTCATAAATTCCTTTCGCAGCAGTTCGAGAACCGTAAAACAGTAAAAATTTACCAGGGGCTTGTGTTGGGTTCTCCGTTACAAAAAGAAGGCAGCATTGATGCACCTATAGCCGAACACCCGGCACAAAACGGGACAATGATAGTTCATAGAAAGGGAAAAGAGGCTCTGACTGACTATACATTGCTCTCAGACTTTGGCATCTATTCTTTATTGCAGTTTCGCATCCATACAGGCCGCACACACCAGATAAGGGTGCACATGAAAAACATCGGGCACCCAATCGTCTGCGACCCGTTGTATGGAGACGGAAAAGCCGTGCTGGTATCTTCTCTCAAATC
>CALLZY010000022.1 GCA_937858715.1 uncultured Chitinophagaceae bacterium | reverse complement strand
CCAGCCGATAGTGCACCGTTTCTTGCATGAGCGGTATTTGCAGTTGCTGGGGAAGGAGAGAGGTTGAATGTGGTTGTCCTTAGGCAAGCTCCCGCCATGGCGGGTAGGCAGGATAACAAGGTTTAATTTTGTTTAATGAGCCCTGCTATGAAATCCTGTCATTCCGGCCTTGAGCCGGAATCTTCTTTTTTGGGATGAGCGACCCCGGATCGGCCCGGGGTGATACTCGAGATGACTTTGTCGTTCCGGCCCTGAGCCGGAATCTCTTTACTGATACATATGTAGCCGGCTGTATATTTACCGGAGTTAGGGAAACTACGATTCCCCCTCAAGTACAAGTACCCCATTTCCCCTTTTTTTAGTATTGGTTTGTTGATTGGTCAGTGGCAGTTCTCTACTTTTATGCTGTCCTAAAATCCAAGATCAATGAAAACCACATTGAAAAAACCAGTGGCCATAATTGGCTATTCAGGCCATGCCTATGTCATCATAGACATTTTGCTGAGTGCAGGCCGCCTGGTAACTGCCTACTGCGACCAGGAAGAGAAATCATTCAATCCCTATCATTTAAC
This sequence comes from uncultured Chitinophagaceae bacterium, assembly GCA_937858715.1. Classification (GTDB taxonomy): domain Bacteria; phylum Bacteroidota; class Bacteroidia; order Chitinophagales; family Chitinophagaceae; genus JJ008. Next base: position 3,141 of record CALLZY010000022.1, on the reverse strand, counting down.
GTATTTAGGAAAAGAGTCGGAAGCGATTCCGGAGTTGAAGAACTATGACTTTTTTGCCTGTGTGGGTCATAACGGCATCCGTGAAAAGATTCATACCAACCTGGGTCAGTTTTTGGGCAATCCTATCAATGCCATTCATCCAAGTGCTGTTATTTCTCCGTCAGTAAGAATGGGAGATGGTGTGATGATAGCAGCCAATGCCACACTGAATCCGCTGGTGGAGATTGGCCGTGGTGTTATCTGTAATACTTCCACCAGTATTGATCATGAGTGTGTGATTGGCGACTTCACACATATTGCCCCCGGTGCAGTGCTTTGCGGCAATGTTCAGGTGGGAAGAAACACATTTATCGGTGCCAACTCTGTTATCCGCCAGGGAATAAAAATCGGTAACAATGTAACCATAGGTGCCGGTACGGTTGTGGTGAAAGATATTCCTGATGGTGTAACTGTGGTAGGTAATCCTGCAAAAGTGCTGGTGAAGACACCAGCTCACAGTTTGCTGGCAGCATAACATTGAAGTTTCAAATAAAAAATTCCAAATCCCGATCCCTGCATTTTGCGGGGATTTTTATTCGGGGAATGTATAGTTGAATTTGGTTGAATGTTGTTTAATATGGTTTAATGTAGTTTAAAATTATTTAACCACGGCGGTTAGATTTTTTTTGTCTGCAGATACACTCAGATGAACACAAATGATTCCTCTTAAGCGGAGTATATAGAGGAATCAGAAGAGTGAAAAGCAAACAATATCTGCATTTACCTTCCTGCCCGCCGTGGTTAACAACCTTTAGCCCAAAGGCTTTGTTCCATCTGTCTTAAGTTCTTAAACATTAGGTAAATATTGATACCTTTGCACCTTCAAAAAAGAGATACAGGTTTGGAAGAAACGAAACGAAAACCGGCAGATTTCAGGGTGCTTTTTTTAAGCAAGAAAGACAATGAATATGCCCGCCGTGCAGAAGATTTTATCCGCAGAACCTTCACCAATCCTGTGATTTTTGAAGGAGGCCGTCACGATACACTTCCTGATGAGGTACTGAACTGGAAAGGTGACCTGATGATTTCGTTTATCTCTTCCTGGATTTACCCGCAGTCTTTACTTGACAGTGCTTCGGTTGCCGCTATTAACTTTCATCCCGGCAGCCCTGATTATCCCGGAACCGGTTGCACCAATTTTGCCGTATATGAAGGAGCGAAAGAATACGGCATCACCTGTCATTATATGAATGCTGCTGTTGATTCTGGCAACATCATACAGGTAAAGAAGTTTCCTGTGCAGGAGAATGATACCGTGTACAGTATTACACAGCATTGCTATCATTTAATTGAGGAGAGCTTTTATGAAATAATGGAACTGATGCTGAAGGGAGAGCCAATTCCGGCTACTGATGAACACTGGACCCGAAAACCCTTTACCCGCAAGCAATTAAATGAACTTTGCCATATCCGTCCTGAAATGAGTGAGGAAGAAATTGAGCGGAGGATTAAAGCAACGACCTATAAAACACACTGGGCCTTTACAAAAATTGGCCGGCATATTTTTAAACTACAAGACTGATAAGAATGGCTGCAGATACTAAATTGGTTTCAAAAAGTCCGTTAACGGGAACAGAGTATGAGATACCGCAGGTTAAAGACGATAAAGCCGGTATTGATGCTTTTATTGCTTTACATCCCGGCAAGAAAGTGGTGGTAGTGCAGGGGCTTGGTTTTGTAGGTTCCGTAATGGGACTGGTGGTAGCTAATGCCCTAACGGAGGAATATGCTGTTATTGGAATTGATTTGCCTTCACCTGCATCGTACTGGAAAATCCGTTCAATTAATGAAGGCATATTCCCGGTAATTGCCAGCGACCCCAAAATTGAAATCTATTACCAGAATGCACTGAAGAAGAAAAACTATTATGCCTCTTACGACAGCTATGCCTATAGCAAGGCCGATGTGGTGGTGGTGGACATCAATCTTGATGTGCAGAAGAAATCGGCAAAGAACAAAGACCTGGAAGGATATGATGTTGACTTAACACCATTCAAAAAAGCCATTGAAGCTATTGGTGCCAACTGTAAAGAAGATGTGCTGGTGCTGGTGGAAACCACAGTTCCTCCCGGAACAGCACAGAAGATTGTTCGCCCGATTATCGAAGAAAGCCTGGCAAAGAGAGGCCTTGCTACAGATAAAGTGAAAGTTGGCCATTCGTATGAAAGAGTAATGCCGGGGCCAAAGTATATTGATTCGATTCAGAACTTTTACCGTGTATTTGCCGGGACTGACGAGAAAAGTGCTGAGGCTGTAGAAACCTTTTTACGAACAGTGATAAAAACGGATGAGTATCCGCTTACACGGTTGGGTAATACCAATGCCACTGAGATGGCGAAGGTGCTGGAGAATTCGTTCCGGGCCATGAATATTGCTTTTATGGTGGAATGGAGCCGCTTTGCCGAAGAAGCCGGTGTTGATATTTACGAAGTGGTGAATGCCATCCGTATGCGGCCCACACATAAAAACATTATGCTGCCGGGACTGGGTGTGGGAGGCTATTGCTTAACAAAGGATCCCCTGCTGGCAAGCTGGGCCAGGATGAATTTGTTTGGCAGCGAAGAGAAATTAGGTCAAAGCGAAAAAGGGGTTCACATTAATGATAAGATGCCGGTGTATGCGTTTGAATACCTGCGGTCGAAATACAATGGTTCGCTGGAAGGTAAAAAAGTCCTGCTGCTGGGTGTCAGTTACCTGAACGATGTGGGTGATACCCGCTATACACCTGTTGAAGGTTTTTATGATCACCTGCTGGAAGCTGGTTGTGATATTACCCTGCATGATTCGCATGTAAAATATTGGGAGGAGAAAGATATTTGGGTAAACCAGAATCTTGATGAGTTGCTGGGCGATGACTATGATGTGGTGGTGATTACTACAGGTCATAAGGATTACAGAAGTAATGAAGTGTTGCTTAATAAGCTGCTGAATAAACCCTCCTCTTTCCTGTATGATACCATCGGTGTATGGACAAAAGAAGAGATTAAGCTGCTGGGTGAAAAGCATATACTGAAAGTGCTGGGAAGAGGTGATATTTAATAAACATCGACATTGAGAATCTGCATTTCCATACTGATATTGATTGTCGTTACCACAAGTAAC
>CALLZY010000021.1 GCA_937858715.1 uncultured Chitinophagaceae bacterium | reverse complement strand
TCCTTGACTTTTTTGTTACTTTTTTTGTCCAAGAAAAAAAGTAAGGAAAGAAAAAGATTCAAGGCGGGCCTGCCTGCCGCAGGTAGGGCACAGCGCCTCCCGTTTCCCCGCATAGCAGGCAACATACTCTCAAACTATCCACTAACCAACAATAAACAACCCCACAATTACAGACTCCACTGTGCGCAGGCCGGACAAAAGAGCGGCCTGCTCTCCCGGCAATACCGGGCCCTTTCCCCACCTGTGGAAAAGTTTAGCCTCTCTAAATAATTAATCATTAGGAACTTGTGCGCAAATCGCCTCCATGGAAACCACCAATGAAATTACGGCCCTGTTTAACCTGCTCGACGATCCCGACGAAGAAGTCTTCGGCCTCGTCTCCGGCAAAATCATTAACTACGGCAAAAGCATCATCCCCAACCTCGAGCATCTGTGGGAAACTGTACCCGACGAAACCCTGCAAACCAGGGTAGAAACACTCATCCACCGTCTTCACTTCAACGACCTGAAAGAAGATTTCGGCCAGTGGGCCACAGCCGAACACAGCGACCTTGCCCTCGGGGCCATGCTCGCAAGCAGATTTCAATACCCCGAAATGTCGCACACATCCGTGCTACAGGAAATTGAAAAAATCCGCCGCAATATCTGGCTCGAACTGAACAACTACCTCACCCCGCTGGAGCAGGTAAAAATCATCGGCAGTATTTTATACAGCTATTACGGCCTCAAGGGAAAAGAAACCAGCTACGCTGAATACAACGACTTTCTGCTTAACAAAACCCTTGAATCAAAAAAAGGAAATCAGATAAGCAACGGCATTTTGTATTTATTGCTGTGCGAACAGTTAGACATTCCGGTAAAAGCCATCAGGATACCCAAACAATTCATCCTTGGTTACTTCAGCCACACACACCACGATGAAAAATTTCTGGAACAAGGAAACCGCATCGAATTTTTTATCGATCCCACCGCCGGGCACATCTTCACCCAGCAGGATGTTGACAGTTATTATAAAAGGATAGCAGTGCAGCAGTCACCTTCGCATTACAGGCCACTGCAAAACAAACAGGTGATACAGGTATTGCTTGCCGAACTGAGCAAGTGTTACAATACCGAAAAGGAGAAGCACAAAAAAGGCGAGTTGGAAGAACTGGTGAACCTGCTTGGCTAATCAGCCCTGGTTTCCATATTTTCTGCAAGCGGCAATTCCACATAGAAAGTGGTGCCCTTGCCCGGTGTTGTTTCAAACCAGATTTTGCCGCCTGCCTGCTCCGCAATTCCTTTACACATAGCAAGGCCCAGCCCGGTACCTGATGACTTGGTTGTGAAGTTGGGAACAAAAATCCGCTGCTGCATTTCTTCCGGAATGCCATCGCCGTTATCAGAAACGCTGATGATGGCTTTACCTTCTTTCAGCACTTCATTTATTTCAATAAGGCAGGGCCTTTCTTCAGTGCAAGCCTCCACTGCATTGGTGAGCAGGTTGGTGAAAAGCCGGTTCATCTGTGTTTTATCTGCCAGAATAATCATACGGTCAGGAACAGCATTCCATAATATTGTTGTCCGCTGATCAGGCCCGAATAATCCGGTTAGCGAACTGAGCACCTCATGCAGGTCGAATGTTTCTGCTCTGGAATTTCCAATGTTTGCAAACTGCGAAAAGTCTGCTGCAATCTTCGACAGGTGGTCAATCTGCTCCACCAATGTATTGGCTACGTTGGCTGTCAGTTCTTTTACATTCGGCTGGTTATTATTAATAGCCTTTTGCAGGTACTGAATACTCAGCTTCATAGGTGTAAGCGGATTCTTGATTTCATGCGCCACCTGTCTTGCCATTTCCCGCCAGGCCCCTTCCCTTTCGCTCTTGGCAAGGGCTTCAGCACTTTCGCCAAGTTTGGCCACCATCTTGTTATACTCCTCCACCAGTTCACCAATCTCGTCATTACGGTTCCAGGTGATGATCTCGTTGGTTTTGCCAAGCTTCACTTCCCGCATCTTATCACCGATAATGGAGAAAGAATTCGTAATCCTGTTTGTGATGAACAAAGCGATAAGCCCGGCCACAAGAAAGATAAAAGCATTCAGGTTGATCAGCGTAACAAGGAAGTTTGAAATCTCCTGCCTTAGTTCCGGCTTCGAAGTAAAGTAAGGGATATTCACATACGCATCCACAGCACCATCATCATTACGCACCGGAGCATAAATACTGTAATAGGAAAAATTGCCCACCTTTTCTTCCTGCAGGTAATGCACTTTGCGCAACCTGCTCAGGTTGTAAAATGCAAGCGGTTCCATTTTCTTGCTCAGCACCCCTTTCGTATAAACATTCGCCTCTGAAGAAACCTGTAAGTCGCCTTTCAGATCATACACATTCACATCCACACCGTGTATATCAGAAACTTCGTCAACCAGTTTTTGCAGGCCGCTATTGGTAACCGAATCGTAAATCTTCACCACATCATCAAATGTGCTGTGGTCAGACATTTTTTTCTCCATCTCATTCACCATTATCTTCATCGTCCGGCTCAGCTTATCGCTGTTGCTCTGTTTATTCCTGCTGATGAAGAATGAAATGGTAGCAGCCCCAATAACCAGGAAAGAAAACACACTGATAAAAATAATGGTGCTGTGCACCTGCCGCCTGATGTTGAACTGTAGCAATTTCCGGAGACCCGAGTATTTAAACCCGGTTTTCGCTATTACAGAAATCAGTTCAACAATCATCATAAGAAAAAGAAACGAACAGAAGATGTAAGAGAACAGGGTGATTGCTTCAATCATTGTTTCCCGTTTCCTGGCAACCACCACTACTTTCTCCTTACCTGCCCTGTACCACAGCTCATCATAATCTCCGTTTTGTTTCAGTTCATACTCCTCAGCAGGCAATTCATCATCCTTTAACCAGTTGGCATAAGGATAATTGCCAGGATGTGTCATCAGTCGCTTTCGGATATAAACAGCATTAGAATAAATCGGGGAGTTCTCCAGGTCTGCTTCCTTAAACTGCCGGAACAGTTCCGGGAAAAGGGCATCCCGGCTATATGTTTTAAGATTGGAAACAATAAAGAAAGTACCTGCCTTATAGCCTGAAGTGTCTTTAATAATACGCCGTGTTATATAATTGAACTTATCGAATGATCTTTCATAATAATAAAGCCCTTCTGTTTCTGCCGGCTTTGCCTGTACTGTAAAAATGGTGTTGAGCGATTCGTAGGTGGTCTGATCTTCGTTGAAAAGTGGTTTATTGTCTTTGTCATACACATACAGTCTTGTATCGTATTTATCAAGATACCCGCTGTAGCTGTCGTTAATGATACTATCCCTTATCTTCTGGCTTTCGGCCTCTGACTGAAAACGGGAAAAGTTGCCCGACAAAAAATCATCATCTATATACTTAACAGCAATACTCAGTAATCTTTCGCTTGAGATGTCGGTCTGTACCGACAATTTTTCAGCAATCAGTTTTCTTTTTTCCCATTCCACTTTTCTGTTCTGCGACAACATGATAGTGGCAATTGAAACAGAAAAAATAAAAATCCACGTCAGGGCTCCTGCAATATTTATCCGGAAACGCCTGAACAAAAGTTGCCGCCTGCTGATCAGCCATACATATCCTAAAAGCCAAACCAGCACCGGCAAATAGAATAAAACATTGCCGTGTCCCGAGCGGAATGTTAGCAGTAAGAGGCCTGTAAAAGCCACTGCAAAATATATCAGCCATTCCCGTCCGTTAAATAATGGATAAATAAGCCGCAGAAGTATCAGCGAAAGAAAATAGTAGGACAATGAAAGACAGGACAGAATAAAGAACCCCGCCACCGTATGTATATCCAGGCTGAAGAAGTTGGTAATGTCAAAAGATATCTTTGAATCGGCAACAAGGCTTTTGATAACAGAAGCCACTACAAACAAACCATTAACGAGCAGCAAAAGCGATAATACCCCTGCTATCCATTTCCATTTAACGGAGAAATTTTCCAATGGCTTCTCATTGTTTCTCAGCCTGAACCACAGGAAAAGGATAACCCAGCTAAACAATACAGAGTTCAGGAATAAATCACCCAGCGACCGTTGTACAATATTGGAACCATAAATAGCAGGATTAAAAAACTCGAACTGCCGGAAATTAAGTAATGCAGGGTTCAAATAAAGAATAACCCTTACCAGAATAAAGGCAGCCAGAAGAAAAGCTGTACCCAGCCACACATTTTTCCTTTGTGTAGCAGCCGCAGCCTGCGTATGGAAGAAAATCAGCAGTGCTATCAAACCACAAATACGCAATACTACCGTCTTCAGGTCGTTATATGGGACAGCAGATGATGTTTTCTTTTCAAGAAAAAAAAGAGGCTGATTATTTGCTCCATGCACCGGAAAATCCGTTGGCTTCCCACTCAGTTTAACCCTTTTATCCGCACTTTGGCTGAATGCAAACTTCTCAGGTAAGTAATCTGTCGTAATAAAAAACTCTGATAGCACCGGTACTACAGCCAAAACACTTATGCGTTCCTGACCGGCAGCGACAGTATGCTTCAGAATAGTGTACCAGCCGTTTGAAAGTTTTTTGAAATATTCTCCATCTGCTGCCAGCAGTAAATCATCGGGCGGAGCAGCAAATTGCTGACTCCAGAATTTCATTTCCGGCAATGAAAAATCATCTGCTCTTGTATAAATGAAAAGTCCGAAATGCTGTTTGTACACCTTTGAAAAATCTTCAAGAGATTCGTTCCGGGCAGCAAGCCGCCCTGTCAAAGCGGTATCCCTTACTATTTCTTCAAAGCTTTTCCGCTGCTTCTTTAAATATGCCTCTGCCCTTTCCGCTTCATGAGTGACAGCGGCACGGTTAGTGTATAACGTATTAAAAACAAACGAAAGGGCAAACAACAGTATTGCCAGCAGCAATACGCTGTACTTACTTATCCAATTATGTTTAAAAGAAAATCTCACCGGCCGGCCTGCTGTTTTTTAATACTGTTCCAGATGTCATCCATTTCCTGTAAAGACATTTCGGCCAGGTTTCTTCCATTCTGTAATGCTTTTTCCTCCATCAGCGAAAACCGGCGGATAAATTTCTTATTTGTCAGTTCGATGGCATTTTCTGCATCAATCTGCAAAAACCGTGCATAATTGATAAGCGAGAAGAAAACATCGCCCAGTTCTTCTTCCACTTTAGTTTTTTCTTCACTTTCTTCAGGATGACCCTTTGCTGATTGCCAGTTGGCAATTGCAGTTTCAAGTTCGCCCATCTCCTCCTCTACTTTCACCCACACCTGCTCTTTTGTATCCCACTCAAAGCCCACCTGTTTGGCTTTTTCCTGTAACCTCATTGCCTTTACCACTGCTGGCAGCGATTGAGGTACCCCGCTAAGCACCGACTTCTTTCCTTCTTTCAGCTTTAGTTTTTCCCAGTTCCTCTTTACATCCTCTTCATTTTCCACCTTCACATCTCCGTAAATGTGCGGATGCCTTGCTATCAGCTTTTCACAAATACCGTTAATCATTTCGTGTAACTCAAATTGCTTCTCTTCACTTCCGATCTTTGCGTAGAAAACAATATGCAGCAACAAATCACCAAGTTCCTCCTTAATGCCTTTCCAGTCATTTTCCGTAATGGCATCAGCCAGTTCATAGGTTTCTTCAATGGTTAATTGCCGCAGGCTTTGAACTGTCTGTTTTTTATCCCACGGACACTTCTCACGGAGGTCATTCATTATCTGCACCAGCCTTTCGAATTCCTTTATTGCTTCCAATTTTGTTGATTTTATATTAGTAAGAATGAGACAATAAGGAGGGCTACAAAAAGAATAATCAGCATAACAAAAGCCCCGATATTAAGGAGTAAGAATTTTGCAAAGGTTTTTGACATGCTTTGCCTGTAAAAGCGTTTCAACGCAATTAACAGGTAAAAGCCACCATAAAAAACTGCGATTACTGTCAGCCAGTTAAAAACACCAAGACCTGTTACTGACTCAAGCCTCCGGAAGCACAGTATAAAGAACAATAAAACAAAACTCAGCAGGTACTGGTAAACTGCAAAAATTCCATGATCTACGTAGAACAATTCCCTTCTTCGCCTGTAAAGTATTTTAAGAATCAATGCAAAAAGCGGCAAAGAAAGGAAAAGAAGATAGGGAAGCTTGTGCATAAAATCACTAACCCACACTTTACCGATTTCTTCAGAACTGGCATTGTATTTTTCACGGAGTTTTAAGCCCCGCCTGGTCAATAACTGTTCGAACCAGTTGTCCTTTTCGTCAGGGCCCAGTTGTTGCTGTACAGAATCGTAGTGAGCCACAGACCTGTAGCTCAGCAAAGTATTTCTGCTCCCGGCAGTGTCCTTTAATCCTGTAATATATACAACATCATCCTTTGTAATTTTGCTGGCCGAATCTTCCAATTCATTAATCAGCCTCTGAAGATTACTATTACCGGGTTCCTCAGCCAGTTTCTTTTTTACATCAGATAAATAAGCGTCTCTTTGTTCTTTGGTTAAAGAATCTCCTATGCGGAAATCAAAATTGCCGGTGTTTGCAAAAAAAGTGAAAAAAATTAAAAAAAAGATTGCCGACGTAAAGACGTACATCTTAACCGGGTTAAGATAACTGGCTCTTTTGCCGGAAATGTAGGCGGCTGGCAGAAATCCCGGGTTAGTCAATAACAACTTAACCGATGAAAAAAACTTGCTGTCAAAGTGAAAAATATCAAAAACAAAATGAGTGAGCATATGCCAGAAACTGTCATGAGGCTCCACATTCTCCTGTCCGCAATGCGGACAAAACCTCTCGTCCACTTCTGCGCCGCAATTCAGGCATTCTTTGTCTTTTCTTAAAGCTTTATGGGACACCTAAAAATTTTCTTAAAATTAAGCACAAATAAATACAAGCGGCCTTCTTTTCCGTCAGATAGTTTTTAAAACTAACTTTGGCCATTCAATTAATCAAGGAATGAGACTTTTATTGGTACTATCTGCACTCTTTTTCTGGCAACCTGGCAATGCCCAATATTACTACAATGATATTGTTGGCACCAAAGAAATGAACCTGCTGATGAGCAATTATACTGCCAGCAAAGTAAAAAGCATAACTGCCGAAGGCTATGACCCAAAAGGCGCAAAAGCTTCAGATTATTATGAGTTTCACGAAATAAAGGAAAATGGTACTGCATTAAAAGTCTCAAACATTGTGAACTTAAATAAGACGGTTACTTATAGCAGGTTCGACAGCAAAGGAAGGGTTATCAATATTATCGATTCGTCAACAGCGGTTCAAAACAATACGGTTTACAGCTATGATGGCACCGACCGTGTGAAAAGCATAAAGAATACCGTGAACGACTCCTCTGGCTTTTTTAACCACACCGAAATCCACGAATGGTATTATGCAGAATCAGGCCTGCCCGAAAAAATGCTGCGTATAATAAAATCAGATGAGGGCAGCGATACTGTGCAAATTATTTTTACAGCTGATGAATACGGCAATATTGGTGAAGAAAAGACTTTTAAAAAAGGAATTGAAACCGGCAGCCTGTTTTATTATTACGATGACAAAAACAGGCTTACAGATATTGTACGCTACAATACAAAAGCAATGAAACTGCTGCCCGATATTATGTTTGAATATGATGAAGCCGGAAGGGTAGCCCAGAAAATAACCACCACTTCAAGCCTGCACATGGGTTATCTGATCTGGAGATACATATATGATAATAAAGGACTGAAAACAAAAGAAGCAGTATTTAATAAAGACAAGCAACTGACCGGAAAAATAGAATACCGCTACACTTTTGGACAGTAAGACTTCCTGCAAAACTATAAGTCCGGAAACCAAAACAGCTTCGGCGAATATGTTCGTTTCCTACAGAAGTATATATTGAATGCTGTTAATTACCTGCTGATACCGCCCCGACTTTAACGAGCCCTGAAGTTCCCGCCTGTCTCTTGATGTGTACCATTCAAAGTTGACAGAACATATGCTTTTAACTTTTCCAGCAATTACCTTGTCCTCAAAACTGGTGTAGTAGGTTATGGGGCAACTGTCTATTGATTTTATTTTTCCTCTTATTGCTTCGTTATCATAAGAAGCAAAATATGTCAGCAGATAATTTCCTGCTGATTTCAATTTGCCCCTGAAAGCTGCATTATCATATTGGCTGAAATAATCAAACTGCAGCATTCCCAGCGATTTTATCTTTCCAGCCCTTTCTGCTGTTTCAGACAAAGGATAATAGGTAATAAAACAGGTGCCAATACTTTTTACTTTTCCCCTGAATGACGAATCAGACTCCTGTCCATAATAATCAACCCTGCCCATAAATGGCAGCAATTTCCCGGGCTGATAATTATAGCGGTACGATTCCATTTCCATTCCCCATTCGAGCAGGCTGCCATCGTCCGACACCCTGATAATAACCTGCTGATCGGCAACAAACCCGATTGACGAAAGAGCGGTGCCCTTTGAGAAAACCACCTGTCCTAACTTCTGCGAAAAGCATACTGTTGAAATGAACAATACAATCAGAACCATGAACTGCTTCTTCATATTCAAACAATTTTAATGACTACTAAATTTACCATACCTCAGTTTGGCACATTTTCAGCAATTTCCTTTGCATTTGCAATTTACCATTTAAAACTCTTCCGTTTATCACTATTTATTATATCCCAATATGTTTTCAGCTACCTTTACGACACTCAACAATGCTTATATGAAAGCCTTCTTAATGATGCTGTTGGTCATAAGCACATCCTGTGCTACGACACAGCAAAACCAAAACTCAGTCAACAATACGGAACCAATTAGAACAGGAGCTGAACAAACAGAAAAATACCTGCCATTGCTGAAAGGCAAACGGATTGCCATTATGGCAAACCCCACTACCATTATCGGGAATACGCACCTGGTGGACAGCCTGAAATCGCTGGGCATAAATATTGTAAAAGTCTTTGGCCCCGAGCATGGCTTCAGAGGCAATGCAAGTGCCGGCGAAGAAGTGGGTGATGAAGTTGACAAAAAAACCGGCATCCCGATTATTTCTCTGTATGGCAAAAAAAATAAACCATCTAAAGAAGACATGGCTGATGTTGACATCCTGATTTACGACTTGCAGGATGTCGGCTGCCGCTTTTATACAAATATTAACGCCCTGTCGAGATTGATGGATGCCTGTTATGAAAACGGAAAAGAAATGCTGATACTGGACAGGCCCAACCCTAACGGCTATTTAATTGACGGCCCCATTCTGGATATGAAATACAGGTCCGGCATCGGCATGTTTCCAATTCCTATGAGTCATGGACTAACTGTAGGAGAATTCGCCCAGATGGCAAATGGTGAAGGCTGGCTTACGAACAAAGTAAAATGCAACATCACAATCATTCCTGTTGCAAACTATAATCATGATATGAATTATGTGCTTCCGGTTGCCCCCTCGCCAAACCTGAACACTCACCAGGCAATAATGCTATATCCTTCAACCTGCATGTTTGAAGGAGTTTACCTCAACCACGGACGGGGCACATACTATCCATTCACAGTATTAGGCAGTCCTGAATTAAAAGGCATTTATGATTTCTCTTATACACCAACCGGCATAAAAGGAATGGCCGAAACCCCGCTTTTTATGAACCAGGTTTGTTATGGATTAGACCTTCGCAATTACAACATTGAACAGTTAAAGGAAACCAAGCAGATAAACCTGAAATGGATTATGGAACTTTATAAGGCACATCCTTACAAAGAGAAATTCTTTAACTCCAGCCTGAGCAACCAGATGGGAACAATAGAAAAACTGATTGGTTCCGGACAATTCAGGCAACAGATAATTGATGGTGCATCCGAAGCAACCATCAGGGCAAGCTGGGAGCCAGGATTGAGCCAGTATAAAGAAATGCGGAAAAAATACTTATTGTATAATTAGATTCTATTTTACCGGCAGTTTGCGGGGATTCGCCAAATAAACATCAACAGCCTGTTGCATATCCACACCCATAAGATTTGCCAGCGTCATCAACCACATCAAGACGTCGGCAAACTCTTCTTTTGCATTTTCCTTATCGCCACTGGCAATGGCAGAAGATAATTCGCCTACTTCTTCGTGAAACCACAAAGCAGTATGATATATGCCTCTTTCACTGTCGGTCTTAAAATATCTTTCCTTAACAAGCTCTTGTAATGCTGATAGTTCCATATTATTGCTGATTATCTGTTTGGTCAGTTGAAGTTTCATCTTTTGTCCTGGACCGGCTGCCACTGTACAGTTCATACTCAAAAAGCCTGCAATCGATCTTGCTGGTATAAAATTCTATCCGGCGTTTCGCTTTCAGACCAATTTTCTTTGCCAGTTCAAGGTTGCCGGTAAACACATATCCATAATAGCCGCCGCATTTTTGTTTCATAAAATCACCAATACGGGCATATGTTTTTTCCAGTTCCTTTACTTCACCTAATCTTTCTCCATATTCCGGGTTTACATAAAACACACCGGGTTCGCCTGCAGGAACCTCTGTTGCTGCAAAATCACATACATCAAAATCTATCAGCCCTGCCACTCCAGCAGCCACAGCATTTTTTCTGGCATTTTCTATCGCCTTTGCGCTGTAATCGGTTGCTATTACACGAAGTCCCGGAACTTCAATTATTTGTTCCTCCAGCAAAGCATCTTCAGCAGCGTATATACTTTCATCATACCCCTGCAGGTGCATAAAGGCATAATTTGTTCTGAACAGACCGGGTCTTCTGTTTGTCGCAATCATTGCCGCTTCAATCGCCAATGTACCTGATCCGCACATTGGGTTCAGAAATGGTGATTTCCTGTCCCACTGTGTGGCAAGTATGGTGGCAGCAGCAAGGGCTTCCAGCATAGGTGCCTGGCCAGGTATCTTGCGATAACCGTGCCTGCCCAGCGAATCGCCGGATGTATCAATAAACAATTCAGCATAATCATTTTTCCAGAACAGGTGAACGACAGCACCGGTAAGCTCGGAACCGGTGGATGGCCGCACACCTCTTTTCTCCCGCAGCCGGTCAACAATAGCATCCTTCACCCGCAGGTTAGCAAACATGCTGTTATTAATGGTCGGATTATTAACATTACTGGTTATAGAAAAATAACCGCCTTCGGGCAAAATGTTTTCCCAGGGATAAGAAAATACATTCTTATAAATCCCGTCTGCATCCTTTGCGGTAAAATGTTTCAGGCTGTACAGCACCTGGCTGGCACAACGAAGGTTCAGGTTTAGCTTTATACAGTTATTTACTGTACCCGTTAGCCGTACACCTGTAATAAATGATTCTTCGACAGTAAAGCCCAGTTCCTTCACTTCCTGTTCGAGATAAGGAGCCAGCCGCTTAGGACAAGTAACAATAATTGCTGATTTAGTTGTGTACACACTCATGGAGGCGATAAAGATAATGTCTTTAGCTATTGATGCCCCCGCTTACTTCAATCCGCTGCCCGTTAATCCATTTGGCACCTGGTGTACACAAAAAAGCCACCACACTTCCTATATCATCAGCAGCACCTACCCTGCCAAAAGGAGATAAAGAGCTTAAAGCAGTTTTTATCTGAGGATTACTTTTCACCATTGCATTATTAAAATCAGTTTCTACAGGGCCCGGTGCCACCACATTTGCCCCAATTCCCCTTGAACCGAGTTCTTTCGCAAGATATTTGGTAAATACTTCAATGGCGCCTTTCATAGAAGCATATACTGAATAACCCGGGTTGCTGAACCTTGTAGTGCCCGTTGAAATATTTATAATTCTTCCGCCGTCACGTAAAAGAGGTACACATTGTTGCGTAAGAAAATACACACTCTTAAAATGAACATTCAAAAACTCATTAAACATTTCTTCTGTTACCTGCAAAAAAGGAACAGTGGCCCCCATACCTGCATTATTAATTAAAAAATCAAAATGCGGTGTCCCCCAGTTTTCAGTAAGTGTATCCTTCAGCTTTTCGGCAAAAGACAGAACAGAGCCAAAATCACTCATATCCAGTTGCAAAGCAACTGCTGTTCGTCCTGCTGCTGCTATCTCTTTCACCACCTCATCAGCTTCTGCAGCTTTGCTCCTGTAAGTAATGATTACATCTGTCCCGCTACGGGCAATACTAAGTGCCATATCTTTTCCCAGGCCACGGCTTCCACCAGTTACTAATGCAATTTTTGTTGCCATTTGTTTATGTTTTAGCTAATATCCGTTAAAAAAAGGAACCTTATCCTAAAAATCACTGCTTGCCTGTAATAGCTTTTTGTTCCATTGCTGTGTTAAGTGCAGACAGGAACGAATTTACAAAATCACCTTTCGGCTCCTCCTTTCTCAATATAGCAGTGATGGATTGTTTTTGTTCAGATGTAAGAGAAGTAAATGCCTTCCATAAGAAAGCAGTTACTTTTTCATAGGTTTTCACAATATTCTTTTCTGCTTTTTTATCCAGCAACCGATGTTTTCTTTTACTGGGTTCCGACTGTAATGCATTTTGAACATATTCCTTCAAAAATGCAGTCATGTCATTCAGCTTAGCCTGAAGTTTCGCAGCAGCTGAATCTTTAAGTGCATCAATATGTTTTAGCTGAGGCGATTTCCCTTCACCTTCTTTTTTGGGAGCTCTCCATTTCTGCACAGAATCTGCGATGGTTTTGCCGTTAAGAGCAATGAAAGACCTGTTGCTGATATCACTGTCATTTATGGCAGTCTCAACCCTGTCCCAGTTACCATGTGTGTACTTGTACTTGTATTGTACGCCTTCAAAAACAGGAAGAGTAATAGTATAAATACCATTCTCTGATTTCTTCATCTTGTACAAGCTGTCGGCTGCATGCCAGCAATTAAATGACCCTGCTATATATACCCGGCTATTTTCTGAGTCACTCTCCGGAACTTTTAGAGAAAAATGCACAGCAGCAACCTGTGCAGTTGCCATTTGCATGATTGCGGCAACAAAGCCGCAAACGGCAGTGATAATGGTTTTGGCTGTCATGGGAAAAAATTTGTGTAAAACTACTCTTCATCGTAATTCTTTTAATTGATATTCCGTGTAATTACATTTGTTTGACAAAAAGATGCCACAGGCCATATTCTAAAAAAACAACAGCACTTCTGCTTTAGTTATACTTCCATTTGTTAGCGCAAACGATTGCGTCAGCGCTTTGCTTCAGGTTTTACAATTCAAAGACAATCACTGCGTAATGTGCCTTAAAAAAAAGTGATTTACTTCATTACAAACTATGACAATGATTAGCTTCGACCATCCCGCATAAACTTACTTTCGGGCATTCTATTTTTGTACTATGGCAAAGACAATTTTTATAGCAACTGCTGAACCTTACAGCGGAAAATCTATCGTAGCTCTGGGTATAGTGAATATGCTGCTGGGCAAGGCCCGGAAAGTGGGTTATTTCAAACCTATCATCAACGATGACCCTAATGAAAGAAAAGATGGCGACATTGAAATGATTACGAAGTATTTCAATCTTTCAATGGCTTACGAAGACACTTATGCTTTCACCCGGCAGAAAGCTATCCGCCAGATGGAAACCGAACGCAGGGGTGACCTTATCGACATCGTTATCCGGAAAGTAAAAAAACTGGAAGAACAATACGACTATACAGTTATTGAAGGAAGTGACTTCCTGGGCGAGGGAACTGCTTTTGAGTTTGAGGCAAACGCCACCATCGCCAAAAACCTGAATGCCCCCGTAGTATTTGTGGTGTCTGGTGCTGAGAAAACTACGGCACAATTAGTAAGCACCGTGCAGGCAACGCTGCGCAACTTCGACTCCCGTGATGTGCAGGTACTGGCAGTGATTGTAAACAAAGTGAAGAAAGACATGATTGAGGATGTGAAGGAATTACTTGCTTCACAACTGTCAAACGGCACTATCCTGTCTGTTATTCCTGAAGACAAAAACCTGCAAAACCCAACCATGCAGGAAATAACCGAGCAATTGGGCGGCAAGCTATTATTTGGCGAAGACCAGATTAACAACCAGGTAGATGAAATTATTACTGGCGCCATGCACCTGCCCCATTTTCTCAATCATATCAAAGAAAACGTACTGATTGTGACACCCGGCGACCGTGGCGATATTATCATCGGGGCACTACAGGCAGGCCAGTCAAGAAATTATCCGAAGATTGCAGGCATCATTCTTTCTGCAGGTATCATACCCGAAGAGCCGGTAATGAGACTGCTGGAAGGATCCAAAGGCGTATTGCCAATTGTGTCGGTAAAAGAAGGAACATTCCATGCCAGTGTAATGCTGGGTGATGTAAAATCAAGAATTACATCAGATAATCCCAAAAAAATCCAGCTCGCCATCAGCAAGTTTGACAAATATGTGGATGTAAATAAACTGGAAGAAAAGATTGTTACCTATGAACATGATGGCATTACGCCCCGCATGTTCCAGTACCAGCTTACCAAGAGGGCCAAAAACAAGCTGCGCCATATCGTATTGCCCGAAGGCAACGAAGACCGCATACTGAAAGCAGCTGCAAGACTCGTTAACCAGGAGATTGTGGAACTGACACTGCTGGGCGACCCTGCTGAAATAACTGCATCTGTAAAACGGCTGGGACTGCAGGTTGACATCAGCAAGCTGAATATTATCAACCCCATTCAGTCACCGCATTTTATTGATTATGTGGATACGCTGTTTGAATTGCGTAAGAAAAAGAACATCAGCAGGGAAATGGCCCACGACCTGATGACTGATGTTTCTTACTTCGGTACTATGATGGTGTACAAAGGCCATGCAGACGGAATGGTATCCGGTGCTGTTCATACCACACAGCATACCATACGGCCCGCCTTACAGTTTGTAAAGACTAAGCCGGGCATCTCGGTGGTATCTTCCGTATTCTTCATGTGCCTGCCCGACAGGGTTTCTGTGTTTGGCGACTGCGCTGTTAATCCTGACCCAACAGCAGAACAGCTCGCAGAGATTGCCATTTCATCTGCTGAAAGCAGCATTGCCTTTGGTATTGAACCACGGATTGCCATGCTCTCCTATTCTTCCGGTTCATCAGGCGAAGGTGCCGATGTGGACAAAGTAAGGATGGCCACCGAAATTGTAAAACAGAAACGTCCTGACCTGAAAGTAGAAGGCCCTATTCAGTACGATGCAGCCGTTGACCCTGTGGTGGGTAAACAGAAAATGCCAGGTTCACCAGTGGCTGGCCAGGCCAGTGTACTCATCTTCCCCGACCTGAACACCGGTAACAATACCTACAAAGCTGTTCAGCGGGAAACAGGTGCCCTCGCCATCGGCCCGATGCTGCAGGGACTGAACAAACCCATTAACGACCTCAGCCGCGGCTGTACAGTAGATGATATTTTCAACACCGTAATTATTACAGCCATACAGGCGCAGGATTAATAAACAAAAGAAAGAATTGAAGGCATGAACATATTTGTTATCAACACAGGAAGCAGCTCACTCAAGTACCAGTTATTTAAAATGCCGGATGAACAACCCGTTTGCACCGGTCTGATTGAACGCATTGGTACAGACAACTCGGGCATAACACACAAGACATACATCAACGGAGAGGAATCAGTAATTAAAGAAAAAGTAAGGCTGAACGACCATGAAGCCGGCCTGTATGAAGTAACCAGGCTGCTTACGGATAAGAAGATAGGTGTAATCAGTTCGCTGAACGATATTGAAGTGGTAGGTCACCGGGCGGTGCATGGCGGTGAAACTTTTTCGGCTACCACTTTTATTACCGATGAGGTGATGGACAAAATAAAAGAACTGTTCTCGCTTGCTCCCCTGCATAACCCGGCCAACTATATCGGCATACAGGTAGCACAAAAAGTATTTCCTGCTGCAAAGCAGGTGGCAGTGTTTGATACGGCTTTTCACCAGACGATGCCGCCCAAGGCATTTCGCTTTGCGATTCCGCAGTCATATTATACCAAGCATCACATCAGGGCTTATGGCTTCCATGGCACATCGCATAAATATGTGGCTGCTAAAGCTGCTGAATATTTGAACAAGAAAGACGCAAAGATCATCACCATACACTTGGGTAATGGCAGCAGCATGGCGGCGATTGACAAAGGCCATTCTGTTGACACCACTATGGGCCTTGGCCCTGTGGGCGGACTGATTATGGGTACCCGTTCCGGCGACATTGACCCATCCGTTATTTTTCACCTGCTGGAACAACTCAATTATACTCCTGCGGAAGTAATTGAACTGCTGAACAAAAAAAGCGGTATGATAGGCCTAACCGGTCATAGTGATATGCGTGACATTCATAAGCTGGCCAACGATGGTGACAAGAATGCCGAACTGGCCTTTGAGCTCTATGCCTACCGCATTAAGAAATATATCGGGGCTTATGCGGCTGTACTCAATGGCCTGGATGCAATTGTCTTTACCGCCGGTGTGGGAGAAAATGATACCGACATACGCAAAAGGGTTTGTACTGATATGCAGTACCTCGGCATCCATTTTGATGAAGCTAAAAACATTGCCCCCGAAAAAGGCACCAGGGAAATAAATACGGCAGATTCCCCGGTAAAAGTGCTGGTAGTACCTACTAACGAAGAACTGGAAATTGTGAAACAGTGTTATGAACTGGTGAATAAAGGAGCTTAGACTTTATATACAAACATCTACAAGAAAGTGCTGCATATTAACTATGCAGCATTTTTTTTGCAGTGAATTGAAGATTTGCAGAAAACCGAAACGGTCAGTTGCGTAAAATCACTCACACCCTGTTCCTTATTTAATTACCGATTATATATAATAAAAGCAAAATGCCGCAGGCGTATTATTTAAGTGTAAAAGTCTATATCTATACAGATGCTGACCTATCAGAGATAGCTAAGTTATTAATTAGTAATCCCTAATGTCATTTATCTTTTGCATTGAACAGACATGATGCTGCTAGTAAAAAAAAATTTCAAAAAACGTAGATTTCCTATTGTGCAGAATGCAGGAAATACGCACCTTTGCCCCGCAAAACAACCCCGTACCCGTACCATGAATAGAATTTTACTCATCAGCTTAGTGCTGTTTTTAATCCCCGCTATTAATAAGTTTGAGGCTAAAGCCCAGATTAGTGTGCCTTCCAGCAATGGTTATACTGTAAACATAATTGTGAAGCCTAAATCTATTGTTCCCTCTACCAATAATTGCCAGTGGGGATACAACTACAATGTAAACATTGACTACTTTATTACTTTCACCGGTAGTAATATACCGGCTTCTGTATATAACCTGCACGGAAACATCGGCTGCAACACCAAATCGCATTTCTTTATGCTGCCCAGAAACGCCAGTGCAGGCAATTTAACATCTACATCGAACCAGTGGAGGTCGCAGAACGACTGTGCCACTGCCACTGTTAATTCACTTAGTTGCAGCCAGGCTTCTATTACCATCTCCGGCCCTGGTATTCCTAACCGCATTATCAGCTTTCCGGTATCATACTCCCTGCTGCCTGTTGAACTGGTGGAGTTCAGTGCAGATGCCCTGAAGGATAAAGTAAAACTGCAGTGGGCTACCGTTACTGAAATCAACAATGAGTACTTCACTATTGAAAGGTCAACAGATGGCAGCAACTGGAAAGAAATCAAACAGGTAAAAGGAGCAGGCAACACCACCGACCGCATTGACTACAGCAGCTACGATGAGAACCCTGTAAACGGTATCAACTACTATCGCATCAAGCAAACTGATTTTGACGGCAAATTCATCTACTCTGAAATAAGGCAGGTGAAGTTTACCGGCAGCACTGTTATCAGTGTATATCCTAACCCTAACGATGGTAATACCATCAGCTTTAAAGGCATCAGCCGCCCGGCTGATATGGTGATGACTGTAAGAGATGCAGCAGGTTCTTCAGTGTACAGCAGCACACTGAGCAGCAACAACGCACAGTTGCCAGTACTGAAGGCCGGTATCTATGTAATAAGCTTAGTAAATAAAGCCAACGGCGAGGTTAACAACCTGAGATACGTAAAAATGTAAAAACGGGTAGTATCTAATTAAGTGTGTAAGTATTAAACTTGCAAAACAAATGAAAGAGA
>CALLZY010000020.1 GCA_937858715.1 uncultured Chitinophagaceae bacterium | reverse complement strand
GCAGCCGTTTCCACCACCCACTCAAAATTTTCCGGGCCTACACTATTAATATCGGCATCAGGTGCGGGGTTGCAGAAGTCTATTGCATAAGGGATTCCATCCCTTACAGCCAGTTCAACCGTATTGAAATCGTAACCCAGGTATGCGTTTATCTTTAAAACTATATCTGTCATTTGCTGAAGCAATGCCGCATCAGGGTTGAAATCTGATACATAACGCAAGTGATGCGGATTTCGTGGTTCATAAGGCATTATCCGCACATACTTGCCGCCAATGCAATAACAGCGATAATACTCAGTAAATACAATTTCTTCCTGCAGCAGCATAACAAGCTGTCCTGTTTCACTGTGCTTATTAAAGAATTCATCGGCACTGGCAAGCCTGTACACATGTTTCCAGCCGCCACCGGCAAATGGTTTCATATAAGCCGGAAAACCAACGTAATTGAAAATAGTATTCCAGTCCAGCGGGTAAGCAAGGTTACTGAATGATTCATTCGAGGTATCGTCGGGCAAGTCTCTTGATGGAATGATGGCCGTTTTTGGAACAGGCACACCAATTTTTTCCATCAGGCAGTTGTTGAAATATTTATCATCAGCACTCCACCAAAAAGGATTGTTGATGACGGCAGTCCCTGTTACGGCTGCATTTTTCAGCCAGGTACGATAGAAAGGAACATCCTGTGAAATGCGGTCAACTATTACAGCATATCCGCTTGGGTCAGCCTGCAAAGCTTTTTCTATCCTTACCGGTTCGGCGATAATACCGGGTACATTTTTACTGTTTATCCGTGCGACAAAGGCTTCGGGAAAAGAACGTTCCTTGCCGTGCAGAATTCCAATCTTTTTCATATTGAGTATTGATGAAGTTTAAGAATATTGTTGGTTTCAGATTTTTTTCGTTACAATATAAAGAAAAAAATGATTGGATTTGCTGAGGAGCTGTTCTGACTGGTAATGCCCAAATCCTTATTTTTGAAACTATGCGAAATTCTAATGTTTCGGAGATTCATTTGGAACAACAGGAAATTGACTCGGCTTTTCTAAAACGGAAAGTACAGGTTGACTTTTACTTACCTGCTAATGTAGAAAGGCCTGAAGACATGAGCTTATTGCTTATTAATGATGGCCAGGATATGGAAAAGATGGGGTTTAAAGGTATTCTTAATGAATTCTGCACCCGCCTGAAAAGAACCAGACCAATATTTTGTGCGGCCATACATTGCGGCACAGACAGAAAGCAGGAATATGGTGTGGCAAGTGTTCCTGATTTTGCAGGCAGGGGAAGCAGAGCCCTGGAGTATTCACGGTTTATTATAGAAGAGCTCTTGCCCTTCATTGAAAAGAGTTATTTCATCCCTTCGTTCAAGCAAAAAGTGTTTGCAGGATTTTCATTAGGAGGGTTAAGTGCATTAGATATTGTATGGAAATATCCGGAGATTTTTTCCAAGGCCGGCGTTTTTTCAGGCTCGCTGTGGTGGCGAAGTATTGACCAGACTGAAAAGGAGTATGACGATGACAAGCACCGCATCATGCACCAGGAGATAAGGAATGGTAATTATAATCCAGGGCAGAAATTTTTCTTTCAATGCGGCAATATGGATGAAACAGCCGACCGTAACAATAACGGCATTATTGATTCTATTGAAGATACAATGGATATTATTGACGAGTTAGTTGCAAAGGGATATGACAGGAGCAAAGACATCAGCTATCTTGAGTATCCAGATGGCAAACATGATGTGGATACATGGGCCAGGGCTATGCCTGAGTTTTTAGGATGGGCTTTTGCCTGACCTGATAAAACATACTAAAAAACCCGTGTCACCTCAGGCGACACGGGTTTTTTTATTGGAGAACGATTCTCTTATTAGTTGAACAGGTATCTGAGACCAAACTGCATATAGTAGGTAGAAAGTACTGTCTGATTATCCCTGAAAGTTTTGGTAATCAGCTGACCTCTGTCAGTAGCAAGCCAGAACTCAGGCTTAACAGTACCACCCGCTACCAAAGAAGCTTCATTTCTTGGAACGAGGATAGAGCTTGCATTGATTGTTTTCAACTCACCCCATTTCGGGTTCAGCAGATTGCCGAAGTTGAAGATATCAACACTGAACTGAAGTGTATTTCTGCTTTTGCCAATATTGGTAAACAGATCCTGAACCACTCTCAGATCAAACTGGTTTCTCCAGGGAATCTGAGCGCCGTTTCTTTCAGCATATTGTCCTTTGTGAGCCCTTAAGTATTTGTCTTGTTCAATATAGGCAAAGAACAATTCGCTCTGCTGGGCCGCTGTATAAACAACGCCGTTAACGGTCTGGTTCTGGAAAGTAATCTCTGAAGGATCTTTTGGAATGTAGATCGGATCAGCATTGGTTCCGTCACGGTTGAAATCCCTGCTATAAGAGTATGTGAAACGACCCTGGATACCACCTTCCCAGAACAATGATACTTGAGTGGCAAGGTGCTTCAGGTATTCTTTACGATAAGAAATGGAAGCAATAACCCTGTCAGGAATGTTATCATCAGCATAAGAAAGATAAGGGCTGTTAGCACCGCTGATTGATTGAATCAGGCTCCATGTATTGAAAGGCTGGTCGCCGATACCATCATACAACCTGTTGGTAAGCGATTTTGTATAAGCCAGCATTGCAGAGAAACCTTTTCTGAAAGGCTTTTCAAACTTCATTGTCAGGAATCCGGAATGTCCTCTTTTTTCGTTTCCGGTAACTATCATACTGAAAGCAGTAGTACCAGCAGCACTTGGAACGAGAATGCCAGGGCCAGTTGAAGTCAGTTTGTTGATATACTTAGCTGCCGTTGCACTGGGATAAATAAGTCTTGAATCAGGATAACCGGCAACGTTCAACGGAGCAGGAGCCACAAGGTTTACGTTCCTAGAATAAATAACCCTGTAATCCCTGTTATAGATTCCTTCCAGTGTACCAATGATACCCCAGGGAAGTTTTACATCAATTGCCAAGGTTGCTTTCAAGGTCTGGGGCATTTTGAAGTCTTTGTCAAACACTGTAACTGTTGAAGGCATTGTTGTGCCAGCAGCAGGAGGTGTAACTGGCCTGTAATAGCCAACAGACGGATTGAACGGACCAAATGTTGTTGCCTGTGTGTTGAAAGACTGGGTAATTTGCAGCATACCAGAGTTACCTGCCTGACCTACTATCCAAACAGTTGGCACACGGCCTGTGAAGATGCCAGTACCACCACGAACCTGCAATGAGCGGTCTCCGTAAACATCCCAGTTAAAACCAAAGCGGGGAGAAAACAGAATCCTGTCTTTTGGTAATGTTCCAGTGCTGTATTTCTTTCCGTCAGCAAAAGTCAGTCCGGAGACAAGAGGGTTTTCCTTAACTTCTTCGACACCTGGGTAAGAAAACTTGTCAGCTCTTATCCCAAAGCTCAGTTTCAGTTTTTTGTTCACTGTGTAATCATCCTGGAAGAAGGCTGAATATTGTGCAAACTTGAAAGTCGGGAAAGCCTGAGAGTAGTCTTTTCTTAATGAATAAGTGTAAGCAAAGTCAGTAGGCTTAACACCGTTTGTAAAATCAGACCATGAATTGAAGCGGTAGTAGCTTGCACCCAATGGCTGGAAGCCATTAATGGTTTTTGTAAAATCGGCCTGCAGACCTAACAGGAAGTTATGCTTGCCTGCAGTCATTGTCAGGTTATCTGTAAAAGAGTAAGTTTTTACATCCCGGAGGTTACCGTACGTAAATGGTTCATAACCGAATGATGTAAACGGCTGTCCGTCCTTCATTATATCCACAAAAGGAAAATCTTTACTGTCGGAACTGCGTGGGTCATTCTGGTTGTTGTAAGACAGCCTTAATGTATTAGCTATCCTTGAGGAGAAAGAACTGTTCAGTTCAGCTGCAATTGAATAGAAGTTATACTCCTGGTAGTAGTTGGAATTTTTAAAATGAAGGGCATTAATATCATTTCTTCCTACTCCGGTTGAGAACGTAACGCCTGAACTTGAAGTGGAACTGCTCATTAATGAAGGGTCTTTACTCTCAGTCTGGCTGTAGCGGATATTCAATTTGTGTTTCGGATTAATGTTCCAGTCGAAACGAACCAGCACTTTCTGCTTTTCACCTTCCAGGTCATAACCCTGGTAAGGGCCAGTTTCGTAACCGTAAGTGGTTAACAGGTAAGAACTGATAGCGTCCAGTTCAGCTTTAGTTGGCCTGGCAATGTTAGAGGCAGTACCATAATCAGAAGCACTGTTAGAAGCAATTTTCGTCTGTCCGGGGCGAGTCTGTTTTTCAGTTTCAAAATTTACAAAATAGAACAATTTGTTTTTGATAATAGGACCACCGACTCTCACACCGTATTGGTTAAACTGCAGATTTTGCTTAATAATATTAGCCTTACCAACTTTGTCACCCTGCATTTTCTCATTTCTCCAGTAAGTGTAAACGGAACCCTGAACCTGGTTTGTACCAGAACGGGTAATTGCATTAAGGGCACTGCCAATGAAGCCTGACTGGCGAACATCAAAAGGAGTTAAGCTGACAGATATCTCTTCAATAGCATCCAAAGAAATCGGAGAGCCCTGTGCAGGCAGGTTGCCACCAATTCCAAAACTGTTATTAAAATCAGAACCATCAATTGTTACATTGTTCTGCCTGTAGTTGCCACCCGCAACACCACCACCGCCTGAAGCTTGTGGTGTTATTCTTGAAATATCGTTAATACTTCTGCTGATAGAAGGAAGCGAGGCAATTTCTCTTCTGCCTGCATTGGTAACAGGGCCAGTCCTGTTAGCATTCATAATTGTACCTCTTCTGGCACCGGTAACAACAACATTTTCCAGTGTCGCATCAGTTTTAACCAGCAAAGGTGTTACATTAAATGTTTCTGCAAGTTGCAGATACACATCTTCAAGTTTTTCAGGCTTATAGCCTACGAAAGTTATTTCAATAGAGTATGGGCCACCCACTCTCATATTCTGAATGCTGAACGTACCGCCAGAACGGGTTATAGCGGAGTACTTTGTACCTGAAGGCAAGTGTGTTGCCACAATAGAGGCTCCCATAAGGGGTTCATCGGCTGAGTTTTTTACCGAACCACCGATAGCAGATGTCGTAATCTGTGCCATTAAGGACGATCCGGCTGCAAAAGCCAACACAAACAAGAAGAGTATTCTCTTAAGCATAAGTTTTTAGTTTTCGGTTGCAAAGAAAGGGAATATTTCCAAAATAAATATAGGCAAATATTAACAAACTACTATTGAAAAATAATGGATTATAAGGACAATGACCGGACGTATTTTGCTGCTTGCTATTATTTGTCAAAAGGCAACGGTTGGATTGGGTTATTTTTGCAAAAAAAAGTGGACATGTTTGACCCGATTGAAAGTGCTATCGAAGACATAAAATGTGGAAAACTGGTAATTGTTGCGGATGATGAAGACCGTGAAAATGAGGGTGATTTTATTGGTTCGGCACAGACCATTACCCCTGATACTGTGAACTTTATGACAAAAATTGGCCGTGGGCTGATATGTGTGGCTTTGCCAGAAATACGTTGTAACGAACTGGAACTGAAACCAATGGTTGTTGATAATTCATCCCTGCATGAAACGGCATTCACCGTTTCGGTGGATTTGCTCGGCAATGGTTGTACTACCGGAATATCAGCTTCTGACCGTGCAAAAACAATAAATGCCCTGGTTGACAGAAGCACAAAGCCTGGAGATTTGGGCCGTCCTGGCCATATTTTTCCTCTCATTGCCAAAAATGGTGGGGTACTTCGGCGGGCAGGTCATACAGAAGCTGCTGTTGATCTGACTGTTTTAGCAGGAATGGAACCGGGTGGAGTATTGGTGGAGATAATGAATGAAGACGGAACGATGGCCCGGCTGCCTGAGCTGATAGAACTTGCCAGAAAGAATAATATGAAAATTATCTCTATCAAGGACCTGATAGAATACAGGATACGTACAGAAATACTCGTTGAGGAAATTGTTAGAGTAGAGATGCCGACCAAATACGGACATTTTAAGCTGGTGGCATTTAAAGAAAAGAATAGCGGAAACGAGCATATGGCTTTGCTCAAAGGAGAATGGAACACAGATGAGCCGGTGCTGGTAAGAGTTCACTCGTCTTGTTTCACCGGAGATATACTCGGATCTATGCGATGTGATTGCGGCGAACAATTGCACAAGTCAATGCAATTAGTGGAAAAGGAAGGTAAAGGTGCTATTATTTATATGAACCAGGAAGGCAGGGGTATTGGCCTGATGAATAAACTAAAAGCCTACCGGCTACAGGAAGATGGTATGGATACAGTGGAGGCAAACCTGCATCTTGGATTTAAGATGGATCAGAGAGATTATGGAATCGGGGCACAAATCCTTAGGCAGCTTGGCATTAAGAGGCTGAGACTTATTTCAAATAATCCCAAAAAGAGAGTAGGGTTGACAGGCTACGGTCTTGAGGTCGTGGAAAATGTACCCATCGAAATGCCGGCCAATAATCACAATAAAAAATACCTGCTTACCAAAAGGGATAAGATGGGGCATGAGATTCTGGAAAAAGGCTGATATTCTTAATTGCCAGTAACAGGTTCTTCTTTTTTTGCTTCGCCGGGAGGTGCGGTCTGTGTTGGCTCCGGTTTTTGTTTTTTAGAGTTTCTTTTTTTGAACAGATCTCCGATTTTATTGAAATCTTTTCGTAAAGAGAAACTGCCTCCGTACCGGGTGGCCTTTCCCGGTTGACCGATGGCTGTCGGGTTGAGCGCATCAATATTCTGCTGATAAAACAAAGATGCCCTGAGTGTGCCTGTTTCATTTACCAACCATTCCAATGTTACATCCGGCAGGAAGCGCAGGTTTTCCTGAACAGTGGATGAGTTTTGCAAGGCAAGGTCAAGCCGGCTTCCTAACTTAACATAAAACCTGTCGCTGATGTAGATAGGAATATTAATATCAAGCTGACTTTGGTTAGGTATAAGGTTGCTGCCCCGCTGCTCAAGCAGGTTGCGGTTATAAACTGAACCACTGATGTTGAAACCAATTTTATCAGTTCCGAATATTTTGGCAAATGTATTGTTGACAACCTTGTTTATTTCATTGAATAAAAGGCCAGATATACTCGTAAATGTACTGTAGGCAAATTCGTTCAGCGTATTGCCCATTGTGTTGCCGGCAGTACTTTGAGTAATTGCCGGAGCAAAACTGTTAAGCACAATCAGATAGGCAACCTGTTTGTTCAGTTCGTTTTCGTTCTTTTCTAATTGCTGCACACCTAATGCAAGCGATGGATTGGTGTTTACACGGCTGTTTTCAGGAAACTTTAAACTGAATTTGTAATTAGGTTTGAAAAGGCTGTCTGAAAGATTGGCCACGACATATACATCTTCTCTTTGTCCCTGCAGATTGTTGTCATCGTTATTTAAAAGTGTGGCTAAGGGAGTAAGGTTTACATTGGATGCTGTGTAAACAGCTGTAACATTCATTGTTGCGCCATAAGGGTCGCCATCCCAGGTGATGTAGTTTTTCTCCCGTCTGTCCAGAACAAAAGGTTTTTTAAAGAAGGACTGAAAGGTAAAGAGGTAGTTTCCTTCATCTATATCAAATCTGCCCCGGAGTGTAAGCGGTTCAGTAGTGCCCGAACGGATGTTGAGTGTTCCTTGTCCTTTTCCTTTTATTTCGTCTCCGGTAAGCTCATCCAGAATCATCCGCACAGTAACCGCGGGATTGGCGGTAAGCCGCACATCGTATGTGAGGTTTGTTGATTTTTTTCTGAAATCAGATTCGTTCATTTCTCTTCCGTACTTTTTTTCTACAAGAAAGTCGGCCATACCAGACTCACGGCTTGTTGAAGGCGGAAGGGTAACATAACTGCTGTCTTTTTCTGATGCTTTGGCATCTATTGTAATGTACATGTCTTTATCTGTTCCGCTTACAGATAAAGAGCCTGTACCCTTAACCCGCCCATAAAACTGTTTATTGTCTTTAAGTGATGTATTCAACAATAAAACCGGCCTGTTGTACATTGTATCTGTAGTGCCGGGTCTTTTGGTAGATACTTCCAGATTGTACAGCATGTTTTTGAAGGAGGAATGTTCAATCCCTCCTTTAATATATACAGGATTCTTAGTAACAGTGTCAACAAGAGTTAGGCCGTCTAAATTAATTTCTTCGGGAGTCAGCTCTATGTAGGTGTCTTTTATCTTATAAAAGCACTGTGTGAAAATTATTTTCAGGCCTGCATTTTCCAGTTTCCCTTTTCCGGTTACTGCCAGGCTTTTAAAGGCGCCGTCAAGATCAATGTCCCCGGTCAGGTATCCTTGCATATCGGAAAACAAAGTGCCCAGGAATCGTTCAAGCACTTTTATTTCAAACCGCTTTGCCTTCAACGCAATCTTGCTGTCTGCTGCTTTTGCGGGATCTAAGTAAACACTACCGTTAAAAGTCAGGTTGTTTTCCTGGTTTACAGTGCTGCCATTAAAAGTCAATTCTTTTTTAGGGTTGTTGAAGGCTGCTACAATATTTACTTCACCGAGAGAATCGTTATCAAGCCGGAGTTGCTCGGTTCTGATATTGTTTGAACTGATGTTCATGTTTCCCGTTGGGTTTTCTATCAGCACATTACCAGTAACCAAACCTTCCAGCCTGTTTTTAGGCATAATAAAGGGGCCAATATCGCCCAGGTTTATTTTAGTAAGATCAGCCCTGATATTGTTCCAACTGCCATTTTCAGACTTTTCTGTTTTCAGTATTATTTTCTGATCGCTTTCTGTCATCACCACGTTGCCTTCCAGTGGCGTATTCCTTCTCAGTATAAGTTTGCCCTTGTCGGCGATAGTCCATTGTTTGCCGTTAAGAGTAAAGTCAGATTTGTCAAACTCAATTTCTGTTCCGTCGCCAAAAGTTTTAACCAGGGCATTAATGTTGGCACTTTCCACTGCCTGGCTGGCCCCCGACTGAAGGGATACCCTTGAAGAGTCGTTATGGCTGTTTACACCAAATTTTGCGAGAGGAATGCTAAGGCTGTCATTCAGTAAAATGTTCCGCATTTCTCCGGTTAATTCAATTCTGTCTTTATTGCCATTTGCTTCGAGGCGAACCTCATCGAAATTGTATTGTTTAAACTTGAACTGAGGGATAGTGCCGTTAAAAGCCATTTCCTGTGTGGAGGTATTCAGGCTGCCTTTCAGTTTGCTGAAGTTGAAGCCGGAGATATGGTCATTTATCAGCCTGATATATTCATCGATATAGTAGGTGTTAATTTCAAAACTGAATCGCTGGTTTTGTGGAATTCTTTTAGGTGCTTTTATTGCAGAAGGATAGTATTTATTAAGAAACCAGGCAAAAGCATCGGGCAATTCCTTAAGATTATAATCACCTGATATTTCTGCCATGAACTCATTTGATGATACAGAAAGTTTTTTTTCGTTGCCGGAATAACCTGCAGTTATTATTAATGAGTCAAATGGCAGCCGTTGCCCGTTCTTTAATATCTCAGCATCAGCTATCCGGGCTGTTCCTAAAAAGTCATCAAGTGTTTGTCCGGAGAAGTCAACATTTGTTTTTCCCCTGAACTGAATACTGTCGCTGGTAAACCGCAATTTTCTTAAATCTGTTTCAAATACATTTGCCAGTACATTAAATTTTGGCATTTTATCATTAAAGTCAATTATGCCATTTAGTTCCAGTTTTGCATTTTCATCGTTCATTTTGGCATAACCTTCAAAAAGGTTTTTGTCAAGTGTTCCTTTCAGCGCAATGTTTTCGTAGCGGTAGTTATTATATTCAATGAACTTTATTGTGCCGTCAATAAGTGTGTTTCTTGTTTTAGCGCTGAACCCTTTTCCCTTAACAGCTGCTTTTACAGCCAGTGATCCGGTATTCTTATCGCCAATCAGTGTTCCCAGCCTGAAATTGTCAGTTTCAATACTGCCGGCATAAACAGGATCTTTGCCTTTTGGCAATTTCATGTTCAGGTCGCTGGTAATGTTGCCAAGATTGGTCTGAATGGTTCCGTAGGTTACAAAATCCCGGATGAACCCGGTAAAGTTGCCTTTAAAATTCAGGTACTGGATGCTGCTCAAATCGGGGTTGCTAACTTTCCGTATGGCAGGTATGTAGGCAGCAGCATCGTTATAAGTAGTTCTGAAATCTTTTGCGTTAAAGTCAATAAAGGTTTGATTGATATCAGGAAGTCCGGTCATGGTAATGTCGCCGTCAAGGATGGTGCTGCCGCCTGCCTGCATGCGTAATTCCCGTCCAACAAAATCGTCAACCTGCCCTCTGAGTTTTCCGCTCAGGTTAATTTTTTTGTTCCATGTCTTTAGTGCAGGGGCAAAAAAAGCTATATCATCACTGTGAACGTATGAATCTTTAAACACTGCAGTAAGCCTGACTTTATGAATGAAATCACCCAATTTGCCCATGTCATCGTAAGACATTGCAAAATAATTGCGAAGATTGCTCCGGTTGGTCTCAATATTCATATTACTGAAAGCCATACCCTGTGGCGTTACCTTCACATCGGCCTTCATTTCTTTAACAATAAGGCCGCTTCTTTCTTTAGCGTTCAGTTCAATTTGTGTGAGTACCGTATCACTGATGAAACTTATATTCTTTAAATCTGCATTGATATCTGAGAACAGGATGTGCTGGCCATCAAAGTGGGCAAACTGCTGATGTCCGTTCAGTTTATCATTTTTGAAAATTCCATTCTTTACAGACAATTCTGCAATTTGCACAACAGCACCGCCTTTGTTCCATGAAACAGGTTTGAATACGTCTGAAATAATTTCGTTTGCTGAAACAGTATCTGAGGGTTTTCGTTTGTCATACTTGGCAAGTGATATAACCGGCGAATTAATGGTGACGGATCTGATGAGATATTTGTTTCCTTTAAAATCCATCTTTTCAGCGTCGAGATTAAGGCTGCCAAAATTGACGCTCATATCATCACCCAGCCAGGCATCTTTCTTAATCAGTGTTACATTTTTGAGTTCAGCTTTTTTCAGGTCAAGGGAGATGCCGCCTTTTTTCTTTTTGCTGCTGTCCGGCGGAGAAGAAAAATAATCAACCAAAAACTTATGCCGCCATACAGAGTCTGGCCGCTGTAGTTTGATAACTGCATTTTCAAGTCCGATATATTTCAGTTGCACATTTTTCTTAAAGATGAACCAATCGGTAATTCTGACTTTAACATCTCCTGCATAAAGCAGTGTATCGCCAAGCCTGTCCTCTACGAGTACACCCTCAAGGTGCATTTTATTCATAAGCGAGAAATCAACATGCTGTATTGAAACTTTTGTCTGCAGGTCCCGGGAGAGCTTTTTGGTTACCTGCCGTGTAATCCAGTTTTGGCCAAATGGAGTTTGAATAAATATATATACACCTGCCAGCAGGGCCAGTAAAACGATAAAAAACCATTTCAGTATTTTCTTAAAACGCTTCAGACCGTTATTTTGATGTAAAAGTATGCAATCGAGCCCGTTAGGCAAATACAATACCAAACTTGGCATTAAGATTAACAGTACTTAAATATTTGTTTCAGAAACATTCTTTTCTGCTCTTTTAATGCCACAATTAATAATTTGCATAAAACTCTGGTTATGATCCGGCATATTATCGCTTTTTTTTTCTGCGTTATTGTTTTTCAAAACTCCTTCTCTCAATCAGCAGGTGATAAGAAGGCCAGGTATGTCTTGGTAATACACGGCGGCGCCGGAACGATACTCAGGAACAATATGACACCCGCAATGGAAAAGGCATACGAAAAAAGCCTTGAGAATGCTCTGCTGGCGGGTAACGAAATCTTAAAGAGCAAAGGTTCAGCTATTGATGCTGTGGAAGCGGCAGTCAGAATACTGGAGGACGACTCGCTGTTTAATGCTGGAAAAGGTGCCGTTTTTACAAACGAAGGAAAAAATGAACTGGATGCAGCCATAATGGATGGAAAGACTTTGGCAGCAGGATCTGTAGCAGGGGTCACAATTATTAAGAATCCGGTTTCAGCGGCAAGGGCAGTAATGGAAAAAAGCCCGCATGTTATGATGACCGGAACGGGGGCTGAAAAGTTTGCACAGCAACAAGGACTGGAAATCGTCGGGCCTTCTTATTTTTTTACAGAAAGCCGCTGGCTGGGATTGCAAAAGGCACTGCAAAAGGAAAATGAAAAAAAAGCTGCAGATTCTCTAATAAACCATCTGAAAAAACCAGGTGATGAAATAAGGAAACTTACCGAGAAAGACAGTGTATTAAAAATGAATGCCAGTGCCCGGAATGCAGAGATGGAAATGCCGTATAGCGAACTGTTTTATTTTACTTCAGAAGGTAATGGCATTGCCGGAGGAAAATTCGGTACAGTTGGTGCGGTAGCACTCGATCAGTATGGAAATTTAGCTGCGGCTACCAGCACCGGAGGTATGACCAATAAACGATATGGCAGAGTAGGCGATGCTCCGGTTATTGGCTCCGGAACTTATGCCAATAATAATACAGCCGCTATCAGCTGCACAGGCTGGGGCGAATATTTCATCCGCCTGGTAATGGCTAAAACCATCAGTGATATGATGGAGTTTGGCAAAATGAAACTGCAGGATGCCGCAACAGAAATGGTGATGAAACGGCTGCCGGCGCTTGGGGGTGATGGAGGTTTAATAGCTGTTGATAAATACGGCAATATTGCAATGCCATTTTGCACACCTGGTATGTACCGGGCTTTCATAAGAAGTAATGGTGAAATCAGTATAAAAATTTATCGTGACTGATTATATTGTGTTAGCGGATTGAAGCAGAAATGCTGCAAGAAACCTATCTTAAAAAATTAAATAAGTTGCCCGGCACCAGCGGTGTTGTTTTTCTCTGTCAAAACAGGTATATTGAGTTGCTGAAACTAATCAGGCTTGTGCCTGTTTTTATTTAACCAACATTAACCAGCCTTAATCATGCATTTTTCCCGCTTTCCACAAGAGGGGGTGAATCTGGTGTCCCGGCCACAACCTTCTGACCTCTTAGGTTTCATCGACGGTATTTATCCTCTAAGTGATGGAGCTAAAGATTTTATCTCACAGCATGTTTCATCACACAGGTATTCAAAGAAGGAACTGATATTGAAAGAGGGAAGTATCTGCAATGATATTTATTTCATCAGGAAAGGTATTGTTCGTGGCTTTATATATGAGGGCAAAAGAGAGGTTACCACTCTTTTTTGTAAAGAAAACGAGATGATTACTTCTGTTTCGAGTATCGAATCAAGAAAGCCATCATTCCAAACGTTCCAGGCGATAGAAAATGTTGAATTATTCTCAATGGGGCTGGATCATCTGCAGACATTGTTCAGACGGTTTCCTGAGACAAATTATGTCGCCAGAATATTTTTGCAGCACTATTTTGGAGAATCAGAAAAAATAGCTTTGATCGCCAGGCTGAAAAATGCGGAAAGCAAGTATGTTTTTTTTCTGGGCTATTATAAAGACCTGGCAGAAAGGCTACCGCTTCATTACATTGCATCTTTTCTTTCTGTTACCAACGAAACACTCAGCCGTATCCGGAAAGGAAGAACTGCGGGAATAACTAAGGGCTTTTGACAAATATCAATCGTAGTCTTACGTATTAATGCGTATAAGGTTAAAAAAGGGGGAGTACAGGACAGCAGATATGATAGTGCAGAATATTTTTGCCCCCTGAAGCATTTTTCCTATAGGAAAAAATGAGCTGAATAAGAAAATCTTACTTGTTGAAAAGCAGTTCGTCGCCTGATAAAAGTCATAAGTATTTTTTCTTATTTTAAAGAGATTAGTTAAAATAAACCTGTCCTGTAAAATTCTGTTTGCGAATCCAACCTGTTGAAAACCCGGTTTTTTTAAAGATATTCCGCCGCACAGACAATCACAGGTAGGGTTTGGGTTTTTGTAAGGTAGCACTACTCAAAGCAATTACTATGAGAAAGATTGTCATGTACAGGGTTTTTACAGTAATAATGCTGGTAATCCCGGTCATTGCCCTGTTTATCTTCTTTATTTCTTTCCGTTACGGGAAAAACATCAGCGAAACCACGGCCTCGGTAATACATGCCCAGAATGTCATCAGCAACTCAAAGGAACTCGTCATCCTCACTCTTCATAATGGCCAGTCTGCCAGGGATTTTGTAAATACCGGAGATGAAAAAAATATTGCCTCTTTGCCTGCCAACAGTGCTAGAATGGTTTCAATGCTCAGAGAGATTGATTCACTGCATGGAGCCGATATTCTCCATCAGGGAATAGTTGACTCCCTTAAATTCTATGTACAAAAAAGGGTGGAATTCTCTGAGGAGTTAATCAGGCTTAATACAAGCGGGCAAAAGGATGAAGCTAAGGCTTTGCTTTATACGGAGAAGGGAAAGATATATACTGATAATGTAGAAAGAATTGCCAAAAAGCTGGAGATTGCCGAATTAGAAAACCTTGCCGGGCAAAAAATAAAATACATAAAAGGGGTTTTTTATCTCAGAGCTATTTTAATCAGTGTTATCAGCCTTGTATTTATAGCAGGTATATTGGTGGTAAGGAGATTAAGAAGAGAAATGCTGGCACATATTGGCAGTGAAGAAAAGTTTAAAGCCTTACTGGAGTCTGCACCCGATGCAACAGTCATCACCAATGAAGAAGGCTTAATTACCATGATAAATAAGCAGGCAGAAACGCTTTTTGGCCACCATAGGGACAAAATGCTTGGTAAACCGGTGGAAATGTTAATGCCGGGAGTACATCGAAGCAGCCATGAAGGTTTCAGGCTTCAATATTTGAGAAAACCTGTCGAGAGACAGATGGGAGGAGCAAAAGAAATGCAGGCTCTTAAAAGTGATGGTTCATTAATTCCGGTTGAGATCAGCCTGTCCCCGATTCAAACAGCAGAGGGATTATTCATTAGTGCTTCTGTAAGGGATATTACTGTAAGAAAGGCCGCCCAGGCGCAAATGGAACTTATGTTTCATCAGATTAACCAGGCACACGAAGCCATATATATTATTAATGGCGATATGCAGATTGAAAGCTGGAACCATGGTGCCGAACTGCTGTATGGATACAAACGGGAGGAAGCAATCGGCAAGAAATCAACCGAGTTACTGGACACTCATCTCAACGATGCCGAATACCAGGCAGCTTATAAAGAGATTACAGAAAAAGGATATTGGTCTGGTGAGGTAAAGCGGAAGACTAAAGAAGGCAAAGGGTTGATTGTATATTCTTCCCTAACAGCTATCAGGGGAAAAGACGGAAAAGTAAGCGGCTATGTTTCTCTTAGCTATGATCTTACTGAAAACAAAAAACTCAATGAGCAGGTAAACTTCCTGGCGACTGTTGTGGAACAGTCTGCAGAAGCAATTGTTTCTTTTGATGAAAATAACCGGATACTTACCTGGAACAAAGGGGCCGAAAAACTATTTGGATATACTGAACAGGAAATGCTTGGTTTCGGCCATAAGACAAGCAATGTACGTTTTAATTTATCCAGAGAGGGGCTGAAAAGCAAGATGTCTGATTTCAACAGAACCGGAGTTCTTACAGGTGAATTAGTTTTTACCAGAAAGGACGGCAGTTCATTTCATGGCTCAATCTCCGGTAATATTATATATGGTGATAATGGAGAGATTTTTTCGAGAGTGTATTTTGTAAGAGACATAACCAGCAAGAAAGTACTGGAAGAACAACTTGTACAGGCTAATATCAGCCTCGAAAAGAAGGTGGAAGAAAGGGCAGGTGAATTGAAAAGGAGTGAAGAACAATACCGGCACATGTTTGAAAACAACCCTATGCCCATGTGGGTGTTTGACCCGGTATCATTATTTATACTTGCGGTTAATGATGCCGCAATAAAACTGTATGGCTATACAAAGGATGAGTTTTTGAAGTTAAAAATTGTTGATATCAGGCCAGAAGAAGATAAGATCAGGTTTAATTCCCGTGAGAACCAGTACGAGATGAACAATTCTTCTTCGTCAAAAGGTGTTTGGCGGCACCTTAAGAAAAATGGG
The DNA here is from genome assembly GCA_937858715.1 of uncultured Chitinophagaceae bacterium. GTDB lineage: Bacteria > Bacteroidota > Bacteroidia > Chitinophagales > Chitinophagaceae > JJ008. The sequence continues at coordinate 2,027 of CALLZY010000020.1, read as the reverse complement.
GAAGTGATGGACGTTGAGGTGATTGCCTATGCATCTGTTTATGAAGGAAAACCAGCAAGGCTTATCCTTATCAATGATATTACAGAGGTCAAAAAAGCCGGGGACAGGCTGATATCCAGCGAAAAAAGGTTCCGGGCATTGATTGAAAACAATAATGACATTGTTTCGCTGATGGATGTGAACAATAAGATAATTTACTGCAGCCCGTCAGCAGCCCGCATTACGGGATGGCCCGATGAAGAATTTTTCAGGATGAATTTTTTTACAGAGGTACTTCACCTGGACGACAAAGGAAGAATTGTTCGTCTTTTTGAAGACCTGAAAAGCAAGCCGGGAATTCCTGTTAGCACTTCTTTCCGGATTAAACATAAGCAAGGATATTATATTGATGTTGAGGTGGTGATGACCAACTTGCTTAATGATGAGCATATCAATGCGATTGTAATTAATACAAAAGACATAACCAAGAGAAAACAGGCTGAAGATCGTTTAATGAAAAGTGAAATGCGTTTCCGTTCTCTGATTGAAAACAATTCCGATGTTATCGGATTGTTAGATGAAAGAGGAAAATTTACTTACGGAAGCCCTTCGGCGACTAGAGTAACAGGATGGACGGCTGAGGAATACAGTAAGCCTGGCTTCCTTACTAAAGTTATTCATCCTGAAGATGTAAGAAGATTAACAGATCTTATCGAAGAGGTAAAAAGCAAACCGGGGAAATCAATTGAAACATCCACAAGGATACTGCACAAAAACGGATACTACATATATATAGAAGGGTCAATGATTAACCTGCTTCATGCAGAATTTATTAGTGCGATAGTTTTCAATTACCGTGATATATCGGAAAGAAAGGAAGCTGAGGAGAAATTGACAAGGAATGAAAAGCGATTCCGCTCAATGATTGAGAACAGCTACGATATGGTTGTTCTTATGGATGAGAATTTCAATATTACTTACCGAAGTCCATCGGCCATCAGGCTTACCGGAAATGCAGATAATGAGATACTGCATACCAGTGCCTTAAGCAAGGTGCATCCGGATGATATACCCGAGCTGAAAGAAAAAATGAAGGGGTTGCTTGGGATTCCCGGTGGAGGCGGAATGGCAACCTTCAGGTATTTGACTAAGGATGGCGCTTATGTGTGGATGGAAGGAACTGCCACCAACCTTTTGCATGAAGAAGCAGTAAAGGCGATAGTGTTTAACTATCGGGATGTATCCGAAAGAATTGAGGCTGAAAAACTAATCAGGGAAAGTGAAGAAAGATACAGGAGCACCCTCGATAATATGATTGAAGGGGTGCAGATAATAGGACACGACTGGCGGTATAAATATGTTAACGACGCAGTGGCCAGCCATGCCCGGATGAAGAAAGAAGAGTTGCTGGGCTTTACCATGTTGGAAAAATTCCCGGGTATGGAACATTCAGGGCTTTACAATGGCATTAAGAGATGCTTTGAAGATAATGTACCTGTCACAATGGAAAATGAGTTCCTTTATCCTGATGGAACTGTATCGTGGTTTCAGTTAAGTATTCAGCCCGTGCCTGAAGGAGTATTTATCCTTTCTGTTGATATCACAGAGAAAATGATTGCAGAGCAAAAGCTGCAGGAAGAAAAGGACAAATTGGCAACCATTGCGTTAACGGCACCTGGGGTAATATACTCATTCAGGATGAAGCCCGACGGCACACTTGGTTTTCCTTATGTAAGCAATGCTGTTGAAGATGTTTTTGGTTTGGCGCATGACGATATAAAAGAAAGTATAGAGGGTATTATTAACAATATGGAGGAGGAGGACAAAGAGGTTCTGATTACAAGCATTTTTGAATCAGCCAGAACCTTGTCTCCGTGGAGGCTCGAATTCCGTTATCGTCATCCTGCCATGGGCATGCTGTGGCTTGAGGGTAATTCCATACCGGCCAGGGAAACCGATGGCAGTGTGATCTGGTATGGGGTTTTAACTAATGTGACCCAGCGGAAGAGAAGCCAGGAAGAAATCAGGCAGTCGAATGAAAGGTTTGA
>CALLZY010000019.1 GCA_937858715.1 uncultured Chitinophagaceae bacterium | reverse complement strand
ACATGTTCGTAAAGTTTTGTTTATTGGGTGCAAAAATATACTTTTTGAATAAATATGCATATGAAATATATTTTTTTCCATTTTTTATCCAAAGTATTGAAAAATAAGACTATAAGCTTCAATGTGCAAAAAGCCGATTTCATAGTCCTATAAAATCGGCATTGGCTGTATTGAAAGTTCTTTGTAATTTGTCGAAACTACGGCAGTATTATTATTGCGGAAAATACTTAAACAGGTTATATGGCACTGAAAATACTTGAACACGGAAGCCCGGATTATTTAAAAATGGTGAAACTGAGGGATGACGTATTGAGAAAACCTTTAGGCTTGAGTTTCTCGCCAGAAGAACTGGAGGGGGAAAAAAATAATATACTGATAGGTGCCTTTGAAGATGATAAGATACTAGGCTGCTGTATGCTGGTTCAGGAAAACCTTAAAGAAGTAAGGCTGCGGCAAATGGCTGTTTTAAAAGATTTGCAGGGCAAGGGTATTGGCCGGGCCATTATGTTATTTGCTGAAAATATTGCCCGTGACAGAGGCTATAAGATACTTTCTATGCATGCCCGTAAAGATGCCATCGGGTTCTATGAAAAAGCAGGCTATCATTCTTCGGGAGAAGAGTTTACTGAAGTAACCATTCCTCACTACGTAATGCAAAAAAAGCTTTAGCCCCTCGGTGTTCCTTTTCGCACATGAGCCTGAATAATCTGACGCAGTTTATGCACTTCATCAGTGCCGGAACAAGCATTTTTAGGTACCAGTAAAAAAGAACGGCTGTCAAAATAAAGGTGGAAAAAATTAGGGCTTTCCATGAAGCTTTTAAGAACTGTCCATGACCACGACTTACCTCCCTTTTCATGATCTAGTGAGAAGCCAGTCTCGTTAAATGTCATGCTAAAACGATGCTGAAAAGTAATAGCCCTCCTATACACAAGTGCGGGAAGTACAAACCAAAAACTGACAAGCAGCACCACCCACAGCAATGATCCTATCAGGAAAGCATTAGGAGTAACTTTTTTTGTGACATATAAGATAAGAGAGGCTATTGCAAATACATTCACCAGAATTATCATTATCCTTATCTCCGGACGGCTGATAAAATGATAGCGAAGTGCCTGAATTACCTGTTTTTTTTCGTAGCCAAATTGTATGGTCATAATCTTGTTGCTGGTTACTGGTTGCAAGTTACTGGTTATTGGTTTTAGGAGTTTTCAGTTCATTTTCATTAACACTCCATTCGCCTAACTTTTCTCCTTTTATACCAAAGAACTCAACGGTTAGTTTTCGTTCATTTCTTTTTCCTGTAAAAGAAAAGCGTCCATAGTTCTGCTTTTCATCTATTCCTAAAATCCTGTATGGATTATCCTTTTCCGGTCCGCCAAATTTATGTGTTCCGGAAGTAAGCGGCGAAACCGTAATATCATACAAAGGATAAGAGCCGGGCCTGTTAACTTTTATTATTTCGCTGTGGTGCCTGTCACCGCTTAAGAAAATTACTCCGTTAATCTTGTTCTCCAGCAGAAAGCTCATCAATTCGTTATACTCTGCCGGAAATCTCCGCCATGCCTCATAGGGAGAAACGGGATTTAGCACCTGACTTCCCACTGCAATTATTTTGAATGTGGCGCTGCTATACAAAAGGGCATTCTTCAACCATTTCATCTGTTGCTTTCCGAGCATCACCTTTTCGGTATTGGGCTTCCCATCAACAGAATCCTTCATTTCATCGGCACTGCGCCACCAACGGCCATCCGTCATAAAGATATCGGCATCACCCCAGCTTGTCATAGTGTAAATGCCCTGGTTATTTTCTCCGGCAGAAGGATTGCAGAAGTAGCTGTTAAAAATTTTTTTGCTTGTTTCTTTTAATGTATAGCTAGTTCCAAAATTGTTAGGCCCATAGTCGTGGTCATCCCATATTCCAAACTGGGGCATTGCTTTTAAAAAATTTTTCATTATTGGCATTGCCCTGTCATGGCTGGCCCTGTACCACAGGCCCCATTCGCTTAAATAATCCACCTCTCTTGTGTACCAGGCATCGCCTAACCAAAGCATGAAAGCTGATTTTTCCTTCGCCATTGTTTCAAATATGGTGGAATCGCCGCCATAAGGCTTACCCGGCCTGTCGAATTGCGGCTCGTTGAAATAAGCACAGGAGCCGGTAAGAAAACTAAAATCGGGTACTGGTTTACGCCATTGCCAAAGGTCTTTTGTCGTAAACTCGCCTTCGGCACCGGTGCGTTTTCCATCTATACTAATGATGTAATGATAAACCGAATTGTAGTCCAACCCTCCAACTGAAAATGTAACCGGATTAAATTCCTTTCCGAGCTCCCCTTTATACTCAACAGTTCTTGTTACCGGTTTTATTCTTGCTTCCGGTTTATCCAGGTTCTTAACAATATAATATTGCAATACCACTGATTTTACTTCAGGCGAAACCTCCAGCCAAATTTTAGCATCACGCAATTCAACCGGGCCAAGCATGGGGCCAGAAATAATGCGGGACTGTGCCAACAGTGATGTTGCCAGAAGAGAAAAGAAAACAGATGAGAGCAACTTAACCATTTGTAGTTTTTTGTGCAAGGTAAGATGAATAATGAATGAAATAAAAAAGCCGTTCCTAATCGGAACGGCTCTTAATATTATAGTGTACTGATTTGTGTATTATGGCTGTATGTTCAGCAAGCTGCATACTTCAGCATAAGACATAGACTTCAACTGAGATTCAGTATAAACTTGACCTTTGATTTCGGCTGCTTTTTCAGTAGTACGACCGCCTGCTACACCACCAGGGATAAGTACATAACGGAAATCGCCACCCCATCCCGGGCCACCAGCATGACTTCCATTAGTAAGATTAGCAACATAAACAACAATCTTACTTGTAGCTGGTAAGAACCCTATTGATAAAGTACCCGAACCTGAGAAAAAGAACTGATAAGGCATTTGTACAGGTAAAGCATTTGTTACACCCCCCCTGAGATACATAAGAACAACACCTGAATTTAATATTGCTGTGCTTAAACTAGGTGCAGGAATTATTACTCTTCTTACAGTACCCAATAAGGTTATCGAAGAATCAATATAGTTATTTGGGTCTGCAATCCATGCTGAATATATAACATTAGCAGTACCAGCAGCACCTTGCGGACCAGCAGGGCCGACAGGACCAACGGGGCCTTGAGGGCCAGTGGCACCAGTAGCACCATTTGTACCATTTGTGCCAGCAGCACCAGTAGGGCCTTGTGAACCGGTTGCACCAGCAGGACCTTCAGGGCCTTCTTTTGTACAGCTAACGGCTAAAAAAGTAATTGCTAAAACAAATAATGAAAGAAGATTAAACTTTCTCATAAAGTTAGATTTGGCTGTTAATTAGTTTCAGTTTTAAAAGTAGTGGGATTTTCCCTTTCTACCAAGATATTTTTTTAAGATTTAAAAAAAACCTTTTAAATGCCTGTTTTGGGCGATGGCTTATATTTGCCTGAACCCCAAACTACTTAATATATGCATTTGTTTAAAAACTATCTTTTCCTCCTTTTTAGCCTTGCTTTAACTACCGCTAATGGCCAGTTTAAAAAAGGTGATAAAATGGCTGGTACTTCGGTTGCTTCAGTTGTTTATAATTCAGGAAATTCGGACATCTCGGTAGCCAATATTGGCGACAATAAATCCAAAAATACCAACTACAGTATCAATATCAGCCCATCTCTTGGCTGGTTTGTTTCTGATAATACAGTGGTTGGGGTTTCGCTTAATATCAACCCTGCTGGCAAAAAAGTGAGTTATGAGCAAAATGGAAGCACTTACCAAAATGACAAAACCAGTAATTTTAATATTGGCATAGGCGGTTTTGCCAGAAATTATTTTTCAAAAAGCGGATTATTACTCCCTTTTGGTCAGGCGAGCATTAATGCAGGCATTAGCAGTTATAAGGAAGAAGGCTATTTTTATGGCGGTGCGGGCAGTTCTGCCTACAAACAGACCTATGATGGCAATTCTTCAGGTGGTTTTTTCGCAAATGCAACATTTACTGGTGGTTTCACCAAAATGATGGGTGAAAATGCGGGGCTTGATTTTTATCTTGGCTATAATTTCTCTTATAATAAGAATGTGTTTAAACGCACCACTTTAAGAGACGATGGCAATAACGGCAGTATTGATTCCCGCGGAGAAAATGAAACGACAACTAAGTTTACCAATCATGGCCTTCTGTTGGGAGTGGGTTTCCAGGTTTTCCTGAGAG
>CALLZY010000018.1 GCA_937858715.1 uncultured Chitinophagaceae bacterium | reverse complement strand
GCCAACCGTGGTAAATCGGATATGACAGTTTGGTTGCCTTTAATGAGATAACATGGAACGAATTTTAGCAACATATTTTATCGAAACACCGTATGCGCCTGAAAAGGCTGCAGCGGTATTAGCAGGTGAGCAATCATCCGGAACATTTGTAGCAGTGCCCGGCGAAACAGAAGAATTGAAACAACGTTTTGCTGCAAGAGTGGAATCGGTTGAAATATTGGAAACAGTAAACGAACCGGCGATTCCCGGTGCAACAAGCAAGGATGGAAAATATCATCGTGCTATTGTGAAAGTATCGTGGAGTATTGAAAACTTTGGTTATAATCTTCCTGTGATGGTTTCAACCTTGCAGGGAAATTTATACGAGATCACACAGTTCACAGGATTGAAGCTGATGGATATTGAGCTGCCTGCATCTTTCGCTGAAAAATTTCAGGGGCCTGCTTTTGGTATTGAAGGTTGCAGACAATTAACAGGTGTGCAGGATCGTCCGTTGATCGGCACCATCATCAAACCATCTATTGGCTTATCGCCAGAGCAAACAGCAGCCATGGTAAAAACCTTGGCTGAAGCAGGAATTGATTTTGTAAAAGATGATGAACTGTTGTCTTCATCTGCCAATTCAAACTTCAATGACCGTGTTGATGCAGTAATGAAAGTCATCAATGCACATGCAGATAAGACAGGTAAGAGAGTGATGTATGCTTTCAACATCAGCGGTGAAGTGGATGAAATGCTGCAACGATATGAGAAAATTGTCAACAGTGGTGGTACCTGTGCCATGATCAGCATTAACAGTGTGGGTTTGGCCGGTGCAAAAAAAATCATGGATCAACGACAGCTTGCTGTACATGCACACCGCAACGGCTGGGGAATGATGACAAGACATCCGTTACTGGGAATTGATTACAAAGCCTATCAAAAAATTTGGCGCCTGGCTGGTGCAGACCAGATGCATGTGAACGGTATTGATAATAAATTCTGGGAGAGTGATGATAGTGTGGTGGCATCCATTGAAGCATGTTTGACAAAGATGTTTGATCATAAAACAGTGGTGCCCGTTGTATCATCTGGTCAGTGGGGCGGACAGGCATTTGAAACTTACAGAAGAACAAAAACAGTTGATCTGTTGTACATGGCCGGTGGCGGCATCATGGCTCACCCGATGGGAGCGGCTGCTGGTGTTGTTGCGTTGCAGCAGGCCTGGAAAGCAGCAGTGGATGGATTAACACTGGAAGATGCAGCAAAGCAATACAAAGAGTTTGCAGCAGCGGTAGAAAAATTTGGTAAAAAGTAAAAGGGCTTTAGCCCTGCTTAGCAAAACCAATATGAGTTTGAACAGCAAACAAAACATATTACTCGCATTTTACGGTGATGATTTTACCGGCAGCACTGATGCGCTTGAGTTTATTACCAGAGCCGGTGCAAAAGCCGTGTTGTTTATTGAACCGCCAACTGCAGAACAGTTACAGCAGTTTCCGGAGATTGATGTGTTTGGCGTGGCGGGTAAAACAAGATCATTGTCACCACTGCAAATGCAGGAGATATTGTTGCCTGCATTTGAACAACTGAAAGCAAGTGGTGCAAAACAGGTGCATTATAAAGTGTGCTCCACATTTGATTCGTCAACAATAGTTGGCAGCATTGGTAAGGCCATTGATTGCGGTGCAAGTGTTTTTCAAAACAAATTGATTCCGGTAATTGGCGGTATGCCTGCATTGGGTCGGTATTGTTTGTTCGGCAATTTGTTTGCACGCATGGGTATTGGCAGTAACGGAAAAATTTATCGGCTCGATCGTCATCCATCGATGAGTAAACATCCGGTTACACCTGCAGATGAAAGTGATCTGCGTCTGCATATTGGCAAACAAACAGAAAAGAAAATAGGATTGATCGATATTACACAGGTTGATCTTCCTGTTGAGCAATGGAAAGAAGCAGTAACAGATGAAGAAGTTGTTTTAGTTGATACGATGTGTGAAGAACAGTTGATAAAGATTGGTGACTGGATGAGTGGGTTGGACGAAGAGAAGACATTGTTCAGTGTGGGTGGTTCAGGTGTGGAAGCAGGGTTGGGCAACTACTGGAATGAAAAAGGAATACTGAACAAAGTAAGTGAATGGGAAATGCCAGTTAGGGCAACGCCATTACTCGTTGTGTCTGGCAGTTGTTCGCCTGTTACGGCTGTACAGATTGCATGGGCCAAGGCAAATGGTTTTGAGGAAGTGATCATTGATGCACAGAAAACAGTAGATGAAGGAACAGTTGATGCAGCTGTATTAAATCATGTGGCGGTATTCCTGCAGAAACAAAAAAATGTAATTGTACATACTGGCAGTAAACAAACGGAAAATCTTTCATCGGAAAAATTAGGAACGGCCTTAGGTCTAATTGCCAAACATGCGGTATTGCATTCGAACCTGAAGCGTGTAGTGGTAGCCGGTGGCGATACCAGCAGTTATGCTGCAAGAGCCATGGAGATTGATGCAGTGGAAATGATTGCACCGATGGTAAGTGGTGCGCCATTATGCAAAGCTTATTCGAAGAATGAAAAGATCAACGGACTGGAAGTGAATTTCAAAGGCGGACAGGTTGGAGGGGAAGATTATTTCGGGCTGTTTTGATTGTGAATTGTGAATGGTCAATGGTGAGTGATGAGTTTGTTCCGTAGGAACATTTGATCGGTAGGAAAAAAATGGAGCGAAATGTTTTTGCGTCCCGTAGGGACGCCTGGTGAAAGATGAATAGAAATACAGAACGTACAAGTGAGTGACACAACGAAAGTTTAATAGCAGCATTGAAGCTGGGAACAAAAAATAAAACGTAACTAAATTATATGGCGCAGAAAACATTAGGATTGATTCATACATCGGCAACATTGGTGCCTGTGTTTGCAGAATTAGTGAGCAAGTATTTGCCCAATGTAAAAACATTCAATATTGTGGACGACAGCTTGATCAAGAACACCATTGCACGTGGCGCACTCACACCCGATACATCAAAACGTGTGGTGAACTACGCAGCATCGGCGCAGGAAGCAGGAGCAGATTATATTTTGTTTACCTGTTCATCCATTGGTCCGGCGGTTGAAACAGCAGCAACATTAACAGGCGTGCCTGTGTTGCGTGTGGATCAGCCAATGGCAGACAAGGCCGTACAAACAGGAAAACGCATCGGTGTGATTGCAACGTTATCAACAACATTAAATCCAACAAGTGATTTGGTAAGAAGAAGAGCAGCAGTTGCAGGAAAAGAAATTGAATTGAAAGCCGTGTTGTGCGAAGGCGCATTTGATGCATTGATGAGCGGTGATGCAGCCACACACGACAAAAAAGTAGGTGATGCATTAAAGCAATTGGTGAATGAAGTAGATGTAATTGTATTGGCGCAGGCGAGCATGGCAAGAGTGGTGGATACATTAACAGATGCAGAAAAGAAAGTGCCGATACTGGCGAGCCCACCGGTGGCGATGGAGTATTTAAAAACATTGCTCACAGATAACGCAGATTAACACAGACTTTTTTTAGATGAATTCTATCAGTGAAAATCTGAGTAATCAGTGAGAAACAATATGAAGAAACTCATTTTATACGCATCACTTGTTGCCGCCATACTGGTTATAGTCGGTATAGCAATGGATCAACCTGCATTGTACAAACCCGCTGCTGTTGCAACAGCTGTGTGTTTAGCGATCGGGCTTGGTGCTGTGCCTTCGTTAAAAGGTTACCAGTACACTGCATGGATCATTAGTGCAGTTGTGGCAGGGATGGTTTATCCCGAAGCATTTAAAAATTGGGGCGGCGTAAATCTGCGTGATAAAACATTGATCCTTGTCATTATTCAATTGGTGATGTTTGGCATGGGTACACATATGAGTTTAAAAGATTTCAGCGGATTGGCATCAACAGGTAAAGGTGTGCTGGTGGGTTTGTTTTGTCATTTTTCGATTATGCCATTGATGGGTTTGTTGTTGACAAAAGTTTTTCATTTTGAACCGGAGATAGCTGCGGGTATTATTTTGATTGGAAGTTGCAGCAGTGGATTGGCAAGTAATGTGATGGTGTATTTAGCAAAAGCAAATTTAGTACTGAGTGTAATTGTAACGGCAATGGCAACATTGGTGGCGCCATTGTTAACTCCGTTGCTGATGAAAACACTGGCAGGCACTTTAATTGAAGTGAAGTTTATTGATATGATGATGGAGATCATCAAAATTGTATTGGTGCCAATCGGTGCTGCATTGCTGCATGATTTTTTGAAATATGCATCAGCTTCACAAAAGAAAAAAGTAAATGTGTTGGGTATTGTGTCTGCAATATGGATCGCCGTGATTGTTTTTGTATTGCAGAAAAATATCAGTGATCATGCATTGTTGCAGAGTGTGCAGCTGTCGGGCTTTTTTGCAGGCGCTGTGTTGGCGGGCATTTTGTATCATGGGTTGTATGTACGGTTTCCAAAGCTCGATAGCATTATGCCGCTGATCTCGATGTTTGGGATTATTTATTTTACAACTGTAACTACTGCGGCGGGCAGAGAGAACCTGATGAAAGTGGGTGTGCTGTTGTTCATAGCATCGGTGATACACAACGCAGCAGGTTATTTCTTTGGTTACTGGCTCAGTCGTTTGTTTGGGATGGATAAAAATTCAAGTCGCACAATTGCGTTTGAAGTGGGTTTGCAGAACGGTGGCATGGCTAGTGGTATTGCAGGTAGTATGGGCAAGCTGGGAACGGTTGGTTTAGCTGCGGCAGTGTTTAGTCCGTGGATGAACATCAGCGGAAGTTTACTGGCGAATTACTGGAGACGAAGACCGGTTGATGAACCGCAAAAACAAGAAGACAAAAATTAAAATCAAGCGATAATGAAAAGGATACTTGTTTTAATACTGCTGGTTACTGCATTCAATGCAAATGCTCAGATTGAATACGCCAAACAAATGGCGGCTACTATCATGACGCAATACAAAGATTCAATGGTGGTGAAAAAGTATGCCAGTCATTTGGAACAGGATAAACTGCCCGAAGGTAACCGTCCGGCCAACTGGAATTATGAAATTGGTGTAGTGCTCATTGGCTTTGAGCGATTGTGGAAAATGACAGGTGATCAAACTTATATTGATTATACCAAACACATCGTTGATCATTTTATTGCGGACGATGGAAAAATCCGTACGTATGTGATGGATGAATATAACAGCGATAATATTCCTCCCGGCAGGCAGTTGCTTCGTCTGCATGAATTATACAAAGAAGAAAAATACAAGATTGCTGCACGAACATTGCGTAACCAGATCAGTATTCAGCCACGCAATAAAGTGGGCGGCTTTTGGCATAAGCTGAAGTATCCTACACAAATGTGGCTTGATGGATTGTATATGATTGAACCGTTTTATGCAGCGTATGCAGTTGTAAAAAATCAACCGGCAGATTTTAATGATATCATCAACCAGTTTGTGATTATGGAAAAATATGGTCGTGATGCAAAAACAGGTTTACTGTATCATGGCTGGGATGAAAGTAAACTGCAGGGATGGGCAAACAAGCAAACAGGTGTATCGCCTGAGTTCTGGAGCCGCAGCATGGGCT
>CALLZY010000017.1 GCA_937858715.1 uncultured Chitinophagaceae bacterium | reverse complement strand
CGTGCCCAAGACTGGATTCGAACCAGCACAACCTTTCGGTCACTACCACCTCAAAGTAGCGTGTCTACCAATTTCACCACCTGGGCGTTGAGGGGATGCAAATGTAACCCGAAAATGATTAATGAAAAAATCTGAAACCTTTACTTTTTTAAAACAATCCGGAAAGTGGTGCCTTTGCCCGGCTCTGAATGTTTAACAGACAAATGTCCTTTGTGGTATTGCTCAATTATCCTTTTGCTCAAACTTAAGCCTAGTCCCCAGCCCCGTTTCTTAGTGGTGAACCCTGGCTTGAATACTTTTGAAATGTTTTGCTTGCTGATTCCTTTTCCTGTATCCGCCACATCAATAATCACCGTATCTTTTTCTTCCGTCATATCAACGGCAATAGAACCTTTGCCTTCCATGGCATCTAATGCATTTTTCAGCAGGTTTTCGATTACCCAGTCAAACAGTGGTGGGGAGAGAGGAGCTACAAGAGTGTCATTCCCATGTGTGTTCAATGAAAAAGTGATTTTTCCGGTGGATCGCTTCTTCATGTAGTCAACCATATTATTTACCTGTACAACGATATCATACGGATCCAGGTGCGGAGTGCTTCCAATCTTACCAAACCGGTCTGATACGAGACGCAACCTGTTTACATCTTTCTCCAGTTCCTGGGCAATTTTTTCGCTGGCAGGGTTTTCTTTCAGCATCTCTACCCAACCTTCTAACGAAGAAACAGGAGTGCCTAACTGGTGGGCTGTTTCTTTGGCCATACCTGCCCACACCTGGTTTTGTGCAGAGCGGAAACTGCTTTGCAATGACAGCAATGTAATTGCTATAAATAATGCCACGATGCAAAGCTGCACAATGGGATAATAGCGGACTTCATTAAGAAGCCGTGTATGACCATAATAATATTTATTGATTTTTAGCGAATCAAGAGGGTCGGTATAAATAACCGGATTGTTTGCCGCCCTTAATCTTTTTAATTGCCTGTCCAGATAGTTTTTATCTTTCTTTATCTTAAGAGTATCAATGTTTACATACCCGAGAATATTCTCTTTTTCGTCAGTCTGAATGATTGGGATATCAATATTGTCTTTAATTATTTTAAAAGCCAGTTTTGTTTCCGTGTTGTTTACATCAAGTATTGACTTACTGGCTTCCACCCATTGCTCCACTTTTATCCGCTCATCCTTTTCAATTTTGCGGGCAAGATATTGGGAATAAAAAATGGTACCGCTTGCAATAAGGATTGCAATCAGTGCAATAAGGGTGCGCCAGTTGAGCAATTGCCGAAACATGCCCGAATTTAGCAACGATAGTCCGGCTTGCCTTATTTTTGAATAAATATTTTAAATACTTGAACAAGTTACCGCATGTCGCTGTAGTCATCCTTAACTGGAATGGCAGAAAGTTCCTGGAACAGTTTCTGCCATCAGTACTTGCTTCGACTTACACAGACTATTCTGTTATAGTGGCCGATAATGGCTCAACAGACGATTCGATAACTTTTCTTGCTGCGAATTACCCGCAGGTGCGGATTATTAACAATGGACAGAATTTTGGCTTTGCCAAAGGATATAACGAAGCACTGAAACTGGTGGAAAGTGATTATTATATCCTGCTCAATTCAGATGTTGAAGTGTCACCCGGATGGATAGAGCCGATGGTTTCTCTGCTTGAAAGTGATGTACAGATTGCGGCATGTCAGCCCAAGATTCTATCATACCATAATAAAACAATGTTTGAGTATGCCGGTGCGGCAGGTGGCTGGATTGATAAATATGGCTACCCTTTTGCCAAAGGCCGGGTATTTGATATTTGTGAAGAAGACGAAGGACAATATGATCAGGTGGAACCCATTTTCTGGGCAAGTGGTGCTGCCTTATTTGTCCGTTCGTCTGTATATCACCAGATGAAAGGTTTTGATGAATACTTTTTTGCCCACCAGGAGGAAATTGATTTATGCTGGCGCATACAGTTGGGCGGATACACTGTTTTTTCCTGTCCGTCTTCGGTGGTTTATCATGTAGGCGGGGGCACTTTACCCAAAGGCAATTCGCTGAAAACATTTCTCAACTTCAGGAATAACCGGATTATGCTGCATAAGAATCTCACCTTGCGGCAAAAGTTATGGATAATGCCTGCGAGAAATGTGCTGGATGCTATGACTGCATTTAAAGGATTATTAAGCCGGGATTTTGGATATTCTAAAGCCGTTATCAGGGCTGATATCGCTTTTAAAAAGTGGTGGCTGTTCCATCAGAAGAAGAGTACATTCCCTGCATCCCGGAAAGGAGAGGTGCATGGTTATCTGAACAAAAATATCATCTGGCTACACTTTGTTAAAAAGCTGAAATTTTTCAGCCAGATTGTGAAAAAAACGCAGTAATTGTATTTACTGAACCCTTATTTTTGCCGTCTAAAATTGCAATATGAGCAATAACCCGGAATATCAGAAAGAGTTAAAGAAAGTTCAGGACAGTGATTTTACACATAACTGGACATCTTCATCGGCATTCCTGTTTTACCTGCAGGTGGCTTGTTTAGTGGCACTGTTATTTGGCAGTTGTGTAATGCTGGGCCGCAAGAGGTACAGTAAGATTGATGTGCCGGTTCAGGAAAGTTCTTTATACACTCCGAAATACAAATAATTGGGATAAAAATTTTTTTGAAAAGGGCATTCGCCCTATTTTTGCAACCCCTTAGTTCTTTATAACGATTGAAGTATATGACCAAAAGCGTTCGGGTTAGTACAATACTTCAATAATTGCGGAAGTAGCTCATTTGGTAGAGCACGACCTTGCCAAGGTCGGGGTGGCCGGTTCGAGCCCGGTCTTCCGCTCTTAAAAGAATCCTCTCTTTACCAAGAGGGGATTTTTTTTGGCTGCCCTGGTGGTGGAATTGGTAGACACGCAGGACTTAAAATCCTGTGGCCAGCAATGGCCGTATCGGTTCAACTCCGATCCGGGGCACAAAAAAAGTCAGATCAGATGGTCTGGCTTTTTTTTATGGAATAGTAATTAAAGGGTGAGGATAAGGCTTTGAAATAAAGCAGGTTGATGAAAAAAATGTCCGCACCGCCTCTTTTTTATGTAACAGGGACAAGGTTGACGATAAGGCTAATGGTTAATGGAACTGATTACAAGGAAATGCGGACTTAACCTCTCAGGGTTTACCTTCAAAATCACTATCTGTTACAATGTAAAGATGATGGAGGAGGGTGTTAAAAGGAAAGAGTAGCACTACGGAAAAAAAACCGTAGTACTACGTATGGGAAATTCAACTTTTTTTCGTATTGCTAAATCTTGAACAATTCGTTCTTGATGGCATATATAACAATGCCAACAACATTCTTCACATCCATCTTCTCCTGTATTTTTTCCCGGTAGCCTTCGATTGTACGGGTGCTTAAAAACATCTTTGCAGCAATTTCTTTACTGGAAAACTCCTGGCAGATCATCTGTATAACTTCCATTTCTTTTTCAGTAAACTCAGGGATTTCACTTTTTTTAAATGGATTGAATTTGCTGGAGGCTAACATCCTGGCCAGCTTGGCAGAAGTATGATGGCAGTAGTAAGTTTTCTCCTCATGCACAGTTCTGATAGCATCAAAGATTTCATTCTTATGTGCATTCTTCAGCAGGTAACCCCGGGCACCAGCCTCCATCATGTCAACAATCAGGTTTTCGTCATCAAACATCGAAATGGCAATAATGCCAATATGCGGGTGGCTGGCTTTCAAAATCCGGGTGGCTTCAATGCCATCCATAACAGGCATTTTAATATCAGTGATAATAACATCCGGCCTGAGTATTCCGGCAAGTTTTACCAGTTCCTGGCCGTTTTCGGCTTCTCCCATCAGGAAAATGTCTGTATTTTTCTTCAGCATTACCCGAAAGCCTTCCCTGTAAAGTTCGTGGTCATCAGCAATCAGAACATTAACCGGCGCATACGCTTTCTTCATCAATCAGAATTTGGCGCTAAAGGTATTTCAAAAATGTATGCCGTTCCTTTTCCGGGTTTTGAATCAATAAACATTTCGCCTTCCAGCACCTCAGCCCGGCTTAACATATTGCGCAGACCAAGACCGGGATTCTTTTTTACTGCATCACTATAATCAAATCCTTTGCCATTGTCCTGCGACATCAGTATCATGACATCATTTTCCAATTTCAGTTCCAGCCGCAATGATGAAGCTCCCGCATGTTTTACTGTGTTATGAATGATTTCCTGGACAATACGGTAGATATTCACAGCCATTTCGTTTTTAAGAGAAGGAATGTTCCGGCTGGCAAAACTGATAGACAGGTTTCCTGTATTGTTTATTTTATACACAGTTTCTTCTATTGCTGCAACAAGACCTTTGCGCAGCAGGGTGCCGGGCATCAGGTCAGCAGAGATTTCTCTCATCCGCCGGATGATATCATCAATATGCTTGTTGGCCATGTCAAGCTGGTACTGATCTTCATCATTCGAGATATCAAGGCTGTTAATTTTGAATTTGGCTGCGGAGAGAATTGGGCCCAGTTCATCATGCAGGTCGGCAGCAATCCTGGTCCTTTCCTTTTCAAGTGTGGTAATCTCGGCCAGTATTTTTGATTTGTGCAGCCGGTTATGTCTTCTTTGGTGCCGGATCATGCTGGCAATAAAGACGATGATGATTATCCCTACAAGCACCCCGATAATCAGGTAGGCAGTGTAAAACGTTGTCTGGCCGGAATCCATAAAACTGCTAAGGCAAATAGTAGGTTTGATAATAAATTGGCATATGGCATTATGCCGGTTAGTTTGTTCAAAAAATCCCAGCTAATCTCTGATGAATAAAGATACAGCGTCATATACATCACATAATAGGTAAAGTTAATGACATATGCGGTGCAAATGAGAAAAGCGGGGTTCTTCAGCAGGCTCTTCCGTTCCCGCACTATTACTGTATTAATCATGTTTACACTGAACAGGACAGTGACAAAAGAATAGGCAATACGGTAATGATAGGTAAATGTAGTAAGATGATTGAGTATAAAATGATCTGTTACCCAGCCGGCTGTAAAAATGGCAAGTACTGTATAAAAGAGGTTGTCTTTATTTTTAAAAATACCCCAGTTGCGAAACTGCCACACAATCAGCAAAGATTCGGCAAGGGCATACAGGTTATTATTAACCGAATTATCCCTGATGGTTTGTGCAAAAATAAAACTCAGCATCTCGTTCAGAAAAGCCAGCCAGATACAATAGATAAAAGGATAATAGGCCGGGTTCATCTTCCGGAAACGAACCCAGCCTGTAATAGCGGCGATGCTTATGCTGAAACTGAATATAACTACCAGCCAGTAATTCATGTTGTAAAAATACCGTTATTCGTTACTCATTCAGCGGTGAAGGTGGCGGACAGAAATTCGGACATTGCTGTCCCTGCTCCACAATATCTCCTTCCTCAGTGTCACCGTCTTTATCAGCCGATGGCAATATGTCTGCATTGTCCTTATTGGTGGCTACGGCAATAACCCTTACGGTCATGGCCTCGTCCATGCCAAAGTAAATACGGATGCCGGCACAATCGGGTTGAGACAATAAACTGTCAAAAGCCTCACGGCTGAATGTTTCTGAAAGAAGGAGAATGTTCTGGTCTTTGTACTCCGGAGCCAGAATCTTTTCTTTTCCATCACGGTACAGTTTTGTCATTTCGATGGCTTTGTCAAGCGAAATAAACTGACTGTTGCCAGGAAGAGTGGTGGTGCTGCTCATAATTTTTGTTTTATTGTAAGAAGGATATTTTGACAAGGCAATGTGGCGGTAAATCTTTTGTCATCAAAGGGGACTACTACTGAACTTTGTTTCGGGAACTACGGTTAAAACATCCGTAATTACCGAAACAGATTGCCCCGGGCTTTATGATTTTATTTATTTTTTTCATTGCACCTTTTGTGGTGTTTAACTAACTTTAGTATCATTACAGCGCATTATGAAAACTATATTGGGTGCAATTCTTTTCTTTCTGAATTTTACAGACGGCATACAGGCACAATACATTTATGATGCATCGGGCCGTACTATTGCAAGAGTGGATGGCGACTACATTTACAATGCTTCCGGGAGAACATTAGGCAGGCTCGATGGTGATAGAATATATGATGCATCAGGCCGTACACTGGGGCGTACAGACGGGGACAGGGTTTACGATGCCAGCGGCAGATCTATGGGCCGTATAGATGGCAACTATATTTATGACGCCAGTGGACGCACCCTTGGCCGGGTGGATGATGACCGGTATTACGATGCCAGCGGACGCACCATCGGCAGAGTTGACGGAGTAAGACGGCGCACCGCTATCCTGTTTTTCTATTTCTTCTTCTGGTAAAAAAGCTTCGCTTTTATGGCAGCCTGTATCAACAGGAGATTATCATTCTGTTATCTGTTTGTAATATCTTTTTACTGCTTCTTCACTTATTGCATTTTGTCTTACCTTGAAGGGCTTTTAAGCAATAAAAGACTCCGTTATGAAGAAGATATTTCTTTTTTTGGCCATTGCTATTGTATCAGCAAACATTGAAGCACAGCAGCACAGCCATCTTATCGGCCGCAAGATCAGTTTTCCGGATATACCAGGTTATAAAACACTGAAGTGCGACCTGCACCAGCACACTGTTTTTTCCGATGGCAGTGTGTGGCCCGATATAAGGGTGATGGAAGCCCTTGCCGATGGTCTTGATGTGATTTCGCTGACGGAGCACCTCGAGTACCAGCCGCATAAGGCAGATATTCCGCATCCTGACCGCAACCGTTCTTACCAGATTGCATTAAAGGAAGCCAAGAACCACGACCTGATTGTGGTGAACGGCTCAGAGATTACCCGCAAAATGCCTCCCGGCCACAGCAATGCACTTTTCTTAAGCGATGCCAACAAACTGCTGGTGAGTGATTCGGTGGAAGTATTCCGCGAAGCAAAAAAACAAGGAGCCTTCACCTTCTGGAACCACCCGATGTGGACAGCACAACGAAAAGACGGTATCGCCACTCTTACCGAAATGCATAAGTTCTTGCTAAAGGAAAAACTGCTCGATGGTATTGAAGTGGTGAACGATTACAGTTATTCCGACGAGGCTCTCCAGATAGCCCTCGACAATAACCTGACCATTATGGGCAACAGTGATATTCATAAACTAATTGACTGGGATTTTTCTATACCCGAAGGCGGACACCGGCCCCTTACCCTCATTTTTGCAAAAGAGAAAACTGAAGCTTCAGTAAAGGAAGCACTGTTTGAACGCCGGACGGTGGTGTTTTACAAAAACCTTCTTATTGGCAGAGATGAATACCTGCTGCCGCTGCTTAATGCCTCGCTGGTAATAAAGAGTGCAAAGTATATGGGCAAGACTGATGTACTGCAGTTAGTGCTCTGGAACAAGACCAACGAAGACTTTACTCTGCAAAACCGCTCGGCTTATACTTTTTATAATAACAACGATCTGATAACAGTAAAGCCCGGCGAAGAAAACATATTAGAAGTAAAAACTAAAGAAAGGCTGAAGAATGTAAACCTGTCATTTGAAGTACTCAATGGTGTCAATGCTCCTGGCAAGCACCCAATAATGAAGCTGGAGGCGGATATTACTCAGTAGCAGCTTCGCCTGTGATGTACTGGCAAGTCCGA
The DNA here is from genome assembly GCA_937858715.1 of uncultured Chitinophagaceae bacterium. GTDB lineage: Bacteria > Bacteroidota > Bacteroidia > Chitinophagales > Chitinophagaceae > JJ008. The sequence continues at coordinate 14,488 of CALLZY010000017.1, read as the reverse complement.
TTCCTTGTATTAAACGAAATGTACTTCCCAAAGGGTTTATGCTAATTCTTATGGAGATGAAAAGCAAGTTATTTATTGCCTTATTAATAGTCTTGCCGGTAGTCATGAGTTGTCATTCAACAAAGACCCAAAAAGAATTTGTGTTTGACAAGGCTAAAGTACTGGACAGTATGCAGTTTCAAAAACTGAATGACTTGTATATCCGTCATGAGAAATTGACGACGAATGAACTGGCATTGCTCACTACAAACAGTTTTGCACCAGTCAATACTATTGAAGAATATGCTCATGAAAGATTTAACACCCTTGGCTTAGGGAAAAAAGATATTGATAATGGAATTCTGATTGTTTTCAGCCCGGAGATGAGACAGGTAAGAATCGCTACAGGATACGGCACGGAAAGAGTATTAACCGATAGTATTGCCAAAAGAATAATTGATTCTGTGATGATACCACAATTCCGGAGAGTAAATTACTTTGAAGGGCTTTGGGATGGGAGTTTGGCTATTACAAGATTTCTGGAAAAACCTGAAAATACAATTAAATAACGGCCCTTTATCGCAAGATTTGCCAGGTTTTTTCAATAGAAATACAGATACGAGTTTGTGTACTGCCGGGATATTCTCCCGGCAGTGTAAAGACTATATTATTGAACGGCGAAGCGCAGGGCATTGGAGCTTCCTGTATTACTCTTAACAGAGTAAATACCTTTGGGCAACCTGCTTACATCAATCTCGGTTTCGTTTCTTCCGGCAATGCAGGTGATATACTTGTTAATTACCAGTTTACCCAGCACATCATACACATGAAGCATATACATTCCGGGCTGCGGAGTTACTATACTTATTTTCAGCACCTGGCTGGCCGGGTTGGGATAGAGGGCCAGCATACTGCCGTCACCGATGCCGTTTTGCACCATCACCACATGGGTATATTCATAGCGGCCATCATTATCAGTATGTTTCAGCCGGTAATAGTTCTTACCCTTTACAGGTGAGAAATCTTTAAACTGGTAGTCTTGCCGGATAGAGCTGTTGCCTCTTCCTTCCACCCTTCCAATCCTGAAGAAGTGCATGCCATCTGCTGACCTTTCCACATCAAAATAACTGTTGTTTTCTTCAGAAGCGGTTGCCCAGTCAAGAAGGCTGTAATCAATTACCATCCTTGCGGTAAAGTGAAGCAGCTTAACAGCCAGCGGACTGCTGATGTTGGAAAGTGTAAACCGGTTTAGCTGGTCAATATTATTGACAGTTACAAAATTCAGGCTTTGATCAATGGCATCTTCACCCAGGTTGGTCCATACAGTGCCATTGGAGCTGGAGAAAATGGCAAGATTGGGTTCTGCAAGTCCGGCCAGTTCCGGTTCGAGGAAATAAAAGCCTACTGTTGCTGCAAGCCCTGAATTATTCGAAGGTGTTACATCATAATAACGGAACACAGATAATCCAGCCTGCTGCTGCTGACCGCGGCGTATAACAGTGCTGCCGAGATTGGCGGCACTGGTAATTTTAAAACCAAGGTTACCGGGATTCAAACCTGACGGGGCATTCAGCGTTTGCGTAAGCTGAACATAGCCGCCGGTTCTGCCGGTAATTCTTTTTGTGCCGGTTTCGCCAACCAAACTGCCAGAGCTGCCCAGGTCAATTGTGTGGTTATTAAGAAAGAGGCTGTCGCCGCTGGTAAATACAATTGAGTGAGCTACACTGATGTTGCTATTCAGTTGCATTCCGTTGGCAGTTTTATTTAGAGTGAGTTTGTAGAAGCCAGTGCTGGTAGTTCCTCCTGCAAAAGAACCAGCTGTTGAAGAACTGCCTGTAAATATTACATCGCTGCTGCCGGGGGCAAAAGTGCCATTATTAGTAAATCCGGAATTATTAAGCACAATCTTTACGGTGCCATTTACAACGAGATTACTGCCGGCAGTACTCAGTATGCCCTGCCCGGAAACAACAGCAGGGGCTAAGAGTAAAACCGCTGCACAGATAAACGGGTTCTTATATTTTTCTTTAAACATTGTATTTCATTTTTCAGGGTTTAAAAGACAACCTGAAACCATTTCTGCAGAGGGTTTATCCTACTTGATGTATTCTTCGCGGCTGCCCCAGCTGTCAATCTGTATATGAAAATCAACAAAAAGAACTCCCGCATCCGAATTATAAGTATCTGCTGTATTGCCTGAATTTCTCCAGATACGGCAAATGAGGATACTTGATATTTTTTTACCGGTGGCAACGATACCGTTGTTACTGGCTGATAAAGCTGTAATGTTATGGGTGTTTGCAGTAAATGGCCCGGTGGATAGCACAGTATTGGTAGTAATGGCAGGAAATACCTGTGGGGTTGTTTCGTCATAATTGGCCCAGGTGTATTCAAAATTCCACTCCACATTGCCTGTACCGGAGCTTCTGGGTGTCCAATGCAGGTGAGGATAAATGGTAGTGCCTTCTTTCCAGCTATGAGGCAACTGAACAGTAAAAGACATTGACTCTACCCCCTGGTTGTTACGAAAATACCAGATTTGTGGTCCTGAAGATCCGCTCAGATAATCAAGGGCTGCCGAGTTGGATCCTTTATCAAGCGTTACCCGTAAGTCATCCCATCTTGTTTCACCATCTCCCACCAGCCTCCTCCATGAAGGGACAACAGTTGTTCCGGCATTGTAATAATAACCTGCCCCGGCCGCATAAGCACCACTAATAAATGCGTTGGTGTTATAAATCAGTAAACTGGTGGCAGGAGTTGTTATCGTGGTGGCATCAGTAGTGGAGGTTAGTGACACTCTTGGAATTAATAGTCCCTTGGCAGAATTTACAATGTCAAGCATGGCAGACTCATCAGGTGTGCTGCCATCTGTATTGATAGCCACATTTTGTGCAATACTGTTTATGCTAAAACTTGTACAAAAAAAAGTGATTGCAAGAAACAGCAATTGGATTCTTTTCATAAGTATAGATGTTTGAGGTTTGAAATTTTATAATAGATAAAAGCCGGTTTCTTTATCAGGCAGTAACCTGATATTCTTGCCAATAAATGATAATAAGTATGAAAAACCGGCTTGTACGGTACGGAAAGGCGGGATGCACCCAAAACCTTTAAGCTATATTCGTTCTTCATAGTTTGGATATTCTGGTTGAAGGCTACAGGCTTTTTTCAGAGTTTACAACCTTCAAATGTTCATCTAAAATATTCCTGAACGCAATTTTTATTTATGATTACCGTCATACCACAACTGTATTACATGTGCTATGTATAAATACGTACACTAATTTGTTGTCAATAAACCGTATAACAGCAAAAGGACTTGGGGTTAGTAAAAACACCAAGGGAAAAAAATGATCTGAAAGGGAAAAAACGGCTTGCAGCTGACTTCAGCAAATACCTAAATGGGCTTTTTTATGATAGTCTGATAATTGTTTTGCAGTAGTGTATTTTTAATAAATCATTATGAAAAGAGTATTTAATATTTCGAAATTCTAATCGCCGTTCAGCTCCAATCTGTATGTTTGAAAAAATAAAAACTATGGCAGGCTCTAAATCCTTCGGCACTAACATGCGTATTGTTCACCGCTATCTCGGGTTCTTTCTCGCAGGCATAATGGCCGTGTATGCCCTCAGTGGTATTGTTATGATTTTTCGTGATACCGATTTCCTGAAAAAGAAGACCCAGGTTGTAAAAGATATTAAACCCAATGCTGAAGACAAAGAACTGGGACAATTGCTGGGAATACGGGAACTAAAAGTTAAAAAGACTGAAGGCGATATTGTTTACTTCGACAATGGTACTTATAATAAGGCAACAGGACATGCTGAGATCCTTAAGAAGGAACTGCCTTATGTCATAAACAAACTTAACAACTTGCACAAGTCACGGTCGGGCCAGCCTCTTTTTTTCCTGAATGTTTTCTTTGGCGTATCACTGCTGTTCTTTGTGTTATCATCATTTTGGATGTTTACTCCAAAAACCAGCATCTTTAAGAAAGGCCTGTATTTTACCCTTGCGGGAATTATACTCACAGTTGTTTTGCTGTTAGTATAGCCCCTGGCAGACATGTGCATCCCAGAATGTCTGAGTAAGGCAGGTTGTTGACGGCAAATCCTTCCGGACAATACTCACTACGTTAGAAACAGCTAATTAATTACAAATAATACCAGGGATTCCGCTTCGCCTGGCATATATACTTCTTCACATTCCTGAAGAAAGCCAGTACCATATATAACACAATAGGAGAGCCCAGTGTAAGCAGCGAAGCATAAATAAAATAACGGCGGATAGTACCGGTGGCAATGCCCAGTTTGTCGCCAATAGAGGAACAAACGCCAAAGGCATTCCATTCAACAAAGCTTTTGAATTTGTTCATGCCTCTAATTTATAAAATTTGATAATACCAGCCAATTACTGGTTATTCACACCATTGATTTTTCGTACTTTTGCCCCGCTTTTAACAGTATAAATCAACAAAACATACTCATCATGGTTTTCGATCTCGATCTCATCAAAAAAACGTATGACGAATTACCTGCCAAAGTAGATGCCGCCCGCAAAGCACTGGGCCGCCCACTTACACTGGCTGAAAAAACACTGTACTCACATCTGTGGGCCGGCACAGAAATAAAAGATTTTAAAAGAGGTAAAGATTATGTGGATTTTGCCCCCGACCGTGTAGCCATGCAGGATGCCACCGCACAAATGGCCCTGCTCCAGTTCGATACCACCGGCCGTAAGAAAGTGGCCGTGCCTTCAACCGTTCACTGCGACCACCTCATTGTGGCCAAGAACGAAGGCAAAACCGACCTGCAGAAAGCAGTAACAGAAAACGAAGAGGTTTATAATTTCCTTTCATCTATCTCCAACAAATACGGAATTGGTTTCTGGAAACCCGGTGCCGGTATCATCCACCAGGTGGTGCTGGAAAACTATGCATTCCCCGGCGGTATGATGATTGGTACCGACAGTCACACCGTTAATGCCGGTGGACTGGGCATGATTGCCATTGGTGTGGGTGGAGCCGATGCCTGCGATGTGATGGCCGGCCTCAGTTGGGAACTGCTGATGCCGAAACTGATCGGTGTGAAGCTTACCGGCAAACTGAGCGGTTGGGCAGCACCCAAAGATGTTATCCTGAAAGTGGCCGGCATCTTAACTGTAAAAGGCGCTACCAATGCCATTGTTGAATACTTTGGCGAAGGTGCAGTAGCGATGAGTTGCACCGGTAAAGGCACAATCTGTAACATGGGTGCTGAAATCGGTGCCACCACTTCAACCTTCGGTTACGATGAAAGTATGAGCCGCTACCTGAAAGCAACAGGCAGGGCAGAAGTGGCAGAGGCTGCCGATAAGGTAAAAGAATACCTTACCGGCGATGCTGAAGTATATGCCAACCCCGAAAAATATTTTGACCAGGTAATTGAAATTAACCTGAGCGAACTGGAGCCCCATCTCAACGGCCCCTTCACTCCCGATTTGGCGACACCAATTTCTCAAATGAAAGAAGCCGCAGCTAAAAACGGCTGGCCCACCAAAGTGGAAGTTGGGTTGATAGGAAGCTGTACCAACTCTTCTTACGAAGACATCAGCCGTGCCGTAAGCCTTGCGAAGCAGGTGGCTGAAAAGGGCTTAAAGACCAAGGCAGAATTTACCATTACTCCTGGCAGCGAACTGGTTCGTTATACAATTGAAAGGGATGGCTATCTTGACAGCTTCTCACAAATTGGTGCAACTGTCTTCGCCAATGCCTGCGGCCCTTGTATCGGCATGTGGGAGCGTATGGGAGCAGAAAAGCAGGAGAGAAATACTATCGTCCATTCCTTCAACCGCAATTTTGCCAAGAGGGCGGATGGTAACCCCAACACTCTGGCATTTGTGGCTTCGCCTGAACTTGTTACTGCACTGGCTATCGCCGGCGATTTAACGTTTAACCCGATTACAGATACTCTCACCAACGAAAAAGGTGAGCAGGTAAAACTCGACCCGCCCAGCGGCGATGAATTGCCGGTTAAAGGTTTTGCAGTGGAAGATGCAGGCTATCAGGCACCCGCAGAAGACGGAAGCAATGTGGTGGTGGATGTAAAGGAAGACAGCAAGCGTCTGCAGTTGCTCTATCCGTTCGCAGCATGGGAAGGCACCGACCTGAAAGGCCTGAAGCTGCTGATTAAAGCCAAAGGAAAATGTACAACAGATCATATCTCTATGGCTGGTCCGTGGTTGAAGTTCCGTGGTCACTTAGACAACATCAGTAACAACATGCTGATTGGTGCAGTTAACTTCTTCAACGAAAAAACTGATGATGTAAAGAACCAGCTTACCGGCGAATACGGAGCAGTGCCAGCCACACAAAGGGCTTATAAAGCAGCAGGCATAGGAAGTATTGTTGCAGGTGATGAAAACTACGGCGAAGGTTCTTCAAGGGAACATGCAGCCATGGAGCCAAGACACCTGGGTGTAAGGGTGGTGCTGGTAAAATCATTTGCCCGCATACACGAAACCAACCTGAAAAAGCAGGGAATGCTGGCCATCACTTTTGCAGATAAAGAAGATTATAACAAGATACAGGAAGATGACACGGTTGATGTGATTGGTCTCACCAGCTTTGCTCCCGGCAAACAGCTTCAGCTTGTGCTGAACCATAAAGACGGTAGCAGCGACACCATTAATGTAAACCACAGCTATAACGAACAGCAGATTGAGTGGTTCAGGGCAGGCGGTGCATTGAATGTTATCAGGAGCCAGTTTGCCAAATAAGGTTCATTTAAATAGTTATTAATCCCCCGGCAACGGGGGATTTTTTTTGTGGGTAATACACTTTCCGGCATTTTATGATAAAGGTCATACGGAATAAATTGAATAAAGTGTACCTTTTAGCGAAACCAAAATCGTTTTTATGAAACACTATCACATTATCTCCAGGATTGCAATTTACTTACTGGCAGTGGTATTATTTATTTTTGGCATTTTCCATTTCAGGTACCCGGAAGACCTGCTGGTATATGTTCCGGATTTTTTGCCTCTTGGTATAAAATGGGCATATATTGTTGGTGGTGCCTTTATTGTAGTGTCAATATCATATCTGACTAACCAGTATGTAAAGATTTCGAGTTATGTACTCTTTGTTTTGCTGATATTCTTTATTCTCACAATTCACTGGCCCAATTACCGGAATGCAGGAACTGCTGAAATGCGTCAGTTTGCTTTGTTAAACATATTGAAGGATACAGCCATAGCAGCTTTTGCCCTCCATATAGCTGCCAGTGCCTACCATCAGCATTTTAATCTTGACAACAGTGATTGAAGAACCTCGATATGATAAAAGAAAGAAGCCGGTTGAATAACCGGCTTCTGTTTAAACAGCAGTTTTGGTATTTGTTAACAGTGCCGCTATTGTCAGTTAACGACCACTTTCAAATTCTGTACCTCCCCGGTACCATTTAGCCATACCCTCAGTGTATATAATCCCGAAGGAATATTACCGATGTTAAGCTGATGGGTAGTGATATTTTTCCATTCCTTAATAATGCTACCATTCATATTAATGAGGCAGATGCTGGCTTCGCTCTGCAGACTATTAAGCAGTATATTCAGTTGCCCGTTTTGAGAAGGATTCGGAAAGACAATCACCTGGTTGTTTTGGCCAGTTCCGCTTACTGTCCGTACATCACTGTAGCTAATTTTATTATCAGTATTTATCTGGCGTAGCCTGTAAAGCGAAATACCGGCAACAGCGTTTAAATCTGTGAAAGTATAATTAAGCCTGCTTTCGCTGTTTCCTCCGTTTGCTGTGGAGGGTACATACCCGAGTACGACCCAGTCTGTGTTGCCATACTTTCTTTCAATAAAGAAACCCTTGTTGTTTTCTTCTGAGGCAGTAGTCCAGGCTAATTCAACTTTGTCGTTTTTTCTTGTGGCACTAAAGGATAAAAATTTAACGGCTAATGGGATACAGTTGTTCTCTATCCTTGCGTAAATTTCATTGGGGATAGACGGGCTGGAAATTACCACCCACAAAGGCCTGTCGCATTGAGGCTTTGTGTAAGAATGAGGTTCATACCCCAAAATCGGCGAATGGTAGCTGTTATTAACATTGTCAAGAATAACATTGCCTGAATGGACATTGATGTTGTCAGTTGTTTTATTATAAATACCATCACCGTTATCAATATAAACTTTGTAATCAATGCTCAGGCTTCCAGTCTGGATGATTGTTGAAATATCGAAACGGAACTGCCGTGGTATCTGGCAGAAAAGAAAACCGTTTACTTTAGGATCGTTTGCATAAAAAACGATGCCTTTGGTATAGCAGGCTACTGTTTGGGCACCAGATGCCTGGCTCTCCCACAGGTCGGCAGTAAAAGACTGAGAAATATCACAGCCAAGTGGGAGAGAGAGGTTGAGTCCGCTTAAGGTATATCTGTCAGAGCCTGGCAGAATACCGCCACCTTCAACTTCAGAGATACTCAGACCCGCATACTGAAAGTTTGGAACATTGGCATCAGGCGGATAAGATGAAAGCATATAAAGCGCCGGACTTTTGTGATACATTCCAAATGTTGCAATAGAGTTATCCAGTACGCCATTGCCACCAGAAATTAATGAGGTGGCAGGAACATTAGATGCCGGAGTATAACTGTGATTGGGATAACTGCTGGTTGGCCAGATATGTATCCAGAAGTATTTGCCACCAGAGTTATGCAATATGTCAAAATAGAGGTCAACGTTCATGATACATTTTCCTGTTACCGGGTCGGTATAAGGTGTGCCATTAATCTTAACTCCGGGATTGGCAAATGTGCATTGTGCATGGGTGTTAACAAGACAACTGCAAATGCCCACCATACACAATGTGAGTAAAATCTTTTTCATTGTTTAGGGATTAGAAGTGACGAACCTTTATGGAGGTTCAATAAGATTTCACCCACCTTTGAAGGGAAGGAATCTCAATTCCCGTAAATCAGGGGTGGAGTTCATTGAATCGATTGATCAATATGTGCAGGATAACTCCATCGGCTTTGATTCTTTTATTACCGAATCTGACAGAAATTTACTTTGTTATTTTACTAAAAGCAATGATATTTAATATGATGGTTTATGATAAATATCAATTTAATTTGCAACAAGTAATTTTTTTTTGAAATACCGCTCAGCGGCAGGTTAATAGCCAGCTAACTTTTATGTATCGATTAAAACCCGGAGTTGATATTGTTTATGATATTCTGCAGGCTGTTACTGAGGCCCGGCCTCACGATGAGTTTGCCCGGAGTATTATGTTTCAATATATTGAACGGGGAGGCCTTAGTAAAAAGCAATTGCAGGGATTATACGGAAAAGCAAAAAAGGTTACCGGAGTATCTCCTGCAAAGCTGGCCACACTTGAGGCTATAATCCTGAAAAAGTCAGAAAAAAATAGATCTCCGCTACCGGCGAATACGCCTCTCTACACAAAGGATGAAGTAACCGGCGACCTGATTAATCAGATACTATTTAAATACCCTTCCCATATCCGGGTTAAGTTTCTGAAATCTAAGTTTGATAATAACGAGCCGTTATCGGCTGCAGAAGTTGCAGAAATTCAGCGGTTTAGTAAACTGCTAAAATAAATCACTGTTAACGGTTACACCTGCTCATTCACGGTTTACAAATGATATTGTTTGCAAGGCAACCATTAAATCATTACAACCGATTGAATAATCAACCAGCACCAACATTGCTCACAGCACAGGAATTAACCCGGCATATCGAGGCATGTGGCCTCAACAAAAGGGAAAGTCAGAAAATTATTTACTGTTCTTTCTACGGGTATGCTATGTCGGTTTGCGACCGGTATGTGAATAACCAGGATGATGCATTGGAGATACTGAATGACGGGTTTCTGAAGATATTCAAAGAAATCCATCATTTTCAGCCGGCATACAGCGATGTGGTAAGTTCGTTTAAAGGATGGCTGAAAAAGATAATGGTATATACAGCAATTGATCATTTCAGAAAAAACCAGAAGCATAAGATTGTTACCTCGTTGGATAACATGGTCATTCATATCCCCACACACAGCGATGAGGCTATTCATAAATTATCTTATGATGATATAATCAGGGGGATACAGGAATTATCGCCGGGATACAGGGCTGTATTTAACCTCTTTGTAATCGAAGGGCTAAGTCATGATGAGATTGCTGCTCAGTTAGGAATTACTTCCGGCACTTCAAAGTCTAACTTGTCGAAAGCCCGGCAGCAATTGCAGAAGATATTATTTAAGCGTAACGAAATACAATCAACCAAGAATGCCGTTTGAAGAATTAGATAAGAAGATCAGGGAAGCTGCGGAGCAGCATCATCCGGCTTATGATGAAAAGGCCTGGGCAAAAATGGAGAAATTGCTGGATAAGCATTTGCCCCATGAGAAAAAGCGACGCCGGTTTGTTTTATGGCTGTTTCCTTTTATGATTGCAGCAGGAAGCGCTGTGTTTCTTTTCCGTAGTCAGTATAATGAAACAGGTATTCCTGGCGTGACATTTAATGAGAACACCACGCAGGAGTTGCAAATAAAAAAAATGACTGCAGTTGATTCATTGCAAAAAGGCAGTGGGACTATTTTATATAAGAAACCGGTCAGTCAGATTGTATTACCAGGCGATTACGATACACAGAATCCTGAAAAAATTGAGTTGAATGCCAGTGAATGGCAGCCTGTAAGTAAACCATCATTTGCTGGCAATGCGAAAAATGCAATAAGCAAAACAATGCCTGTTCAGACGGATTTCAGTAATAAGACAGAACCGGCAGGACTTCAGAAATCACTAAGTCTTGATGAACTGATTGAGCAAAAAGCCGTTGTCGTCATAACAGATATTTCACCTGCCATCACTAATGTAAATGAACCGGAACTGCTAGACAATGCAATAAAGGAGAATAAGAAGTGGGATGTAATTTCTTCGAAAAAAGAAACTGATACACTAAAGGATCAAACTGTACAGATAAATAGCGGCACTGCAGATTCATTGCCTGCTGATATTAACAGGCAGTTAAAGAGTGATCCATTAATTATTAAACCAGAAAAGAAAGCAAATACTTTTTTTATTGCTGCTTCTCTGGCACCCGATGTAAGCTTTGTTGGGGGCAATCAGTTAGGAAAGATGAAGCTGGTTAGCGGTTTTGGGATAGGATATAGTTTTCGTAACAAATGGACATTAAGGACAGGATTCTATTCCGGTCGGAAAGTATATACAGCATCAGGGGCAGCATATAATCCGCCACAGGCGTTTTATCAATACTATCCAATACTTGAGAAAGCCGATGCTGATTGCAAGGTATATGAGATTCCATTGATGGTCAGTTATCATTTTCGTCGGCCAGGTGCAGGCGGATGGTTCGTTTCAGCAGGACTATCCACATTGCTGATGAAGACAGAAACTTATGATTACGCTTATAAATACAATGCAACCGGTGCAACCTATTATAAAACGAGAACAATAAGTAACGAGAATAATCATTATTTCTCACTTATGACTTTTTCCGGTGGTTATCAAAGAAATATTGGCAAGCGCCTTTTTATAATGGCAGAACCTTATTTTAAGCTGCCGTTAAGCGGTGTGGGATTTGGAAAAGTAAAACTCAACAGCAGCGGTGTTTTGTTATCTGCAGGATATAAATTATCCGGGCAGAAGAAAAAATAATCAGGCAACTATTGGCAGCAATTGTGCGATAGTAAATAAAAAATTGCTTGTGAAACAAACCAACATCAACCGTTTCTTTTCTGTTATTTATGCGTCATCTCTTCTTGTCTTTGTTTTTTCCTGTAGCAAAGGGGGTGATGCCGGCGGCGGAAATAATAATCCCTGTGCAGGGATAACCGTGTCAGTAAATGCAACACCATCAAGCCCGACTACCACAGGCGGATCAGATGGCAGTATAAGTGTCACAGCTTCCGGAGGCAGCAGTTTTACTTACAGTTTGAATAACGGAACCTTTCAGTCATCAGGAAACTTTACCGGACTTTCTGCAGGAACATACACAGTTACGGCAAAAAGTGGTGCAGGATGTACCGGAACGGCCTCTGTTACAATCAGTGCACCCAATCTTTGCAGCGGAGTCAGCATTAATGTGACAGCTGCCACAACTAACCCAACAACAGGTGGTGGTAATAACGGAAGTATTGTGGCGTCGGCTTCAGGAGGAACCAGTGCCTTTACATATAGTTTGAATGGCGGTGCTTTTCAGTCATCCGGTACTTTTTCAGGACTTACCGCAGGTTTATATAATGTCATCGCAAAAAATGCAGACGGTTGCCAGGGGTCGGCCAACTTCACACTAACGGATCCCTGCACGGGAGTAACAATCAATGTAAGCGGCACAGTTGTAAATCCATCCACTTTTGGTGGTACAAACGGAAGTATCAATGCAAGCGCAACTGGGGGCACTGGCTTTACGTATAACATTAACGGAGGCACTTATCAGGCTACAGGAGTATTTTCAGGGCTTTCCGCAGGAACATATACCATTGGAGCCAAAAGTACTGCCGGGTGTACGGGGTCGGCAAGTTTTACGCTTACGAACCCGAATCCATGCTCCGGCGTAGTTATTACAGTAGCTAATACTATTATTAATAATACACCTTGTCTTTCGGCTCCTAACGGAAGTATTTCAGCTTCCGCCAGTGGCGGCACGGGTGCTTATATGTACAGCCTTAACAGCGGGGCTTTCCAGAGTTCAAATATCTTTTCCGGGTTATCAGCAGGCAGCTATACCGTTACGGCTAGAGATGCCAATAGTTGTACGGGCAGCGGAAATGCCACAGTAGTTAATTTATCAGCAGGGCCGTTGTTTACGCAGGTGAAATCTGTTTTACAGGCTAATTGTGTTTCCTGTCATAATAATACTATTGCCAATGGCGGTATGAACTGGGAGGTGGATTGCAATATTGTAAATAATAAAGACAGGATAAGGGCAAGGGCTGTGGATGGAAATCCTTCAGCTATGCCACCTACAGGCCTTATATCTGCGGCAGAAAGACAAAAAATTACAGACTGGATAAATGCCGGTGGAAGGTTTACTGACTAATTTCATGACCAGGTACGATAACGCAAGGGATGTAATAACTGCATCCCTTTTTATTTTCCCCAGCGGAATGTTTTAATATCAAAACCTGCCAGATCAAGTATCCTGTCAACTACAGTTCCTGCAATCTCGTCCGGTGTGACAGGTTTGCTGTAAAAAGATGGGGTTGCCGGACAGATGATGCCACCGGCAAGGGTAACAGTTTCCATATTGCGGATGTGAACCAGGTTGTAAGGTGTTTCCCTGACAACGCAAATCAGTTTTCTTCTTTCTTTCAGAACTACATCAGCAGCACGGGTGATTAGGTCGTTGGAAATGCCTCCGGCTATTCTGCCTAATGTTCCCATAGAACAGGGCGCAATGATCATCGTGTTGTATTGCCCGGAACCTGATGCAAAAGGAGCAGAAAAATCATTGGTACTATAAAACTTATAAGGGAGATCTTTCCAGACTGAATTGCCAAGCTCAGTCTGCCAGACAATTTTTGCATTTTCTGTCATCACTACAGCAACCTCGTTCCATTGGTCGTTCAGTGCAGAAAGTTTCCGAAGCAGGTTTTCGGCATATATCGATCCGCTGGCACCTGTAATGGCTATCAGAATCTTGTTCATTTATTTTTCTGCATTATTTTATTGTTTAAAAGTACTTTATCTTTTAATAGTTGACAGCATTTGTTAAAGCAATTTTGGCTTCTTGTTTCAACTTGTCCATCACAAGGTATCAGTATAAATGTTTACAAAATGGAAGCGTTTTTTCTAAGTGTTTTATACTATGTAATGTGACGAAAGTCACCGAGTTGCGAGGCTATTTGGTTGAGCAAGGTCAATAATTTTGTGTTTAATCGACATATTTGTCTTTTTGACACAAAAAAAGATAAAAATCATTTTGCAGTTTCAATATTATGGCGATATTAGCAATGAATTTTCATAGGATAAGGTTTAATGGTTAATGGTTTTTGATTAGGGCCCCCCGATTTCCATCGGGGGTCTTTTTTTGTATTTACTTCAGGAAAATAAAAACCCTTCGGTCAATCCGAAGGGTTTTCTTTTATCCGTTTAGCAGCCTTTAAAAACCTTTTGGCTTGCTTACTGAAGTTGCTGGTTTCTGGGTATTCTCATTGCCCATGTTTTCCAGGATCCAGTTTGTCATTTTGCTCCACAGGTGGAAAGTGGTGTTGTCTAATCCTCCACCAATACCATGATTCTTATTGGGATAATAGGCACTCTCAAAATCAATATTGCTCTTTACCAGTGCTGTAATCATTTGTGTCGCATTCTGGAAGTGGACATTGTCATCAGCTGTGCCGTGAATAATAAGGTACTTACCTTTTATCTTATCGGTAAAGTTAATCGGGGAATTATCATCATAACCCTTAGGATTCTCCTGTGGCGTACGCATAAACCTTTCTGTATAGATATTGTCATAATACCGCCAGTTGGTAACCGG
>CALLZY010000016.1 GCA_937858715.1 uncultured Chitinophagaceae bacterium | reverse complement strand
GTTTTGCCGACCCGGTAACCTGGAACTTCGGAAAATTTCTTGTAAACGAAAAGGGAGAACTGGTGGCTACCTTCTCACCTAAAACACAACCGATGAGTGAAGAGATTTTGAAGTGGATGAATTAATGCCGCCATCATAAAAATTGTAAAAGCGATATATAAAAGTGTATCGCTTTTTTGTTACCCAGATGGTTTATTTTCGCCCCGCATGCAATTCTCCGACATCATAGGCCAGCAGGAAGTAAAAAAACAATTGGTTGAGCTGGTACAGCATAACCGACTTAGCCATGCCTTGCTTTTTTTGGGTAAAGAAGGAAGTGGTGCCCTGCCTCTTGCCATTGCATTTGCACAGTATGTTGTTTGCAGTCCCCAAAAATCGGCTGCGGATACAGGCCCTTCTTTATTTGGAGAGCCAGAGCCAGTAACCGTCCCGCCTGGGGCGGGACAGCAACCAATAACTGACAGTTGCGGCACCTGCCCTGCCTGCATTAAAGCACATCAATTAGTTCACCCCGATATTCACTTTTCCTACCCAACAGTTACCAAAAAGGCGGGGGAAAAACCAATAGCCACCGACTTTATTACCGAATGGAGGGAGTTTGTGAAACTGAATCCTTATGGCAACCTCTTCGACTGGATTGAATTAATAAAGGAAAAAGAAAACAGCCAGGGAAAAATAACTGCACGGGAATGTGATGAGATAATCAAGAAACTAAGCCTGAAGAGTTTTGAAAGTGAGTACAAGATCCTCATCATGTGGATGCCCGAAGAATTAGACAAAGAAGGCAACAAACTGCTGAAGATAATTGAGGAGCCACCACCCAACACACTGTTTATACTGGTGGCCGAAAATGAAGAACTGGTGCTTCCCACCATCTTAAGCCGCTGCCAGCTTATTAAAATTCCTGCACTGGAACCCGGAGAAATTGAAGAAGCCCTCATCAGCCGGAACAAAACAGAGCCGGCTATTGCCCGGCAGGTAGCCCATGTATGCGAAGGCAATTACCGGGATGCCCTGCAAACCGTACAACATGCCGAAGAAGACTGGCAGGCCTTGCTGCGGGAGTGGCTGAATGCAATTTTAAAAACGGGCCCTGTTGCCCAAACCAAGTGGGTGGAAGAGGTAAGCCGCCTGGGGCGGGAAAAACAAAAACAGT
>CALLZY010000015.1 GCA_937858715.1 uncultured Chitinophagaceae bacterium | reverse complement strand
ATGAGCAGCACTAAAGAAACAAAACGTATCACTACCAACACTTTGCAGAAAATGAAAACCGCCGGTGAAAAGATTTCCATGCTCACTGCTTACGATTTTTCTTTTGCAAAAATTATTGATGGTGCTGGTATTGATATTATCCTTGTTGGGGACTCCGCATCTAATGTAATGGCTGGTCATGAAACTACCTTGCCCATTACACTCGATCAGATGATTTATCATGCGCAATCGGTGATAAGAGGGATCAGCCGTTGTCTTGTTGTGGTTGACCTGCCTTTTGGTTCTTACCAGTCTAACTCAGAAGTGGCCTTAGCCTCAGCTATCCGCATCATGAAAGAAACAGGGGCACATTCCTTAAAACTCGAAGGCGGCGAAGAAGTGCTTGACTCTGTTAAAAAAATTGTTTCTGCTGGTATTCCTGTAATGGGACACCTGGGATTGATGCCACAATCCATTTATAAATTCGGGACTTACAACGTAAGGGCAAAAGAAGAAGCCGAAGCAGAAAAGTTGAAAAAAGACGCTCAGTTACTGCAGGAAGCCGGCTGCTTTGCCATTGTACTGGAAAAAATACCGGCAGCACTTGCCAAAGAAGTTTCAGAAAGTTTAACTATCCCCACTATTGGAATTGGCGCTGGCAATTATTGCGATGGACAAGTGCTGGTAATGCATGATATGCTGGGCATCAATACAGAATTCAGGCCACGGTTTCTTCGCCAGTACCTGAATATACATGAACAGGCCACTAAAGCAGTACAACAATACATCAGTGATGTGAAGAATAAAGATTTTCCAAATGAAGCGGAGCAGTATTAAAGTTTTTGTATGATTACATTGTTGAATGGCCGTACAACTCTTAAACTTGTATGCCATCTCCAGTTCTGACTTCTGACCTCCAACTTCTGACTTCTTGCTTCCCCCAACTCCCCTATTTTTGCAGCGAAAACAAAACCACATGAATTGTATTTGTCGTGTTGCAGTTATTGCAGGGTTACTCTTTTCAGTTTTTAATGTTCATGCCCAAACAGATAGTTCCTTTCTGGAAAATGTAACGGTTACTTCAAGCCTGTTCTCCCAGCAGAAAAAAGAAACCGGCCGGAATATATTCTTTGTAAAAACAGATTCGCTAAAGTCGCTGCCAGTCCACTCTGTTGACGAATTGCTTCGTTTTCTGCCCGGCGTGGAAGTTCAGCAAAGAGGGCCGCAGGGCAGCCAAAGTGATATTGTTATCCGTGGGGGCACTTTCCAGCAGGTACTTGTAATCATCGACGGAATAAAACTCAACGACCCTCTTACCGGCCACTTCAATAGTTATATACCGGTAAACACTTCAGAGATTGAGAGAATAGAAGTTCTTAAAGGGGCAGCATCGGCCATTTATGGCTCAGAAGCAGTGGGAGGTGTTATCAATATAATTACAAAGACATTTGCTGCTAAAAACAAAGCACAACAAAGGACATTGAATACCAAACTATCTGCCGGAGAATACGGCTTGCTTAATGGAGAAATTTATGGCCGCTGGTCCGGCAAAAAATCGGCTATCTCTGCAGGAATGCTAACAAACAATGCTGCCGGACAACAACTCAGGGGCACAACTGGTTTCTTTCATAATACTACTGTAAATATTGCCGTATCACATCTTTTTAAAAACAACTGGCTGGTAAACTTTCGCTCTGCCGCCGATTTCAGGGATTTTAATGCCCAAAATTTTTATACAACATTTCTGAGCGATACTGCCAGTGAAAAAGTGAATAGCTGGTGGAACCATCTGAATATTTCTAAAAAACTAAAAAAAGGTTCTGTCAATTTCGATGCAGGTTATAAAAAACTGCGTGACCAATACTGGTTCAGGCCGTCCTCCGCACCAAATGATAACAAAACCAATATGACCACAGCTCAGTTGTATTATTCATCTTCCTTTAATTCATCCCACAGCTACACTATTGGTGTACAGTCATTGAGAAAAGAAATAAAATCAAACGACCGGGGCAATCATTCACTCTGGCATGGTGCAGCCTACGCCATCTTCAGGCATGAACTTTCGTCCAATGTTTTCGTAAATGAAAGTATCCGCTTAGACTGGGATGAAAACTACGGTGCCATCCTTATTCCGCAAATCAACTTTGCCTGGTCACCTTCTGCTTTCACTGTCAGGGCATCTGCAGGCCGTTCTTTCCGTGATGCCGATTTTACCGAACGTTACAACAATTATAATAAAGCATTAGTTACGGGAGGCAGCATCGGCAATCCTGAACTGGAAGCCGAAAATTCCTGGAACGTCGAAGCCGGATTTGACATCAGGGCAAGCAAGGAAATTCAAATCAGCACTACAGTTTTTCACCGCAATCATTCCAATCTTATTGACTGGACACCTACTGCCTATGCAGATATGCCCCGGAAAGTAAACCTTATTCCAACGGGCAATTACGCACTGGCAAAAAACATAGCAGAAATAAAAACCACAGGTGCAGAAATTGACGTAGTGCTCAGTAAAAAAATCAGCCGTTTTTCTTCTTTGTATGCCATAGCAGGTTACACATGGCTGCAATCAGAAAATAATGATGCAGTTCCTTCTTTCTATGTTTCTTCTCATGCAAAGCATCTTATTAATTTTTCCATTGCTTGCAATACCAGGAATCTTTCCATCGCATTCAGCGGGTTGTATAAGGAAAGAAATACGCAGAAAGCAAATGCCATTAATGCTGAAATTGCAAAATCTTATTTCGTTCTCAATTCTAAACTCAGCTACCAGTCACTGCAGAGCAAAGCGAGGGTTTACCTGCAGGCAGATAATCTTTTCAATACCACTTACAGCGACCTGTTGGGAAGCCAAATGCCGGGCAGATGGATTTCAGGCGGATTTGAGATAACTTTACAGAAGTAAAGTTTATTTATGGAATTTTTAAATACCCTGAAGGTTAAAACGCTGAACAGCGGCGTTAGTACCGGTTCTCACTGGATAGAAAGCTATGGCCCTAAAATTGAATCCTTCTCCCCTGTTGACGGAAAGCACATCGGCGATGTGATTTCCTGCGATAAAGAAAGCTACGAAACCGTAATTCTTCAAGCCGGAGAAGCATTTAAAACCTGGCGTTTAGTTCCTGCCCCTAAAAGAGGCGAAATCGTAAGGCAGATTGGCGATTTACTCAGGGAGAGAAAAGAGGCTCTGGGCAAACTAGTCTCTTACGAAATGGGCAAGAGCCTGCAGGAAGGTTTTGGAGAAGTACAGGAAATGATTGACATCTGTGATTTTGCTGTGGGGCTTTCCAGGCAGTTGCACGGGTTAACGATGCACAGCGAAAGACCGGGGCATCGTATGTACGAACAATACCATCCGCTGGGAATAGTTGGGATTATTTCTGCCTTCAATTTCCCGGTAGCCGTGTGGAGCTGGAATGCCATGCTGGCCTGGGTGTGCGGCGATGTGAGTGTATGGAAACCATCTGAGAAAACACCGCTGTGTGCTATTGCCTGTCAGCATATTGTTTCAGAAGTTTTCAGCAGAAATAATATACCTGAAGGTGTCTCCTGCGTCATTACCGGCGGAAGAGATGTGGGAGAATGGATGGCTGCTGATACAAGGATTCCGCTTATATCAGCAACCGGTTCTACCCGTATGGGTAAAGCAGTTGGTGCGGCAGTTGGCGCAAGATTAGGACGTTCGCTGCTGGAACTGGGTGGCAACAATGCCATCATCATATCTAAAGAAGCCGACCTTGACATTGCCACATTAGGGGCATTGTTTGGCGCTGTGGGCACAGCCGGACAGCGATGCACCACCACCCGCCGTTTAATTATTCATGAAGATGTTTACGAAGTAATAAAAGCCAAATTAGTAACCGCATACAAACAATTGAGAATTGGAAATCCATTGATGGAATTCAACCATGTTGGCCCATTGATAGATACTGACGCTGTAAAAACGTATTTAAACGCCATTGAAAAATGCAAAGCCGAAGGCGGTCACTTT
The DNA here is from genome assembly GCA_937858715.1 of uncultured Chitinophagaceae bacterium. Classification (GTDB taxonomy): domain Bacteria; phylum Bacteroidota; class Bacteroidia; order Chitinophagales; family Chitinophagaceae; genus JJ008. Next base: position 5,800 of record CALLZY010000015.1, on the reverse strand, counting down.
ATTGCAGAAGGCGGAGTGCTTGAAGGAGACGGCTACGAAAGCGGTTGTTATGTGAAGCCCTGTATTGCTGAAGCAAAACCAGGTTTCAGCATTGTGCAACACGAAACATTTGCGCCAATACTTTATCTGCTCAAATACAAAACCATTGATGAAGCTATTGCCATTCAGAATGGTGTGCCGCAGGGGCTTTCCTCTTCCATAATGACACTCAACATAAGGGAGGCAGAGCAGTTCCTTTCTGCCGCAGGCAGTGATTGTGGCATTGCCAACGTAAACATCGGTACCAGCGGCGCTGAAATTGGCGGGGCTTTTGGCGGCGAAAAAGAAACCGGCGGTGGCCGTGAAAGCGGCAGCGATGCCTGGAAAGCTTATATGCGCAGGCAAACCAACACCATTAACTATAGCACTTCATTACCTCTGGCGCAGGGGATAAAATTTGATGTTTGATTCTTTTCCTTTGATTAATGGATATTATTTATAATTTTTGCACACATAAAACAGTAATAAACTGGTATCTATGAAAAAAGCATTATTTGTCCTGCTGCTCTCTGCACCAGGATTGTTTGCAGTTGCACAAGTCAGGGTGGCTTTGCTTGGCGGAGGCCAGCAGTCTTCTGTTATCGAAGAGAACAACCTTCCCGGCTGGAGCGGCACCAAATCACTCTTTACTCCCCGCACAGGCATCCATGCAGGTTTTATTGCTGATATTGCGCTGGGCAGCAAATCGGATTTCTTTTTTCAGCCCGGAGTAATCTTCTATAATAAAGGAAGAAAATTTTCGCAGGATTTTGATACCTCACTCAGCAGCCTTATGAACATTAAGAAAACTGAGTTTGTCAATTATGTAGATATCCCGTTCAACCTTGTTTACAAGTTTAAGCTTGGTAAAAAAGCAAAGTTCATTATTGGCGGCGGACCATATGCCAATGTCTTCTTTACCGGAAAACTGAAAACGGAAACGCTGAATGTTTCTTCTTCCCCTGCTGGCACACAATTATTGCTCACTACAGATGAAAACAACGATCCTCCGGTTGGTGATGGCCCCGGCAAATACAAAATATTCGGGTATGGGGTTAATGGCCTTGCTGGTTTTGAATTCGGCAGGGTCTTTATAACCGGTAATTACAGCCGTGGTTTAGATAATTTTTTTAAACCGGTTGACTATGACGCATCTTCCTACAAACACCAGGTAATAGGAGCCACAATTGGTGTGTTTATTGGTAACCCGAAAGAAAAACTGAACATCCCTGTCGATACAGATAAGGATGGTATTACTGATGAAAAAGACAACTGTCCGAATGAACCTGGTGACAAAATTACTAAGGGTTGTCCTGATGCCGACAGCGATGGCATTCCCGACAAAGAAGATAAATGTCCGTCAATTGCCGGTTTGCTTAAATACAATGGTTGCCCAATACCTGACACTGATGGCGATGGCCTAAATGATGAGGAGGACAAATGCCCGACACTAAAAGGAATTGCAAAATATGCAGGATGTCCCGTTCCGGATGCCGACAATGATGGCATTACTGACGAAAAAGACAAATGTCCCAACGAAAAAGGCCCTGTTTGCAATGAAGGTTGCCCTTCAACTGATTGTGACGGCGACGGAGTGGTGAACGAAAAAGACAAGTGTCCTTCAGTAAAAGGCGACCCCAAATACGACGGTTGTCCCATACCAGACACAGATGGCGATGGTATCAATGATGAAGAAGATAAGTGCCCTTCACTTAGCGGTGTAGCAGCCAATAATGGTTGTCCTGAGATTAAGAAAGAGGTAGTAGAAAAAATGAATTATGCGGCAAAAAGAATACAGTTCCAACAGGCAAAAGCTACCCTGCTGCCGCAATCACTCAAGATACTGAATGAAGTGGCACAGATTCTCGCCGAAAATCCTGAACTGAAATTGTTTATAGAAGGCCACACCAGCAATCAGGGAAATTATGACATGAATATGAAACTCTCTGATGACAGGGCTGCCGCAGTAAGAAGCTACCTCATTTTAAAAGGCATTGGCGAAGAACGTTTAAGCTCAGAAGGCTATGGACCAAACAAGCCCATTGCAGATGAAAAAACGCTGGCAGGCAGGGCATTAAACCGACGGGTTGAATTGAAACTCAATTACTGATAATTTTTTATTTGTCAACAAAAAGCTAAAAGCCCTGCAGTCAGGGCTTTTTATTTATGCAAATTGTATGAATGGTAATCATTATTTTTACCACTTTCCCAAATTTGTACTAAATAAAAATTGACATGAACACTCTGTTGAAAAAAACCGCTCTGTTTGCCATCGGCGGCTTATTTACTTCTTTACTTTCTGCCCAAGATGAGGTGCCCCATGGCTGGCACATGCTGGACAAAACAAAAACCGGCTTTTACGGCATCAGTACCGACAAAGCCTACCAGTTTGTAAAATCAAAAAAACTGAAAAGCAAAACTGTAATCGTTGCAGTAATTGACTCTGGTGTGGACACATTGCATGAAGACCTGAAATCAATCCTCTGGAAAAATCCGAAAGAAATTCCAGGCAATGGTATTGATGATGATAAGAACGGATATGTTGATGACATCTATGGCTGGAACTTTCTTGGAGGAAAAGATGGAAAAAGTGTGGAGCAGGATTCTTATGAAGCCGGACGGGTATATCATAATTTCAGAACCAAGTATGACGGTAAGGACATTACAGTTTCAGAACTGTCTAAAGACGAGCAGTTTGAATACGAGATGTGGAAAAGGGCAAAAGAAGAAGTGGCAGGTGAAGATTCTAAAACCGGAGCCCTTGAACTGATGTTCATGGAAAAAGCCTACAAAAACTGCCTGAAAAGCGACAGTATTCTGCGTAAAGCGATGGGCAAAGAAACTTATACGGGAAAAGAACTCGGAGCTTTTGAACCTAATGAATCCGATGCTAAAAAAGCAAAGGCCACCATTTATGCCCTCATGTCAGGCAATGAAGCAACAGAATCCACCAATACTGAATTTCTTGAAGGATTTGGTGAGTATGTTGACAGCGAGAAAAAGAAAGCCGATGCTGCGAATACACCTCCCAAAGAATACAGGAATGAAATCGTTGGTGATGATTACGGCAATTTCAACGACAGATTTTATGGCAATAACGATGTAATGGTAAGCAACAAAGCTGCCCTGCATGGCACCCATGTTTCTGGTATTATCGGGGCAGTAAGAGGCAACAACAAAGGAATGGATGGTGTAGCCAGCAATGTAAAAATTATGACAGTAAGGGCCGTGCCTGATGGCGATGAACATGACAAAGATGTTGCCCTGGCAATACGCTATGCGGTTGATAACGGAGCAAAAGTCATCAATATGAGTTTTGGCAAAAGCTTCTCTCCTGAGAAGAAATGGGTGGACGAGGCTGTTCGCTATGCAGAAAGCAAAGGTGTATTAATGGTACATGCAGCAGGAAATGATGCAAAGAACCTCGACTCCAGTTTTAACTATCCTACCCCTCAGATGCTGGAAGGTAAAAAACCCACTAACTGGATTACTGTTGGCGCAAGCGGCGATCCTAAAGCCGGCGGATTGACAGCCAGTTTCTCTAATTATGGTAAGAAAGAAGTTGATGTTTTTGCTCCAGGCGTAAAAATCTATGCCACTGTACCTGGCGGAAATACCTACCAGAATCTGCAAGGAACCAGTATGGCTTCTCCTGTAGTTGCCGGTTTGGCCGCTTTTATCCTTCAATACTATCCTAATCTGAGCCCTGCACAGGTCAAGATGGTGATTGAGAAGACTGCGAAGAGTCCAGGTGAAAAAGTAAATGTGCCAGGAACAGATGAAGAAGCAAATATGTCTGAGCTGTCAAGGTCAGGTGGCATTATTAATGCTTACGAAGCCATTAAACTTGCTTCTACATTGAAGCCGGAAAAAAAACCTGCTGTAAAAACGCAAGTGACCGTAAAGCCGAAAAGCTAAATCGTTATCTGATATAATAAACCCGGCCCTGAGCCGGGTTTATTTTTTACTTTTATTTCTCTTTTTCATCATTTATGCCAAAACCCGATTACTCAAGAATCCCGGAGTGGTACCACGGTTATCTCAAACAGGTCACTGAGACTAACCTGCACAAGGTTTTATCAGACCAGCAAAAGACAATTGCTTCATTCCTGAAAAGAATACCGGATAAGAAACAGAATTACCGTTATGCCAAAGGCAAATGGACAATTAAAGAACTCCTGCAACATATTATTGACAGCGAAAGGGTATTTGCCTACAGGGCATTATCATTCTCCCGTAATGACACCTCTCACCTGCCCGGTTTTGATGAAAACACCTGGGCTGAAAATACCAATCCGGCTAAAAGAGAATGGAAAGAAATGATCGACGAATTTGTTGCTGTGCGAATATCCACTATTCTGCTCTTCAAAAGTTTCAGCAAAAAGCAACTTCAGCTAAATGGTATAGCCAACAATAATTCCATTTATGTGGAAGGAATCGGCTTTATTATTGCAGGTCATGCGGCACATCATATCGCCATTATTAAAGAACGATACCTACCTGCCTGAAACTGCCTTTAGTTGCTTTTTGAAATGGTGATTATTTACAAGCAGCCATACCGGCAGCAGCAAGAAACATAATCCGCTGATTAGTGGCAGGCGCAGCAAAGAAAATACCATGCTCAATAAACCAATTGCTACCTGCACCAGTGCATCAAGCCGCTGGTTACTGAGGTAAGCAGTTTCAACAGCTGTAAGTTCAAGCACTTTTCTCTTCTTAAAAGTGTGATGATACAGTAGGTAAAAGATGAACCAGATAATAGCATAGCCGATACTGAAAAACACAATCAGTTCAGGAAACTGTTCCTGGGTTAAAATGCTCTCCCCCTCTTTTGGCACTTCTGAAAAAAAGCTGATACCAGTGAACCATGATAAGAGCAGGGTAAACAAAAACTTAAGCGGAAAAGCATAAAAGAGTATCAGTGCCAGCAAGGCAAGGTTCAGGAAAACAACCTTCCCGTCGTTTAGTCCGTAGTTGCGGAAATACTCATTTTGCAAATACCAGAAGAAGAATACTAAAGCAACTGTAGCAAAAAAGGGAACAAAATTATGAATGGTCGCTTTCAGCTCTTCAAACGTATTGGGAACTTCCAGTGAAATAATAAGAAGAGAAACAGAAAAAGCAAATACGGCATCACTCAATGCCTCAACCCGGAAAATTTCATGCTTTTTATCTATCTCTTTAGTGTTGTGCAGTCTGAATAATTTCTTTCGTAGCATAAAGAAATGTTTGTGTGAGAAAGTGAGATGATTCTTTGGACTGCAAAATTATACTGTTTACACCGGCATTATCAAAAAGCATTATTACCGGTAATTTCAAAAGAATTTGGAAATTATTTCAGGTTGATGAAAGTTTGCAGTATGCAATACAATGCGGTAATCTTTGATATGGACGGCCTGCTTATTGACAGCGAGCCCCAGTGGCAGGAAGCCGGCCGGGAAACACTGGAGCAATATGGATATAAATTGACAGATGAACAGTACAATACCAGCACTGGTCTTCGCACTGAGGAATGGATTGAACATTGGTTCAGGTATTTTAGAGCCGACTTAAGACTTGCTCCGGCAGCAGTAGATGTGGTGGTACAAAAGGCAATTGAAAAGGTTGGGGCAAAAAGTCTCCCATTTCCGGGCATTGAAGATGTGTTTACGTTCTTTAAAGAAAGAGATTTCCGGATAGGGTTGGCTACTTCTTCTCCAATGGCACTGGTGGATGTGGTGATTGAGAAGTTGAAGCTGCACCACATATTCGATACCTTAGCTTCTGCCGGCGATTTGCCTTT
>CALLZY010000014.1 GCA_937858715.1 uncultured Chitinophagaceae bacterium | reverse complement strand
AGAAATCAGCTACCTGTTGCTGGTTCCGCAAATCCAGTTCTTTCGAAGTACGGGTCACAATATTAGTAAACCCTTCTTTTTCCAGCTTACGCTGTATGGCGCTGCCCACCATGCCCCGGTGTCCGGCTATATATATTTTCGATTGCTTTTCCACTGCTTATTTTTTGATATTATATTATTAACCACGGCGAACGCTGAGCACACTGAGAAAATACATTGGTTAACCGCTGTGTACGCTTTGACCGCTGTGGTTGTTGCCTTTCAACCGATAGCTATCGGTTCCGCTTTAGCGGAATCCTCTGTGTCCCTCTGTGCTGCCTTTCCCCCATTTTCCTCTGTGTTTAAAACATTACTAAGCATTCGCCGTGCCGGCTGTGGTTAAACCCCTTCAACCATATTAAACAACGTTCAACAACATTATACTACCATTCAATTATCCCGCTGCAGTATAGTGAAAGCGAACCACATTCAACTATTTTCAACCGCCAATAAACCACTTTCAACCATATTGAACTATCATTAACCCACATTAAACTTTCAATCTCACATCCCCGCATTCCTCACAAGCAATTCCTTCCGGAATAATTCCAGGTCGGCCTGCACCATCTCTTTGCAAAGACTGCCTACATCATACTTCGGCTTCCAGCCTAAACGGGTCATGGCCTTTGTGGGGTCACCCAGCAGCAAATCAACTTCCGTAGGCCTGAAATACTTCGGATCAATGGCCAGTATTTCCTTACCCACCGGCAGGTTCAGCTCCGGTTTTGCAGATTTCACATATCCCTTTTCCTCCACACCGCTTCCTTTAAATCCGATTTCAATACCCGCTTCTTCAAACGCCATCCTGATAAACTCACGGATTTCCGTAGTAACACCGGTAGCCAGTACATAATCTTCCGGTGTATCCTGTTGCAGGATCAGCCACATACCTTCCACATAATCTTTGGCATGACCCCAGTCTCTTTTTGAATTGATATTCCCCATCCACAGTGTATCCTGCAGGCCAAGGGCAATCCTGGCTACACCCCTTGTAATCTTACGGGTTACAAAAGTCTCGCCACGCATCGGGCTTTCATGGTTAAACAGGATGCCATTGCAGGCAAACATATTGTAGGCTTCACGGTAGTTAACCGTAATCCAGTAAGCATACATCTTTGCCACCGCATAAGGCGAACGGGGATAGAAGGGTGTTTTTTCAGTTTGCGGCACTTCCTGTACCAGTCCGTACAATTCGCTGGTTGATGCCTGGTATATTTTTGTCTTCCCGGTCAAACCTAATATCCGCACTGCTTCTAATATCCTTAAAGTACCGATACCATCCACATCGGCTGAGTACTCGGGTTCTTCAAAACTCACCTTCACATGGCTCATGGCCCCGAGATTGTAAATCTCGTCCGGCTGTACTTCCTGGATGATACGGATGATATTTGTAGAATCAGAAAGGTCGCCATGGTGCAATTTGAAATTCACCCCTTTCTCATGCAGGTCCTTATACAGGTGATCCACCCGCTGCGTATTAATGAGCGATGAACGGCGTTTAATGCCATGCACTTCATAACCCTTGTTTAAAAGTAATTCTGACAGATAGGCTCCGTCCTGCCCGGTAACCCCGGTAATCAACGCAACTTTTGACATTTTTTATAGAATTTATTACAAGCTCTTTAATTCATGCAGCAGGTTAATGACAACTTTTGTAGCTGCGAGTCTGGTACCTGCACCTTGCAATATGGCCTTATATGTCTCTGTATGCAGTTCCTCAAAC
>CALLZY010000013.1 GCA_937858715.1 uncultured Chitinophagaceae bacterium | reverse complement strand
TGACCATAAAGTTGTTCCGCCTGCGGCGGATCGATCTTGCCTTTATTGCAGTTATTACAGTATTAGTAAATAGATGAGTATTATATCTTTCAGACATTAATCTGTAATCATCATACTTTTCACAGGCATTTTCATTTTTTGTGAAATAAAATGGGAATTTTGAGCTGAATAAAGAAAGCGGTGAAATTCTCTCTAACAGGAATTAAATGAAGAAGCTAATAATTACTGGTTTTCTGTTTGGTACAGTTGCCATCTTATATTGTTGTGTTGCAAAAAAGCAAAAGGCCACAGTACATACTTATGCAGGTACAGAAAAATGCCAGTCCTGCCACAAGAAAGAATTTGAGTTATTCAAGACATCAGATCATTATCATGCAATGGATACCGTGTCGGCTGCAACTGTAAAGGGCGATTTTAACAACAGCCGGTTTATTTACCACGGGGATACAGCTTTCTTTTATCAGCGGGACGGACATTATTTTGTGAGGACAACAGACGGTACCGGGGTGAAGAAGGAATTTCTTATCAGTTATACATTTGGCTGGAGGCCGTTGCAGCAATACCTGGTAAAATTTGATGATGGCCGCATACAGGTACTTCCTTTTTGTTGGGACGCAAGGGAGAAAGCAAAGGGCGGGCAACGCTGGTTTCATTTATACGACAAGGAACGGATCTCACATACTGATGAATTGTTCTGGATGGGCATTAACCAGAACTGGAACTATATGTGTGCCGACTGTCATACCACTGAATTTAAAAAGAACTTTAGCCTGGCTGAAAACAAATTTCACAGCAGCTGGACGGAAAGCCGTGTCTCCTGCGAGTCATGCCACGGACCGGCATCAGGACATATGCAATGGGCAGAGAAGAAGGATATGAGTGTTCAATGGAAAGGGTTTGCCATCAGCCTGGCTTCCAAACCAGTGAACTGGCAATTGGATGCAGCAAAGCAAACATTGCTGCCACAGCAGGTGATGCAAAACGATACGCTGGTTGAAACCTGTGCCCGTTGTCATGCCAGGGCAACAAGGTTTACTGATGAGTACCAGTATGGAAATTCTTTCCTTCAATCTCATTTACCGGCGACGGCGAATCCTGTCAATTATCATGTTGACGGGCAAATCAAGGATGAAGATTATGAGTATGCTTCTTTCCTGCAAAGTAAGATGTATGCTGCGGGTGTAACCTGTATTAATTGTCACGAGCCGCACAGCATGAAAGTGAAGGCAACAGGTAATGCGTTGTGCACTTCCTGTCACCAGCCTGCCAAATACGACGGACCGCAGCATAGTTTTCATAAAGCAGCAGGTACGGGCAACCAATGTATAAACTGCCATATGCCGGTAACCACCTATATGGTGATAGATAACCGGCTTGACCACAGCATCCGGATTCCCCGGCCCGATCATTCACTTACAATGGGTACCCCAAATGCCTGTAATAAATGTCATACAGATAAAACAGTGAAGTGGGCAGCAGACAGCTTTACAAAGTGGTATGGACGAAAGCTGCCTAAGGAAAAGACTTATGCCGAACTGCTGTATGCTGTGTCAAAGTACATAAAGGAGAGTGAGTCATCATTATATGATTTGCTGCAAAACAAGAACAACCCTGCAATCATCAGGGCTACAGCGATGGAGCAGTATGCATATTACACCACATCAAGGATCAATGAAATTCTGCTACAGGAGTTAAAAAGCAGTGACCCGAATATCCGCCTGAACACCCTTAAAGCCCTGCGCAATTATCCACCGGATAACCTGGCGGGACACATTGAACCGCTGCTGTATGATAAGGTGGCTTCAGTAAGAATGGAAGCAATGAATATGCTGGCACCGCAATCGGGCAAACTTGGTGAAAAAGACCTAGGTCAGTTCAGAAAAGTAATGAGTGAGTACATGATAGTGCAGGAACAAATGAGTCACCGGCCGGAGGGTTATTTTAACAGGGCCATATTATTCAGTACAACAGGAGGACATGAGGTGGCAGAAAACTTGTATAAAGACTGTATCCGCCTGTTTCCTGATTTTGTTCCGGCTTACAGTAATCTCACAGACTTGTACCGGCAACAGGGCAGAGAGGATGAGGTCAAAAAAGTTACAGATCTTGGTTTGCGACGTCAGCCACAAAGTGCTTACCTGCATTATTCAATGGGATTGTGGTATATCAGGCAGAAGGAAAATGCCAGGGGATTAACTGAATTAAAACTGGCGGCGCAGTACGCTCCGGCTGATGCCCAGCTGCAATATGGCTATGCCATCGGCCTTTTTTCAGGAGGTGAACAGGAAAAAGCGCTGCAACTTTTGGAAAGTTTTGCCGCTAAATACGGCAATCAGCCTTTGATACTTGATGGCCTTATTTCTATCAGCCAGGATATGCAGCAAACGGAAAAGGCTGCAAAATATACTGCAATAAGGAAAGAAGTATTTGGGTACTAATCTGAAGTCAACAGCCCAGAAAGAAAAAGCCCCTGATAAACAGGAGCTTTCTTTTCTCTCTGCGGACCGGACGGGACTCGAACCCGCGACCTCCGCCGTGACAGGGCGGCATTCTAACCAACTGAACTACCGATCCGTTCCTTCAACGGAATAAATCCGTTTTTGGGACGGCAAAGATAACGGCTCAGCCATTTTCAACCAAAAGTTTTTCAGGAATTTATATGATGAAAATCACAAGACATCTTATCCCCCTGTTTTTTAATTAATCCTTAATTTAGCCGCTCATTTTTACGCCTATGCCAAGTGATGCAAACAGACAGTTTCTTGATTTCGAGAAACCAGTCAAAGACCTGATTGATGAGATACAGGCTGTTAAAGCCCGCCAGGAAAAGACTAAGATTGATTTTAGTGATACACTTCAGAAGCTGGAGACTGGTATTATTGAAAAACGTCGTGAAATAACTCAAAACCTCAGCAGTTGGCAGCGGGTGCAGCTTAGCCGCCATCCCGACAGGCCCTATACGCTGAAGTATATTGATAAAATGACCGAAAACTTTTTGGAATTGCATGGCGACCGTAATGTGAAGGACGACAAAGCAATGGTAGGCGGTTTTTGCGAATTAAATGGCGAAACGGTAATGATTATCGGCCAGCAAAAAGGTATTAATACCAAAATGCGCCAGCTTCGCAATTTTGGTATGGCCAACCCTGAAGGTTATCGTAAAGCTCTTCGCCTGATGAAACTGGCCGAAAAATTCAATAAGCCTGTTATTACGCTTATCGATACTCCCGGCGCTTACCCCGGCCTTGAGGCAGAAGAAAGAGGCCAGGGCGAAGCAATTGCCCGCAATATTTACGAAATGGTACGCCTGAAAGTGCCGGTAATCTGTGTTATTATTGGAGAAGGTGCCAGCGGTGGTGCCTTGGGCATTGGTGTGGGCGACAGGGTGTTTATGATGGAGAACACATGGTACACAGTTATCAGCCCCGAAAGTTGCTCATCCATTCTCTGGCGCAGTTGGGATAAAAAAGAAGTGGCTGCCGAGCAGTTGCGTCTCACCGCAGATAAGATGCTTGGCTTTGGATTGATAGATGGTATTATTCCTGAACCTGATGGCGGAGCACATTGGGACTATGCACAATCAGCCGAAATATTGAAAAACTATCTCATCCCGGTAATTGCTGAACTGAAGAAAATGACACCTGAGGAAAGAGTGGAGAAACGGATTGAGAAATTCAGCAAGATGGGCTTTTGGGAAGAAGAAGGAGTTTGAGTCTGCAGCCATCGTAGCCGGAGCTGATGATTTAGCGGAAGGAGTTTTTTTAGTCAGCAACAGTGCCATGCCAAAGGCATCCCTTGGGACTATCAGTTTCTGTTGCGCCTGCCCCGACGAGCCGACGAAGGAGGCGGAACTCTGGGTCGCACTCTTCAGCTGTATATCGCTGATCAGCATTTCAATTACTTAACTACCAATAATCAATATACAAATGACTTTACGGGAAAAATTTACAGGTACAGGTATTGCCATTGTTACTCCTTTCCACGAAGATGGAAAAATTGACTGGGAGAGTTTTGAAAATCTCATCGGTTTCTGGATCAAAGGCAAGGTAGAATACCTTGTAGTGCTGGGTACAACTGGCGAAAGTGCCACCATTCATGGTGCTGAGAAACAGGATGTATTTTCTTTCGTAAAAGATAAAGTGGCTGGCCGTTTGCCGTTAGTAGCAGGCATTGGCGGTAATGACACACATGAGATTATTGAAGCCTTTAAAACATTTGATCTTTCCGGTTACGATGCTATTCTTTCAGTAAGCCCTTATTATAATAAGCCTAACCAGGAAGGTTTGTTCCAGCATTATAAAACTTTGGATGCTGCTACTCCACTGCCCATCATCATGTATAATGTACCGGGCCGTACGGGACAATCAGTAACTGCTGAAACCACCCTGCGCATTGCCAGGGAGTGTAAAAACATATTTGCAACTAAAGAAGCCAGCGGCAGTTTCGATATCTTCAACAAGATTGTAAAAGAAAAGCCTGCTGATTTTATGCTTATCAGCGGCGACGACCCCATCACACTGCCCATGATTGCTGCCGGTGCCGAAGGCCTGATTTCAGTTGTGGCTAATGTGTATCCCGGAGATTACTCTGAGATGGTGCGTCTTTGCCTGCAAGGTAAATTTGCCGAAGCACTGCCTTTGCACAGCAAGTATATAGATATTATCACCTCACTATTTGCAGAAGGCAGCCCAAGTGGTGCGAAGGCATACCTGAGTGAAATGGGACTTTGTAAAAATACGGTGCGCCAGCCCGTATGGCCTGTTAGCGACAAGCACCTGCAGAAGATTAAGGAACTGATGAAGGAAGTATAATACCTTTATGTCATAATCATTATTATGACCCGTTTTCTTTTTCTGTTTGTACAAACCCTGCTGTTTGCCTTTGCATCAGCCCAGCAAACCATACATTTCAAAATTGGCAACCTGCCTGCGGAACCGAAAGGTTATGATTTGTTCCTTGCAGGTTCTTTCAATGGCTGGAAACCCGGCGATATAGCATGGAAGTTTAACCGGATGGAAGATGGGGGTTTTTTCCTGGATGCAAAACTTGCACCTGGCACTTATGAATACAAGATAACAAGGGGCAGCTGGATGGAAGTGGAATGTAAAGCCAATGGCAATGCCCAAGGGAACAGAACGCTGAAAGCGGATGCTGAGCAAACAGTTATCCTGGATGTGGAGCAATGGAGCGATAATTTCAAGGCTCCGGAAAAATTGCATACCGCAAGCCAAAATGTGACAATTATTGATACTGCTTTTTACATTCCGCAACTGAAACGCAAAAGAGCTGTTTCCATTTATCTCCCCGCCAATTATTCCAAAACAAAAGGACGTTACCCTGTACTGTACCTGCATGACGGGCAGAATGTTTTTGATGATGCCCGTTCTTATGCCGGCGAATGGGGCGTTGATGAATTTCTCGACAGTACAAAACTTAAGAACTGTATTGTAGTGGCTGTTGACAATGGCACCACCAAACGCATGAACGAATACAATCCTTATGACCATGTATCGTTTGGCAAGGGAGAAGGGGCGGCTTATATTGACTTTCTGGCTAAAACACTTAAACCTTATATTGATAAACGCTACCGCACTAAGAAAGATAAGGCAAGTACAACACTGGCTGGTTCTTCGATGGGTGGGCTGATTTCGATGTATGCCGTTTTGAAATATCCAAAGGTATTTGGCGGGGCAGGAGTTTTCTCCCCGGCATTTTGGGTGGGGCCTTCCATCTTTGATGATATAAAATTGAAAGGGAAAAAAGTTAAGAGCCACATCTATTTCTACGCTGGCAAGCAGGAAGGTGAAACCATGGTGCCATATATGCTGAAGGCATTTGAACAAATGGCGGCCGTATCAAAATCAAAAATGACGGTAGTGGTAAGGGATGAAGGAAAACACAATGAAGCCACCTGGCGGCAGGAGTTTCCGTTGTTTTATAAGTGGATAGTGAGCAAATAATGCCATATATTTCTTATTGCGGGACCTAATTCTGGGTTAGAATACCCCTTTTATGAAGTTGCAGGCGGAAAAAGTACCATTGCAGGCGGCGTAAGTGAACTTGCAGGAGGCAAAAGTAAAGTTGCAGGCGGCGTAAGTGAACTTGCAGGAAGGAAAAGTATAGTTGCAGGTGACATAAGTGAACTTGCAGGAGGGAAAAGTAAAGTTGAGGATGGCGCAAGAGATTCTGTTCGATAACCTGTGGCAACCACCCGGTGTACCAGCTGCATACTGGTAAGGCTAAGGAGACGAAACCGTTGTGTTGCTGGTGTTTTTTGCCTGCCACTATGCCGCACTCAACACACAGCAACGGCGTGATGGTTTTTCGGAACACCAGCGGAGGCTAAATCATTAATGGAATCCCTCAAACATATCCAAATGGACTTGCCATTTATGAGAATGCAGATTGTCCATAAATATTTTCTAATTTAATACCTAAATACAATAAAAATGAAAAAGATATTTTTCTTTATACTCATAATTGTGTACAGCACAAACATTGCATTTGCTCAGCATGGTGCAGATGTGGCAACAAAACTAAAAGAAGTCAACAACGATACCCTAAAGTATATCAGAGAGTCAATAATTAACCAGAATCAAAAATATAGCGGTCAGCCATTAGAGGTTTTACTTAAAGATTTGCCACATTCCATCAACTCATATGGGCATAGTCCCTTTTTCAGACCTGCTGATGTAATGCAAGGCACTTCTTTATATTTTTACAATTATACGGAAAGGCAAAACAGAATTGCCAAGAAGATGAACCCTATGGTAATTGTGATTGTTTGGAAAAAGCCAATTACAGTTTCTGAATTAGAGCAAAGCAAAATGCCAATTGGGGGAGGTGTATGGGACGAAAAGGCTATCAATTACTTTAAAAATAGAATTATTGAAAAAATCGATATAGCCAGATTCGACTTTTAAAAATTCTGACCAATTCGGTAGTATGGAAAAATTCCAACTAGACTATGATGCAGAATTGAACGGAAGTTGTTTTAAGAAAAAAAGGCATAAAAAGAAGGCTGTCTCAATGGAGGGGGCTTTTTTATAGCTGAATAGAATTACAGAACCCTGAAGAGTGCGACGCAAGGGACGATGATAGTAGTACTGTAGCCGGGTACAAAAATAACAAACTGAGATATTGGGTATAATGGCATCCGTAGCAAGGTGCTACACCGGGTACACCACACCTTCCAACGCCAGTTCGGTATTGGTAAAGACTTCCCTTGCTTCTTTTTCAAATTCGTCGAGTGTATCGTACTTGCTGCTGAAGTGGCCAATGAGCAGTTTTTTTATACCGGCTTTTTGTGCAATTTCTGCTGCCTGTTTGGTTGTGGAGTGAAAACGTTCAATGGCCCTTTCACGCAGGTTATCGAGGTAGGTGGTTTCGTGGTATATCATATCAAAGCCTGAGATATGCTGCAGTATGGCTTCGTCGTATTTTGTATCGGCACAAAAAGCATAGCTCTTTCCTTTTTCTCCCGGTTCGGTGACCCATTCGTTACTGATGATTTTGCCTTCTTTTGTAGTATAGTCTTCGCCGCTTTTCAGCCTTTCATAAAAGATGGCCGGTATTTCATGCTCAATGGCTTTTTCGGGCAGCAGTTTTCGGGGCGGTTTCTTTTCTTCAAACGAAAAACCATAGCACTCCACCCGGTGGTTTACGGGAAAGCACTTGATGGTTATCTTATCAGTGTCAACCAGGGTGCTGGGGCCTGAGATAGTATGCAGGTGCAGGGCAAAGGACAGTTGGGTGTAGGCTACTTTCAGTTGCAGTTCAATAATATCTTTTAACGGGCTGGGGCCATATACGTGGAGTTCCTGCTGGTGGCCAAGCAGGCCAAGTGTGTTGAGCAATCCGATCAGGCCAAAATAATGGTCGCCATGCAGGTGCGAAATAAAGATGTGAGAGATTTTGCTCCGCCTGATTTTGTAGTTGATAAGCTGGATTTGTGTGCCTTCGCCACAGTCAACGAGATAGTTTGTACCATCATGTGTCACCACCTGGCTGGTGGGGTGACGGTCGAATGCCGGTACTGCTGAATTATTTCCAAGGATAGTTACGGCGAACATCGGGCTGAGTATTTTGGTGTTGATGCACTAAAGACTGGCAGTATATTATTTTCGCTGCATGAGGCAAAAAGGAATACATACAAACATGGGATTATTCTTCTGCCAGGTAGGCATTGTCATCGTCCATCAGTTCCCTTTCAATTTCTTCCATCTGCACAATATCCCATGCTTCGCTTTCAGTGGGTGTTACATTCATCATTTCGAGCAGGTCGTTTTCGTCAAGAAAAGTTTCTACTTCTTTTTTCATTTCACAAATCACAAAAGAAGCACTGTTCTCGTAAAAACGCTGCTGCAACTGCACTAATTTCTCTGCGGCAGTCACATCAATGTGGTCCACCTGGCCAAGTTTCAGCACCACACTTTTTATTTCATTTTCGAGATAGGGAATCAGCGAATCAGCCATTCTGTCTGTCATATTTCCTGAAAGGTTGCTTTCCAGCACTGTAATGGCATGAAATTTTTCTTTGGTATCCGTTTTGACATTCATTTTAATGAAAGTTCATAAGGTTAAAGGGAAGGTTAATTTTGACGGCAAGCTGATGAAACTAAAGCCAATAAACAACTTAAATTATCAACAATCCGTTTATAAATACGGCCAAACCCGAACCAAATTTATTTGTTAATATTGTACCATAACCAATTATCTAAAAATGGATAATAATTTTTCGAACCAGGTAAAAGAAATCATTTCGTTCAGCAGGGAAGAAGCATTGCGGCTTGGAAATGACTTTATCGGCACCGAGCATTTGTTGCTGGGCATGATAAGGGAGGGAGAGAATACGGCCGTCCGCATACTGAAAAGCTTCAATGTTGACCTGTACGAACTGAGGAAAGAGATTGAAACAGCCGTAAAGGACAAAACAGGTAAGAATATTGCCAACATAAACAGTTTGCCACTTACCAAGCAGGCAGAAAAGGTGATCAGGGTAACGGTGCTGGAGGCCAAAGCATTGAAAAGTGCCATGGTGGAAACAGAACACCTGATGCTGTCTATACTGAAAAACAAGGAAAACATTGCCACACAGATACTCAACCAGTTTGATGTGGACTATGATTTGTTCCGCCAGGAACTGGGTATTGTAAAATCGAACGACCCCCGTGCAGAGTTCTCTGATGAAGGCGATGATGATTTTGATGAAGAGAAAAAATACTCACAACCCAAAGGAGGCAGCGGTAAGACGCAGGGAGGTGCAAAAAGTAAGACTCCGGTGCTTGATAATTTTGGCCGTGACATTACCAAAATGGCTGAGTTGGGTGCATTAGACCCGATTGTAGGCAGGGAGTCAGAAATTGAAAGGGTGTCGCAAATCCTTTCCCGCAGGAAAAAGAACAACCCGATACTGATTGGTGAACCTGGAGTGGGTAAAACAGCTATTGTAGAAGGGCTGGCCCTGAGGATAGTGCAGCGCAAAGTATCGAGGGTATTGTTTGACAAAAGAGTTATCTCCCTTGACCTTGCTGCATTGGTGGCCGGTACAAAATACCGTGGCCAGTTTGAAGAAAGGATGAAAGCCATCATGAATGAACTGGAGAAGAACCGGGATGTGATTCTCTTTATTGATGAAATGCACACCATTGTTGGTGCCGGTGGAGCCAGCGGTTCGCTGGATGCCAGTAACATTTTCAAGCCGGCATTGGCCCGTGGAGAACTGCAGTGCATCGGTGCTTCTACGCTTGATGAATACAGGATGCACATTGAGAAAGACGGAGCCTTGGATCGCCGTTTCCAGAAAGTAATGGTAGAGCCGCCAAGTGTGGATGATACCATACAGATTCTGAACAACATCAAATCTAAATACGAGGAATATCACAACGTAAACTACGATCAGGAAGCGATTGATGCCTGCGTGAAGTTAAGCGACCGTTACGTTACCGACAGGCTGCTGCCCGATAAGGCCATTGATGTGCTTGATGAAGTAGGGGCCAGGGTGCATTTGAAAAATATAAATGTTCCGCAGACAATAGTTGAATTAGAAAAGAAGATTGAAGATGTGAAGGTGGAAAAGAACAGGGTGGTGAAGAGCCAGAAGTTTGAAGAAGCCGCCTCTCTTCGTGATACAGAAAAAAGATTGCAGGAAGAATTAGAAAAAGCGAAAGCTGAGTGGGAAGAAGAAAGCAAGCACAAACGCTACCCGATTGGAGAAGAGGATATTGCCGAAGTGGTAAGCATGATGACCGGCATACCGGTGAAGCGGATGGTGCAGGCAGAAACGGAGAAACTGCGCCGTATGTCAGACGATATGCAGAAAATGGTAATTGGCCAGGATGAAGCTATTCTGAAAGTGGTGAAAGCGATTCAGCGTAACAGGGTGGGATTGAAAGACCCTAAGAAGCCTATAGGAACGTTTATTTTCCTTGGCCCGACAGGTGTGGGTAAAACAGAGCTGGCCCGTGCATTAGCCCGCCACATGTTCGATTCTGAAGATGCCCTCATCCGCATTGATATGAGTGAATATATGGAGAAATTCACCGTAAGTCGTTTAATTGGTGCGCCTCCGGGTTATGTGGGTTATGAAGAGGGTGGTCAATTAACAGAACGGGTTCGCCGCAAGCCGTATAGTGTAATTCTGCTGGATGAAATTGAAAAAGCACATCCGGATATTTATAATATACTTCTGCAGGTGCTTGACGACGGACAACTTACTGACGGACTTGGCCGTAAGGTGGATTTTAAGAACACAATGATTATCATGACATCCAATATTGGTGTCCGCCAGTTGAAGGATTTTGGTTCGGGTGTGGGATTTGCCACACAATCCAAAATGGAGCATGAAGAGGAGGAGAACAAAGCTGTGATTGAAAAGGCGCTGAAAAAAACATTCTCTCCCGAGTTTTTGAACAGGATTGACGATGTGGTTATTTTCAACAGCCTTTCTAAAGAAAATATCTTCAATATCATTGATATCCTGATGAAAGGTGTTCATAAGCGGCTCACTAATCTTGGATTTACCCTCGAACTGACAGAAGCGGCAAAAACTTTCCTGGCTGACAAGGGGTATGATGCTCAGTTTGGTGCCAGGCCACTGCACAGGGCCATTCAAAAGTACCTGGAAGACCCGCTGGCTGAGGAAATCCTGAATATGAATGTAAAAGCTGGGGATGTGCTGGAGGCAGATGCTGATACGGAGAACAGTAAACTGAAGTTTACCTTCAAAAGCCGGGCTGAGGAAAAGTCTGAGGCTTAGTTTTCTTAAAATATTTGGCAAGGAGTACCTTTTACCGGTACTCCTTTTTTATTTTTGCCGCACATGAAAAAGAAGATAATCATAACGATAGACGGGTGGTCAAGCTGCGGCAAAAGCACATTAGCCAAACAATTAGCCAAAGAACTGGGATATGTATATGTGGACAGCGGGGCTATGTACAGGGCTATCACATTATATTTTCTTCGCAACAATGTGGATTTTGATGATAAGAAAGAGGTAAATGCAGCATTGAAGGATATAAATCTTGAATTTGAGTTTAATGAGACAAGCGGCAACAGCGAAATCTACCTGAATGGTGAGAATGTTGAATACCTGATCCGTGATTTGGTCGTTGCTGAGAAAGTGAGTGATGTGGCAGCCATAAAAGAGGTGAGGGAGTTTGCGGTCGCGCAGCAGCAAAAGTTTGGAACAAAGAAAGGCATTGTAATGGATGGAAGAGATATTGGAACTGTGGTTTTCCCCAAGGCAGAGCTGAAGATATTTATGACGGCAGATAATGCCGTAAGGGTTGAACGCAGGTTTAAAGAACTAATTCGGAAAAACCCCAACACCACGATAGAAGAAGTAAAGAATAATCTTGAGATGAGGGATTATATTGACAGCCACCGTGAAGTAAGCCCTTTGCGAAAAGCGGAAAATGCGCTGGAGCTTGATAATACTAATCTTACTGAGCAAGAACAGTTTAAGAAAGCCTTGAATTGGGTAGAAACATTGTTGGGTAGCAAAAAATAGATTTTGCTCTTGTATATATCAAAAATCAGTTTATCTTTGTCGCCTACTCTGATTTTAGCACCTTATTCCTCTATCCCCAAAAAACCTCAAAGCAAATAATCTTTAATATCCCGACTGGTTAGTACTATGCTATGTAGTTATGGCTTTGTGCCGTATTATACATAATAGTAAAAATCTGTCCTTTGAATCCCGTAATTCAATCCTGACAAGCCATTAAGTGATGTGTTCAGTGCATCGGTATATACCTATGCAACGATATAAACAAAAACCTAAATAACTAAACCCCTAAGCATGAAAAAGTATTATTTACACTTCAGGTTTTCCCTGTTATTATTTACAGCATTTGCTTTGTCGGCAAATAAGCTGAATGCTCAGCCCATCGGATGTAATGGCCAGTTTTTTATCAGTCATGGCAGTGCAGCCACCTCAACTTCAACAACTTCTGTAAAGAAACTTGCGTTCAGTTCTGGTACTATCAGTGCAAATGCATTCAGTACTGATCCTACAGGCATTGGCTTTAATGCCATAGGATTAAATCCGGTGGATGGCTATATGTATGGCCTACGGTATCCCGCATCCGGAACAAAGGCCAGGTTGGTTCGTGTAGGAAGTACAACACCTGGTAACGTTGTGGATTTAGGTGCAATAAGTTCTGCAGATTTATCTAATGGCGATGTTGTATATGCCGGCTGTTTTGATTCAGACGGCAGTTATTATTTCATATCAGATAATGATGAATTTTTTAAAATAACCGGCCTTAATAGCCCTACGGTAGTGCTTACTGCTTCAAAAATTTCAAATGTGTCACCCAATGGTTTTTTTGTGGATATTGCAATAGACCCTACCGATGGACAGATGTATGGAGTTTCTTTTAACAGAGTTGTTTATAAAGTCAATAAGTCAACTGGTGCCCTTACTTCTTTAGGAACACATGCCGGAACAGATTACATAGCTGCCCTTTTCTTTGATGAAATAGGTACATTGTATGGTTACAGGCAGGATGGCACTTTTCAGCAGGTAAATAAAACAAATGCCACATTAACGCAAGTAGGAACGGCTCCAAGTTATACTTATGCTGATGGATGCAGTTGCAGCTTTGGCCGTGTATTTCATGATCTTGATTTTACCGCTAATCCAGGTAACCAGATATGCCCTACACTAGCGAACCCAAGCCCTTCATTTCCGCTGGTTGTATCTGTTACAAACCAGTCAAGCAGCCAAAAGACCGGCCTCACTTATACGCTAAACATAAGTGATCCTGCAAAACGGTTCAGGTTTACAGAATCAACAGCTACTATCAAAGCCAACCTCGTTACTGCAGGTCTTGCAACAGCGGGGTCAACAGTAACATTAACTGCTGAATCGCCTGCTTCCGGCACTAACTATAATAAGCTTGTAGTTACCGGTTTTCAAACTGGTGGTGTGAACCAAACATTATCTTTCACTTTACAGGTTCAGTTATATACTACCGGAGGAACTTATATCAGTGTTCCTTTGCAGTCTGAAATTACCGGGCTTCCGGCAGTAATTGGCTCATCGGATTTATCTAATGATCCCACTACTGTTGCTCCTGATGATCCTACTACTATCACTTTCTGTCCAAATATTACACTGCCTGTAGATTTTCAGTCTTTTGCTGCTGTTAGAAAAGGCAGCCAGGTTGAACTTAAGTGGGCTACATCCACAGAGCAAAGCAATAAAGGATTTTACGTAGAAAGGAAAGTTGGTAATAGCGATACCTGGGAAACACTTGGCTTTGTAAACTCTCTTGCAACTGGTGGCAACAGTTCAGATGTACTTAATTATAGCTTCGTGGATTTTAACGAAACAAAATCCATTTCACAGTATCGCATCCGCCAGGTTGATATTGACAGCCGTTCAAAATACAGTGAGGTGCGTTCTGTCCGCGGCCTGGATCAGAAAGGAACAATTATTGTTTATCCAAACCCAACAAATGATGGTAAAGTGAATGTAGTGTTTGAAGATAAAAATGTCATCAGGGAAATTGCCCTGATTGATATGAGCGGAAGGGTTGTTAAACAGATGAAAAATGTTTCAAATAACAATATTGTTATAGATAACCTGTTATCAGGTATGTACACCCTGAGAGTATATGTACCTGCAACCGGAGAACAGGCAGTGGAGAAGATTGTGGTGAACAAAAAATGATGCTCAGGGTTTTTATGATTTAAAACCACGGGGCTGCCTTTTGGCGGCCCCTTTTCTTTCAGACACATTGATGAGATGGCGGTGACAATATGATGATTGTTTTCCGGGTAAATAAAATGGTTGAGGTTAATCATGGGGATATGTGTCTGCTGTCATTGTTTTGGCCTGTTTGTAAACGTTATATTGTAAATGCCTTATCGGCATTCTCTTTCCTGATGAATCCCATCCTCAGAAACACCTCTTTAATTGAGAATTTCCATTGATTAGCCGGTTATAGCTATTTGGCAGCATTTATTGTTTTTCATTACCCTAAAATTTTTTGTTATGAAAAAGAACTACTCTTTTCAGAAGATTCTTGCCGGGGTGATGATGGTTAACATTTGCTTATTGTCAGCCACCACAACTCTATCCCAGGAAATCAGGAGTTACTCCGCAATTTATTCAGACAATCTTAAGGGGGGGCATATCATTATCGGTAATACGGTATTGGCCAGAACTGCCTCAGCGATGAACGAGTTTATTGTTAGTCCTTTTGGCACTAACGGTGTTACCAGTTCATATGGCAATGATGGCGCTAATATGAGGTATGTTGATATTGACGGCGAAACCTCCTTTAACTCATCTTCCGCCGACCTGGTTCTTCCAGGTGGAACGAATACCATAAAGTTTGCCCGGCTTTACTGGGGTGGAAGAATTGACGATGATGACAGCTATTATCCAAACAGGAGAACAGTAAAAATTAAAAAGGCGGGGGGGACATATCAAAGTGTGACTGCGCCGGCAGCAAACCTTGATGAATATAATATTTCCGGCGACCATTACACTTACCAGGCATATTATGATGTAACCACCTATATCAATATGAACGGTGCTGGTACTTATACTGTGGCGGATGTTGCTGTTACAGATGGTACAATTGAAGGAGGTGGTTATTTTGGGGGTTGGGCACTGGTTGTGGTGTATGAGAATACCTCCAAACCTTATTCAAGTGTAAGGGTGTATGATGGTTATTTGCAGGTATATGATGGAGGTGCTTCCACCACTCAGTCAATAACATTAACAGGGCTTAATGTTCCAAGTGTTCCTGCTAATGCCTCTGATGCTTATATGTCTGTTATGGCGTGGGAGGGAGACGCAAATCTTGCTGCATCCTCCGGTAATCCAAACGGTGATTATATGAAGCTGAACGGGGTGAAAGTGCAGAATGCGGTAAACCCTGTTGTAAATTTCTGGAACGGAACCGTAAGTAAGAATGGAGCCTTTGTTACGACAAAGAATCCGGATTATAAGAACCAGATGGGCATTGATATAGATGAGCAGGAAGTTGGTATCGGGTACAACCTTCAGGATGGTACTAATGATATTCCGGTAGAATTTGGAACAGAGGCCGACCAGTATTTTCCAAGTATTTTTGCATTTACCATCATTGCGAAAGAAGCAGTTATCACCCTGGACAAAACCGGCACCACAAGCCTTCTGCCTTATCTGCTGCTGAACCCGAATGAGGATATTACTTATACAATCAGCGGAACCAATAGCGGGCCAGGCCATGCACACAATTGCATTATTACTGATACGCTGCATCCTTGTCTTGCTTATAAACCCGGCTCGTTGAATATTAAAGCATCACCGGGCGGATTTGGCGGAGTTATGACAGATGCCAATGATGCAGACCAGGCGATGGTGGGTACATCGGCAGGTAAAACCTTTGTTAAGTACTTTATAGGTAGTGGTGCAACCGGCGCAGCAGGAGGCCTGATTGATGTAGGTGAAAGCTACCTGGTGGAATTTAAATGCACAACTCCAGCTAACGCAACATTGCAGAATTCAGTGGTGAATATTGCCCGGATCACTGCTGTTGATGATATTGGCAATCTGCTGGTGGATGACGGTTTCTTTGTCTTGGGACCCGGGGGCATTCCGCTGGCAGTAAAGATGAAATCCTTTACAGTTACAAAGCAGGATAACAATGCCATACTTCAATGGGTAACTGAATCAGAAACAAGAAATGACTGGTATGAAATTGAAAGGAGTGAGGACGGTATCAACTTCAATAATGTGGGTATGGTAAAAGGAGCTGGAACTACCTGCGACAGGGTTACATATTCATTTACCGATCCGGTAATGGCAGGCAGCCGGGTTTTGTATTACAGGTTGCGGATTGTAGATATGGATGGCAAGGCAGTTTATAGCTGGACCGAGCGATTAAGCCTTACTGGCCGAGTTGCAGCTACTGAAATGCTGCTTTATCCAAATCCGTTTGCAGCCAATCCAAAAGTGCAGGTGTATTGTTCGAGAGAAACCGAGGCACTGTTGCGGATAACCAATGCTGCCGGACAACCTGTGTTGCAACGAAATATGAAACTGAACAAAGGGGTGAATATAATGGTTGTTACAGAACTGAATGATGAGAATAGAGGACTATTTGTTGTGGAGGTAATTGCCGATGGTGTAAAACTGAGCCAAAAATTGATGAAGCAATAGAGGAAGGGGCGAAAAACAGAAAGCGGAACCGGAGCAATGGTTCCGCTTTTTTTCTGGCCGGTTTTTTCCAGGACTTTCTTTTTGTAAATACTGTTACTGACGTCTGTCATTGGAAATTGGGCTTTCCTTATCGTATCTTATAGATGAAACAAAAAGCCATGTTATGAAAAGAATTACAGTCATCCTGCTGGTTATTTTTTATGCAGTCAATATCAGCGGACAAGATACGTTGACCAAAGACTATTACCTGCAAAGAAGTAAGAATCAGAAAACAGCAGCATGGGTACTTTTAGGTGCTGGTGCAGTTGCGGCTATTGGCGGTGCGATTTGGTTTAACGAAACCTTTTCAATCGACATTTTTGGACCAGACAGAGATCCGGGCGAAAACACTGCAGGGTTTGTGATGCTTGCCGGCCTGGGTTCCATGGCAGGAAGTATTCCGCTATTTATTGCATCAGCAAGAAATAAAGGACGGGCTGAAAAAATGACGGTATTTATTGGCACAGAAAGGTTACCTGCTTTTACAGCACGGAATTGGGGTGTGAGGTATCCAGTTGCAGGACTGAGAATAGGGTTGTAAAGAAGAATAGGAAATGGGTGCGGTAACAGGATATCACCCTTATTGCATGCAGAAAACTGTAATAATAAAATCAGGACAGATGCCAGGGTATTATTCTGCTTTCTTTTTTTGTAAAAATATCTTAGAGAACTGTTTATAGAATATGCAAACGTATCAGTTTCTGTGTTTCCTGCTCAGGAAAAAGAATTAAGTTTGAAGCACACTATTTTACTTATGAACAGGTATCTGTTATTTTTTGCTTTGTTGTTTGTGTACCAAACAACCACCGCACAGATAAATGATTTTTATAGCGTAAAGAAAGACAGTTCTGGTTTTGTGCTGGCGATGAAGGGGGCTTCACATCTTGCTTCTTTGCCGCTTAAATGTATTCTTCAGGAGTTTCCTAATAAAACAAGTCATACATCGGTTAACGACAGCGACCATGTGCTGCTGCCCCGCCAGCTTCACCCCAGTTTTTATGGTTGCTTCGACTGGCATTCGTCTGTGCATGGCCATTGGATGCTGGTAAGACTGCTGAAGCAGTTTCCGCAATTGCCGGAAGTTGGTAAAATAAGGGAAGTGCTGAACACGACTATAACGGCTGAAAACATCCACAATGAAGTGAAGTATTTTTCGCTGCCGCTCACCGCATCGTGGGAGCGGACTTATGGCTGGGCCTGGATATTAAAACTTGATGAGGAACTGGCTGGCTGGGATGATGCCGATGCAAAGAAATGGCATGCTGCCATGCAGCCGCTGACACAAAAGATTGCAGAGCTGTGGATGAAATTCTTGCCCAAGCAAACCTATCCCAACAGAACAGGTGTGCATCCTAATACGGCGTTCGGGCTTGTATTTGCGCTGGACTATGCAAGGAAGCTAAAGCAGACAAATTTTGAGAAAGCGATTATAGAAGCTGCAAAGAAGATTTTTTTGAGAGATAAAAATGCACCTGCGTTGTGGGAGCCTAATGGCTCAGATTTTTTGTCGCCAGCACTGGAAGAGGCCGATCTGATACGGAGGATATTGCCTGCGAAGGAATTTCTTAACTGGTTTAATGGATTCCTGCCGTTGAAGAGTTTACAGCATTTAACCGTATTGCCGGTGGTATCGGACAGGGCAGATTTGCAAATTGTGCATCTTGACGGACTGAACTTCAGCCGAAGCTGGTGTATGAAAGGAATTGCCTCTGCATTGCCTGCGGGTGATGCAAGACGAAAACTGTTGCTGGCATCAGCAGCCAAGCACCTGTCAACGGCTTTGCCACATGTGGTAAGCGGAGAATATGGCGGTGAACACTGGCTGGCAAGTTTTGCCGTGTATGCATTGATTGATTAATG
This sequence comes from uncultured Chitinophagaceae bacterium, assembly GCA_937858715.1. Classification (GTDB taxonomy): domain Bacteria; phylum Bacteroidota; class Bacteroidia; order Chitinophagales; family Chitinophagaceae; genus JJ008. Next base: position 38,662 of record CALLZY010000013.1, on the reverse strand, counting down.
GGCAAAGTCGGCAGCGAAATCTCCTTTTATTCTTTCCATTGGCGGGTTAAAGTAGCCAAACCGAAGTTGTGGAAATTCTTCCTGTATTAACTGCTTCATTTGTTTTACACCGAGGCATTCGCCTGTGTCGTGTACGCCAATCTTGCCAAGGTACCAGTCGGGGTCAATATTAAAATTGCGCCACTGAATCATCTTGAGCCCTGTTCGCTTGATGAGACTGCGTAACGCTTCATATTCGGCCACGGAATCTGTCATGCCGGGAAAAACAAAGTAGTTAAGGGATGTCCATCCGCCATACGCATTTACAACCGACAGGCTTTCCAGTATATCTTCAAACTGATAATTGTTAGGACGATAGTAAGGCATATACACTTCGCTGCGGGCAGAGTTGGTGCTGACACGAATGGAATCGAGACCTGCCTTGCACAAGGCTCTTACTGCATCAGGATTAGAACCATTAGTGTTGATATTGATGCTGCCTTTTTGTGTATGCTTCCTGATTTCAATTATCGCATCACGGATGGTTTCCCACATTAGCAGTGGTTCGCCTTCGCAACCCTGGCCAAAACTGATGATGGGATAGGGTGCTGACTCTAAGTGAGGCACCGTAAACTCCACAATCTCTTCAGGTGTGGGTTTAAAATTCAGCCTGTCTTGTGTGGATACGATAGCTTCTTCATCTGGCTGTAGTGAGATGCAGCCTACACAGTTGGCATTGCAGGCTGGTGATGCCGGTACGGGGCATTCCCAACGGCCCAGTGCAAAGTTTCGGGCAGCGGGGCAATTGTATGTCTGGCAGCAGTTTTCCATCAGGTGTTTTACCAGCCTGTTGTGCGGGTATGCTTTCAGCAGTGATTCAGTTCCTTTGTCAATCAGTTTTTTATCATAGCCGCTGCATTCCTGGCGGATGTCGGGTTCAACTCTTGTGGCAGGCACATAGAATTTTTCGTTGTACCAACCTGCAGCAGTATAACAAAACAATGGCAACACAGGAGCATCTGGTGATGTTTCGTAAGCGGCGAGATAATAGCCTGTATGCGCCGGAGGGATGAAGGCAGCAACAGCCCATCCTTTATCGCAGAGCCGCATTTCGCCTGTCTGCACATCAATGCCAATACCTCTTCTACCGGGCAGTTCATATAAAGAGCCGCCATCGGGCAGTTCAATCCATTCATCATCAGGAACAGGCACGGCATCCCAGCCACTGCGTCCTGTTACATGCAGCGATGTATCTTCAAAAATATTTCCCTTTCCATCGGAATACAGAATGTATGGAGATTGAGATAACATGTATAAGTGTTAATTGAGGGTGAAAGTATTCAATTTTCCGGTAACGGCTATCTGGCAGTTTGCAGATTCTGTTTACAGAATAGATTAAAAGCTACTTCATCTACCGGGTTTATTTCATCAGGATAATGCTGATATATTTTGTTGTTCTTCAGGTCAATGGTCAGCAGCCCGTCTTTCAGGATTATGGTATTCAGTTCATTCCAGGCGATATTCTGAACTGGAAATGACGGATAAGAAATATTTTCCTTATTGACTTTTATCTTCAAAGGACGGGTAGATATTTTAAAGAGTAACAGAATCAGCAAGTTTACCGTTGCAGGAAGCAGTTCTTTCATCATCAGCCATGCTGCAATAATGAGAGAGAAGGTGAAAACAGCAAGAATACTCTTTTCTTTTTCCGGGCGGATGAAAAATAAAACAGTAAAGAGCAGCGCATATATGATGATTGCCAGAAGCCGCCAGTTCGTTAAAGGTGCTTCAGTATCATTTAGCCGTATAAGGGCCAGCACCACTGCATTGATAATAATAATAAACAGTGCAAACAGGTAATAGAATCTCTTTTTGGTATTCGCCAGACTGAATACATAATCCTGAAATGCTGCGCCGGTATTCATCAGGTTTTATTTTGCCTTGCTGCTTGCCAGCATGTTGCATAGTTTATACAATACTCTGGCTCCCACATTAGCATCCCATTCGTTGTTGATTCCTATGCCCACTTCCGATAAGTCAAACCCGATTATTTGTTTGCCACTTTCATAAAGTTTGGTAAGAAGGTAAAAAACCTGTTCAAGTTCAAATCCTCCGGGAACGGGTGTGCCGGTATAGGGGCAGAGTTTGCGGTCCAGACCATCAATGTCAAAACTGATATAAACTTTTTGCGGTAGTTTGGTAATGATTTCTTCTGCGATGTATTTCCAGGTTTGCCCCTCGTATATCCTGTTCTTGATTTCTTTATCGAAGTACGTAATTACTTTGTAATTGCTGTTTTTTACATAGTCCCATTCATCGCTGCCAAAATCCCTGACACCCACCTGCACAATATTATGTATTTGTGATACCTCTTTTACGGCATTGTACATAATGCTGGCATGAGAATATTTAAAGCCTTCGTAAGATTCCCTGAGATCGAAGTGGGCATCAATTTGTAAAATGCCATAACTGCCAAAGGTTTCACCAATCGCCTTCATAAACCCAAGCGGGGTACTGTGGTCGCCACCTATAAGCCCAACCTGTTTTCCTTTATCAAGCAGCGTTTTTGTTTCCATGTAAACCCACTCATTTAAAAAAGCGCCGCCTTCATTCACTTCCCTGAGTGTTTTGCACATAAAATGGTTAGCCTGCAGGTCTTCGCCTTTCGAAATATAGTCAATGTATAACTCAGCTTCTTTGCGCAGGTAGTCGCTCTTCATCAGGATTTTCTTGTCGCTGGGACGCATATAAAACCCTTTTTTCCAGGCTTCATGAAATTCGGGGTCATACAGGTCCACTTGCATGCTTGCCCTGAATATAGCATCAGGGGCACGGGATGTTCCGCCACCATAACTTACAGTAACTTCCCAGGGTACAGGCAGCAGCACCAGTTCCGCTTCGTCTTCTGTAACAGGCAACCCAAAAATGTTGTTGTTGGGGTTACTTACATTGTTGGGATTATAATTGTCTAAGTTTACCATTTTTCGTAAAAATGAAGATGCAAATTACTCTGCCTTACAAATCCGGCAAAATTTGTATTGCATCTGTGAATAAACTGGCAAGCTTCGCATGGCGAATTATCGTTTGCTCATAGTTCTCAGGTGAGAAATATGCGACAACACTGCCAGTCTTGTTTTGGGGTATTCCAGGTACGGGAAACCATAATCCTGGCATGCCTTTCTTATAATTTTACTGATGGCAGGGTAGTGTATATGAGAAATTTTTGGAAACAAGTGGTGTTCAATCTGGAAGTTTAACCCGCCAACCCACCAGCACAGGAATTTGTTTTTGTTGGCAAAGTTGGCAGTTGTTTTTAGCTGGTGTAAAGCCCATTCGTCTTCAATTTTTCCGGTTTGAGTACTGGCCTGTAAAAAAGTAGTTCCTTCAACAGTATGAGCTAACTGAAACACTATGCTCAGGATAAACCCTGTAAAAAGCCCGTAAACAAGAAAACCAATCAGCCAGGGAATAGCGCCAACGGTAAGTATAGGTAACACCACAAACAAGAAGGCATGCAATACTTTAAACCCCCAGAAAGTAATATGATCTGCAACTGTCATTCTTTGAATGGGCATATCGCCGATTCTTTTTAAAAAGTACTTTTTATAGTCTGTTACAAATACCCACCAGATATAGAGCAATGAGTATGCCGCCCAGAAATAATGATGCTGGAACTTGTGAATCTTATAATACTTCTGGGTTTTGCAGAAACGGAGCAACGGTTTTGCTTCAATATCATCGTCCAGTTCATGAATATTTGTATAGGAATGGTGGAGTACATTGTGTTTTGTTTTCCACATAAACACATTGGCACCAAGCATATTCAGTGAAAGGCCCGCCAGACTGTTTATCCATTTTCTCTTGCTGAAACTGCCATGGGCACCATCATGCATTACATTAAAACCAAGGGCAGCTGTTAGCAAGCCTAATAATAAACATTCAGGAATGGCAAACCAAACAGCAGGTGTAAAGAATACAAGATGCACATATACTGCAACGAATGCGATGGTTAGTACAGCAGCCTTAAGGTAAAGACTGAAATTGCCGGTTGATGAAATTCCTTTTTTATTAAAATACTCGTTGATTCTTCTTTTAATCTCGCTGTGAAATGAGGGGTTGGGAATAGTGAATTTTGGAGTGTTCATTATTTGTAATTAGTGAAGTATTTAATACTGTAAAAATAGTCCTTTTGAGGTCAAAGGCTGCGTGACTTTTATCATGTTTCGTTAAGAATCAGGACATCAAGGTTTTGAATCCCAATTTTCTTTTCAGTAATAAAGCCTTCTGCATATTTAACGCCAATTCTTTTGCCAAACATTCTGGCTCTTGCTACAACACCTTCCAGAAAGTCAGGTGTTGAAATATAGGTTTGCGGGCCTTCGGCGCTTCCGGAGCCGGTATGAAATTGGGTTCCATATGCTTTAACTGCTTCCATACGCTGCTCAAAAACATCGGTAATATCAACCAGTAGATCCGGTTCATGATACCAGTCCTGAATGTAATGTAAAACATAAGCAGGTCTCCAGCGTTGTTGCGGGTTTCCATTGTCAGCCATAGTCTCAATTTTTGCCAAACCAGAAAGGAAGCAGCTGTCCGCAATCAGCTTACCGGCCCTGCCATGATCCGGGTGCCTGTCATGCAGCACATTAGCCAAAACAATATCGGGCTGATATTTCCTGATAGCAGTAATCAATTGAAGCTGGTGAGCCTCGTCGTTTTGGAAAAACCCATCTCTCATTTTCAGGTTTTCCCTAACCTGCACCCCCAATATTGCCGCAGCAGCGGCAGCTTCCTGGTAGCGGGTTTCTATTGTGCCACGGGTGCCCAGTTCGCCTTGTGTAAGATCGATAATGCCAACCTTTTTACCTCTTTTGATTTCGTTTAAAATAGTACCGGAGCATCCGAGTTCCACATCATCAGGATGAACGCCAATAGCGAGAATGTCAAGTTTCATTATGTGGTTCTTGTTTTTACTTATTGCTTTAATGAAAAGCGAAGTTACAGAAGGGAGAATGATTTAACATAGCTGGATTATCGCCTGTAAGGGTTATAATACCAACTGCCGTCAATTTCATTTACAAAGCTCTCTATTTGCCGGTCAAAACTGTTCTGTTTAAGATTCCAGTCCTGCTTCAGGTTGCCGCCAACAAACCAGGCCATTGTTTGATACAGCCGGGCATTCAGCCCGCCTTTATATTCTTTCAATATTTCGTAACAATTGTTTCCTGTTTGCCGGTTAATGAGTTTCATCAGAACCTTACCCTGATATACAGAAAGGTTAGTGAGAGGGTCTCCAAATTGTGTCCGCAATTCCTTTTCTCTTGATTTAATATAGGCTTTTCGTTCAATTTTTGTGGTAAGGCCAGCCATTTGGACATTGATGTCGTTAATGGTGGCTCCCGCTATACGGGCATAGGGATAGGTGACATATACTGCGTTGCGTAACCTTGTCCATTCCTGTTTAAATTTTTCAAGCTTTGCCGGAGAGAGTTTCGACACCCAAACCATTTCTTCTTCCTTATAACCCACAATTTCGCTGTGATAATACACAGCAGGAATAGTGATGGTGTCATTTGGCCCCCACTTTTTACGCTGCTCTTTCATGGCTTCCAGGGCATATTGAGTGGAATCAAGGTATTGCCGGTGTATTGTATCTGCTTGTCCATACAGAAAAGAAGAGGCCAGCAGCAACGAAGCTGTAAAAAAGGTTTTGTATGAATGGTTAAAGTTCATCTGGGCTTAAAATAACAAATTTTTGCTGTTTTTAAGACTGCAAAACTACTGGTAAAGCTGTTTGGCTTATGCTAAAATTGTTCTGGCTGTTCTTTTCTTCTGTTTTGTCTCATTCGGTGGAACATGCTGATAAACATACCAAAGGCCGTTATTGCAACGCCAAACCACAGGATCAATATAAATGGAAACTTGTAGGCTTTTATTGTAATATATTTCAAGATACTTCCCGATTCTTTCACACCTAATTCTATGCTGTTATCAGGATTTACTTTTTGTACCTGGATAATCAGGTTCTCGGATGCAACCGTATCGGGCAGGGCAATAAGTTCATTTTTGGCATTGGCCAGTCTTGAAGTGACTGTAAAGATAGAACCTGTTTTTGAGAAAATCTTCACGGGCATTTCATGCAGGCTGCCTTCTTTTCCAAATATATCCTCCGGCAGGCTATCCTTGCTTTGAACATCCTGCAATACCATATAACCAGAAGAGTAAAACACTGTATCGCCTGTTTTTATTTTATGAATTTTAAATGAGGCAGTATCATTTTTTGCATCAGGATTAGAAATAGAAGTAATGTAAGTAAACACATCATGTGTGAGATAATGACGGGCGGCAGGGTTAGACATCAGGCCTTCCTGTCCTTTGTAGTTTACAAAAGAGTTGGGTACAAGTGTAAACTCTTCTTTTCCATCCTTGCGTTTGAAATGAATTTTGTAAAACGATTGCTGCTTTTTTGGGTGCGCCGAGTCGCCCTGATAAGTCAGCAGGTATTTGCCCATGTCCATTTCCACACCCTGCACTAAGGTCAGATTCTCCATTGGGTTATCACCAGGAGCTACAGCAACCGGAATACCGTTTTTGTTATTGGTAAGGATTTCTTTTTTGGCAGATGAGAGTAATATGCCTAACAGCACCATTCCAAAACCAACATGTGCTACCGATCCGCCAGTAAAACGCAACCTGCCTTTCAGCCCAATCCATATATAACCGGCATTGGCAATGATGGCGAAAATGCTGCATGCTGCTGCTACCCAGATAGAATATTGGAACACTGGCCCTTTTCGTATGTAATTAATATCGCCGATAGAAAGTATGATGCCTGAAAGAATTACAGAAGCTATAGCCGGCAGTGCAATTTTTTTCCAGAAAAATGCTTTTGTCGTTTCTCTGTATTTCAGGTATTGAGAGAAGGCTGTAAGCAAGCCAACAATAATCGCAACATAAATCTGAATACTGTTGTATTTAAATTCTGCATCTTCAGGGGGTGCTGTTGACAGACCGAATATTTTGTTATATACCGGAATGGAAGTCTGGCCAATGATAACAATAGCCGAAAGGAAGAAAACCAGTGCCCCGATAAACATCCAGAATTCTCTTGATGATACTTCTTCCTCTTTTTGAATAGCAGGAATATCCCTGTACCGGCTGAAGTAAAGAACAAATGGCGGGATAATGAAAATTGCCAGGAACAGTAAAATATGTATGAAGAAGTTAGACCCTTCGCCGGTAAAAGCATGAACAGAGGCTTCTCCGAGTATCCCTGTTCTTGTAAGGAAGGTGGAATACAATACAAAGCCGAAACTAAGAATGTAGAATAAATGGGTTGACCGTAACGATTGGCCGGTATGTTTATAAATAAGTGCTGTATGAATACCTGAAATCAATACCATCCAGGGAACCAGAGAGGCGTTCTCAACAGGGTCCCAGGCCCAGTAACCACCAAAGGTGAGCGACTCATAAGCCCACATGCCCCCCATCATTATACCTACACCCAGAACCGCACCGGAAAACAAAGCCCAGGGAAGGGCCGGATTGTTTATCTGGCCAAATTGCCTCTTCCATAAGCCGGCAACAGCGTAAGCAAAAGGAACAATCGTTGAAGCAAAGCCAAGGAACAAAACAGGGGGGTGAATAACCATCCAGTAATTCTGCAAAAGAGGGTTCAGGTCATTACCATCGGTAATGGAAGTCATATAGTCAGGCTTCAAAGGCTGGCTCAGGTCGAAGTTTATATGTAGTGCCGGGGCATTATCCAGAACTCCTGAATCTCTCAGAAGAATAAAGGGATTTGTGCCAATTTTTGCTCCAAAGAAATAGGTACCCAGGATCATAGTAGCAAGAGCAAACTGCGCAAGGCTGATCACAGCCATTACGGGAGCTTCATGCTGTTTGCTTGTCTTAATCAGTATCAGTCCCAGAACGCTGTGCCAAATGCTCCAAAGCAGAAAACTTCCTTCCTGGCCTTCCCAAAAGCAGGAGAGCAGGTATTTAAACTCAAGTGAGCGGCTGCTGTGCTTCCAGGCATAATGATACTCAAAAAGGTGATTGTTAATGATGTAAAACAAGATGCCAAAAACAGCAAAAACTGATAGCGACTGAATAATAAATCCCCAACGGGCCAGCCTTTTCCAACTGGTTTCTACATCCGGCAGTTTTGCTTGCGCCGATTTAAAGTATGCGAATGTGGCAAACAGAGAAGCTACCAAAGCAAGTACGATAAAAAAATGGCCTAATTGGCCGGGAAGTAAATGCTCGCCTGTGTAATCCATTATTGTTAATTATTTGAGCGAAAACAGTTATTTTTTTGAGGTATCTGCAGCAGTGGTTCCGCTATTTCCGACAGGTACGTTACCAGGATGTGTGCCGCCGGTTTTTGCTGCCTCTTCTTTATACTTGGAAGGACATTTGGTTTGAATCTCTTTACATTCAAATTTTCCATCCACATATTTCCCCTTCAAAACCAATTTATCGCTTATTTCAAAGTTGTCAGGTTTACGGTCGTGGTACACCACCCTTACCGACTTTCCTGTTGAATCTGTTGCTGTAAAACTCAGGTAATTTGCATCCTTCAACGGGTCATAATCAACGGGTTGCGATTTGTCAAGCTTGGCCATCAGGTGTACATATTTGCCAGGCTTCGACATAGCCGTTTCAATGGTATCATAAGTGCTGGTGGCATTTACAAATGATATTAAAACACCAATGGCAACGGCGACAACTACAAGTAAAACGATGTGTATTCTTTTCATTTGTGCTGATTGAAACAGCGAAGTTAGGCCAAATCCAATTCATGGTGAAACACCGTTTTACCAGTTTGGGAATAAATCCTTGTTAATAAAGAAACTGCGGTCATATACGTCCCCTTATCTTTGCTTCAACAAAACGATTACTCCATATGCAATTCCAACTAACTGAGGAACAACTCATGATTCAGCAGGCTGCCCGTGATTTCGCCAGAAATGAATGTCTGCCTGGTGTTATAGAAAGAGATGAAAAACAGATATTTCCCCGTACACAAATAGAACAATTGGCTGATCTGGGCTTTTTGGGTATGATGGTAAAGCCAGAATATGGCGGTGCCGGAATGGACACAATCAGTTATGTGCTGGCAATGGAAGAAATAAGTAAAATAGATGCCAGTGTAAGTGTATGTATGAGCGTAAACAACAGCCTGGTTTGTTATGGTCTTCAGGAGTTTGGAACAGAAGAGCAGAAACAGAAGTACCTCACGCCTCTGGCGCAGGGAAGAAAAGATGGCGAACTCTATATTGGTGCTTTTATGCTCAGCGAACCAGAGGCTGGAAGTGATGCTACATCACAGCGAACCACCGCCGAAGATAAAGGTGATTATTACCTGCTTAATGGTACAAAAAACTGGATCACCAATGGCGGAAATGCTTCTGTTTACCTCGTAATTGCCCAAACTGACCCTGCAAAAGGTTCAAAAGGGATTAACTGCCTGATTGTCGAAAAAGACTGGCCGGGAGTGGTGGTGGCTGCCAAAGAGAACAAACTTGGTATCCGCGGCAGCGATACACATTCTGTAATGTTTAACGATGTAAAAGTGCCTAAGGAAAACAGGGTTGGCGAAGACGGCTTCGGTTTTAAGTTTGCGATGAAGACACTGGCGGGTGGCCGTATTGGCATAGCTGCCCAGGCATTGGGTATTGCCAGTGGTGCTTATGAGCTGGCCAAAGAGTATTCCAAAACAAGAAAGGCATTTGGAACAGAAATAATGAACCATCAGGCTATAGCCTTTAAGCTGGCCGATATGGCAACAAAGATTGAAGCCTCCAGGTTACTATGCCTGAAAGCTGCATGGGAAAAGGATAACGACATTAATTACGACCTCAGCTCTTCAATGGCTAAATTGTATGCCTCAGAAACAGCCATGTGGACAGCGGTGGAAGCTGTGCAGGTGCATGGTGGGTATGGTTTTGTAAAAGAATACCATGTGGAAAGGCTGATGCGTGATGCCAAGATTACACAGATTTATGAAGGTACCAGCGAAGTACAGAGGATTGTGATAAGCCGGAGTATTTTGAGATAGGCAGAAAACTTCAGATAGATTTTCTAAAATGATAATAAATGCGGGGTGTACAACTTCGCATTTTATTTTTGCACCATGGCAGTAAACAAAGAAGTATATCAGCGAATAAAATCAGAACTGGATTCAAAAGGAGTAACCCTTGTTGCCGTATCTAAAACCAAGCCCGTTGAGGATATTTTCGAATTGTACAATCTCGGGCACAGAGATTTTGGCGAAAACTATGTGCAGGAACTGGCAGAGAAAGCCGAGGCACTGCCGAAAGATATCCGCTGGCATTTTATCGGGCATTTACAAAGCAATAAAGTGAAATACATTGCTCCTTTTGTGCACCTTATTCATGGTGTTGATAGCCTCAAACTTCTGCTGGAAATAAATAAGCAGGCTGCAAAGAAAAACCGGATAATCAGATGCCTGCTGCAGGTTTATATTGCTAAGGAAGAAACCAAATTTGGGCTGGATGAAACAGAACTGGAGAACTTATGGCGTAGTACACTAATTAACCAGTTTTCCAATATCCAAATTACGGGACTCATGGGTATGGCTTCTTTCACTGATGATAAAAACCTAATCAGAAATGAATTCAAAAGTCTGAAAAGTATTTTTGAAAAGTACAGTTTACCTCAAACCTTAAACCTCAAACTTCAAACCCTCTCTATGGGCATGAGCAGCGATTACCAAATAGCTGTTGAAGAGGGCAGCAATATGGTTCGTATTGGTTCTTTACTTTTTGGGGAGAGGCAAAAACCGTAAAATTCTCCCTTTTTTTGTAAATTAGGATATGATATGTTGTCTTATCATAGTATCCTTTTTAGTTCCAGCATGGCTGCAAGCGCAGGAAATCCCTTCTGAACTATCAAAAAAACTGGTAGAGAAATGCAAAACAGACAAAGAGAAGGTCTCTGTTCTTTTCAGGTGGGTTACTGATAATATTTCTTACAGAACCAAGCCAAAGGGGAAAACAATTTTTTCAGGCAAACACCCTGGAAAACCAGTTAGCAACAGCCAGAATGTTTCTGTCTTTGCGGATGATGAACCATTGAAACCGCTGAATGAAAGAGTTGCTGAAGATGTATTACGCAGCAGGCTGGCTGTTTGTGATGGGTACACAAGGCTGTTCAAAACGCTTTGCGATTATGCAAATATTCGTTGTGAGATAATATGGGGATATGCCAGAACGGATAATAACAAACCGAAATCAAAATTTGGTGTTAACCACTACTGGAATGCTGTGTGGATCGACAGCGCCTGGCACCTTGTGGATGCTACCTGGGCAAGCGGTTATATCACCAGGGCAGGGGGTGAGTTTGTAAGAGAATTTGACAGCAGGTATTTTCTCACTACGCCGGAACAATTCATTAAAGACCATTATCCAGATGATCCTAGATGGTTATTGTTACCAGTTGATTATGTTCCCGATGAGTACAGTTATTCTCCTTATAAGCAAAAATCATTTTCTAAATACACAATTACTTCGCTGTTTCCGGAACGGGGAATTATTGAGGCAAATAAAGGTGATACTGTTTCATTGAAATTAGAATCTAAACTGGTTTCCGGAAGGACGATTTCTCCTGATTTGAATGCCGATACCACTTTATATACCCAGGCAAAATCTTCTGTTTTCTTACGGCCAGCCGAAACTGGTGGCATTAAAGAAGGGAGACAAGTCTCCCGATACATTTATATTGCAACAAACACAGACACAAAATGGCTGTATCTCATATACAATGATGATTTACTCCTTCGTTACAAATTAAATATCCGGGAGAAAAATGACAGATTAACTTCCCCGTTGTGAGCCGGTGTTTTGCTGTTTACTTATAAAACCTGTTGACGGCTTTTGTGTATGCTTGGAACCCTGGCCGGATTGGGACTTGCCTTTTTTATCACCTTTCTTCTTATCTTTTTTGCTGTTTTGATTTAACAAAGACATATTACTGGTTTTTGATGGATAAAAATAAGTAAAATGGTTAAAAAATTCTCTTGGGCTGAAAAATACCCAGTGACACTGATATTGAGTTTTATAAATTTCTCTAATTTTCAAAAAAAACATTTATGAAGAAAATCCTCTTAGTAACAGCCTTATTTGCTTTTTCGGTAAATGCGTTTAGCCAAAAAAACGGGTTGCCCTCCAAGAAATTAAAAGAAGTAATGACTCTTGAAATGGCATTGACATCTGAAGATGATATGCCGGGTACCAGAGGAGCTTCTGTGGTTTGGCATCCGGTTCAAAAAAAGTATTATGCTGCAATGGCTGGAAACCTGGGGTATCCGCTATGTGTATTTGATGCTAAGGGTCAACGGCTTTCAGAAGATGACCACACCACCCAAATGGATGTGCGGGGACTTTGGTATAATCCGGCTAAGAAGGTGATTCAGGGCAATGCGTATGGTGACAATGGATGGTTTTCATATAAACTTGATTCCAAAGGAATGTTGCTTAACACAACAACCGACAAAGAAGGGCAGAACCAGCCTGACGGGCAGAGTGTGGGTGCATTTGTCCCTTTAACACAGAAAGTCCTTTTTGTGTATGGCAGCCAGGTGTATGTCTATAACGGAAAAACTGCAGAAGAGGAAAAAACTGTTGTTATACACTGGGGCAGAAAAAAGGCTGATGGGGTGTCAGATGAAGAAGACGAAACTGAACCATCCGCAGATCATAACACCACCACTGTTGTTTACACAGGTATTAAGGGGGCAGAACTGGGTTTTGTAAATGTTACAGACAGAACAATTGAACTATATGACATGAGTAACGGATTTCTGATCAGGTCAATGGAACTGCCGGAAGAAGCAACCGTAGAAAGTACATTCAACTTTGCTTACACTAACGGTATGTACTGGTTGTTTAATATGGAAAGCAGGATTTGGACAGCTTACAAATAGTTGCGATTAAAAAAAGAGATTCAAGCCCCGCAAGGGGCTTTTTTGTTGCCGGACGGCCAATAGAGTCAGGTAAAGTAGCCTTCAATTTCGTAAATTCGCAGACCGAAACGTATAAAAATAGTATGATATGTCAGAAGAACGCAGTTTGAATTTTATCGAGGAGATTATTGAAGAAGACTTAAAAGGCGGTAAGTATAAAAGTATTATCACCAGGTTCCCCCCCGAACCTAATGGATACCTCCATATTGGTCATGCCAGCAGCATCTGCCTCAATTTTGGCCTTACCAAAACTTACCCGGGATATACAAATCTTCGTTTTGACGACACCAATCCTGTTACTGAAGAAACTGAATATGTTGACAGTATTAAAGAGGATATTAAGTGGCTCGGCTTCGAATGGAAGAATGAACTGTATGCCAGTGATTATTTTGGCGAGTTGTACCAGTTTGCACATAAATTGATTGATAAGGGCCTTGCTTATGTGGATGACAGCACCAGTGAAGACATTGCTGCCATGAAAGGTACACCCACTGAACCAGGAAAGAACAGTCCTTACAGGGAACGAACTATTGAAGAGAATAAGCGATTGTTTGAAGGGATGAAAAATGGTGAGTTTCCCGACGGAAGCAAAACCCTAAGGGCAAAGATTGATATGGCGCATATCAATATGCTGATGCGGGATCCGATTTTATACAGGATCAAACATGCCCATCACCACCGTACGGGTGATGACTGGTGTATTTACCCGATGTATGATTTTGCCCACGGACAGAGTGATTCCATTGAAAATATCACACACTCTATTTGCACAATGGAATTCATTCCTCACAGAGAGCTTTATGACTGGCTGATTGAAAAGCTGGAGATATTTCCGTCTCACCAATATGAATTTGCAAGAAGGAATATTAATTACACTGTAACCAGTAAAAGGAAACTGTTGCAGTTAGTTAATGAGAAATACGTAGAAGGATGGGATGATCCCCGTATGCCTACTATCAGCGGTCTCCGCCGCCGTGGATATACACCTGAGAGCATCCGTGATTTTTGCGACCGTATAGGCATTGCAAAGCGGGATAATATCGTAGATGTAGGACTGCTCGAATTTTGCGCCAGAGAACATCTGAACAAGGTTGCCCTGCGCCGGATGGTCGTTTTCGATCCGATAAGAATAACATTAACTAATTATGAAGGCGGCGGCGAACAATTGCAAACAGAGAACAATCCTGAAGATGTCAATGGTGGCGTAAGAAATATTTCTTTTGGAAAACACCTGTTTATTGAAAGAGATGATTTCATGCAGAACCCGCCTAAGAAATATTTCAGGCTGGCACCGGGGCAAATGGTCCGGCTGAAATCGGCTTACATCATCCGGTGCGATGAAATGGTGAAAGATGACGCAGGAAACGTTACCGAATTGCTGTGTACATATTTCCCAGAAAGTAAAAGTGGTTCAGATACTTCAGGTATTCATGTGAAGGGAACACTGCATTGGGTAAACGCAGACGATTCGATAGAAGTGGTGGTCAGGGAATACGACAGGTTGTTCAGGGTAGAGGATCCGTCAAGCGAGGAGGGTGATTTTAAAGAATACCTGAACCCGGGAAGTTTGAAATTGGTTACAGGCCACGCAGAACCATCACTGAAAAATGCTGCTGTAAATGACCGTTTTCAGTTTTTAAGAAAAGGATATTACTGTCTTGACAAAGAATCTCCTTCTGATAAAATGGTATTCAACAGGACTGTTACACTTAAAGACGGATGGAAAAAATAGCCTGTTTATCGAAATACAGACTGTTCCGTAAATAGTTGTGTAACTCAACTTACATACAATAGTTTTTTATATTGGTTTATAGTGAACTCTGAGTGTTTATCATTTTTTTGAATGAAATCTCTCATACCCATTTCTGACCATCGTCAGGTGTAAAGCTTATTACAGATGATAATTTCGGTTAAAACTTATGACTATGAGCTACACACCTGTAAACCGGATTGGCACCGATCACACCATTTGGGTGAACGGCCTGATCTTTTATAAGGATGAAATAAAGATGATGGAGGCAAGGCTTACAGAAGTGGCTTCAAAAAAATCTTCATTTGAAGCCAGTCAGGATATTGAACACTTTCAAAACCAGTTCATTCTGCAACGTAATAATATAGATGAATTAAAACATGATGTAAACATATATGTCAGCAAACTGGCCAAAGAAACTAAGGAAATTAATGGTCAGCCAGATGGTGAAATGCTGGGCGAAAAACTGGAATTGCATGAACGTTATGAAGGCATAGAAAAAGTCATGAAGGAGCTCAGGGATGACTTCAAAGAGTTTTTGGCTAAATGGATGTGAATAGTAAGTACCCCTTAAACATTAAAGCCCGGCTTAGCCGGGCTTCTTTTTTGCTAGTATATCACTGATTCGCTTTTTACAAAAAGGTATGCATCGCTTTCTACGAAATCATTTACACTTATTTCAATGCTGACTGCTTTTCCTTCTTTCACAGTAAACTTTGCTGGTACAATTCCATAACCGATATTGGAATAAGTCATTCTGAATTCGTTATTGTCCATGTAATCCATGTAGCCGATTAAATCAGGATGATGTTCAAACCGGCAGATCAGCATTTTACCGCTTTTACTTACAGTTATCTTTCCATAAACAGTGTTATAGTAATTCCCGGTAAATTCATCAAGGCTGATTTCAGGCGAATTCTTTTTATCAGCCCTGTTCTTATAGGCTGCTTGTGTTTCGTCTGCTTCTTTTTTTCCTCTTTCAAAGAAGCCTAGCTGAAATCTACTTCTGTCTGTGTAAGCAACGCCAAGATAAGCGTCAAGTATCTGGTAACGTAATGCTTCAAAGAAGTTCTGATTATCGTTATTGGTGAGAATCGTAATTCCAAGTTTTTCTTCCGGTACAAAGCAAACATTCGTAACATGCCCGAATGCCCCGCCGGTATGCCAGTACACCTGTTTGCCATTATAATCAGTCGAATATACACCCAGGCCATAACCTCTGAAATGCGTAGGATAGTAGGGTGACTTGCGGCTTCCGGTCATGATATTTATGTCCCTTGTTTTTTGCAAAACAGCCCAGGGAAGTATCTGTTTGCCATCGTATTTGCCGCTGTCTAATTGTAACATCAGCCAGTGTGTAAGGTCTTTAACATTGCTTACCATACTGGTGGCAGGACCAAGATTATCAACTTTGTCAAATGGGATTTTTGTAATAGAAGTGTACAGGTTGTTATGTGGAGAAGCCACATTATTTCGCTGGTCAATGCCAGCAGTTACCATGTACGTATTGCTCATGTTGAGAGGAGAAAGAATATTTTCTTCTACATATTTTTCCCAGCTTAAGCCTGTTGCCTTTTCCAATACCTGCCCGGCTACAAGGAATGCCGAGTTGCAGTAGCCATAATCCTGCCTGAACTCGCCGGAAGGTTTCAGGTAACGCATTCTCCACAGGATAGAATCTTTGGGCAGGTTGGAATCCCAGAAAGTAAAGTCGCCCTGGAAGGTTTTGGTGCCAATCCGGTGGCTGAGCATATCACGGATATTGACGAGCCGGGTGGAGTTGCTATCGTATAAACGGAACCAGGGAATGTATTTAGTTACCTTATCGTTCAGCGACAATTTCTTATCATATTCAGCTTTGGCCAATGCAGTGCCGGTAAACAGTTTACTGTTCGAGGCAATGATAAAGAGTGTGTTTTCATCCACTTTGTCCTCTTTTCCCAATTCCCTTACACCATAGCCTTTGCTCAGCAATACTTTGCCATCTTTTACAATCGCAATGGCCAGGCCAGGAATTTGCCACTGCTTCATTCCCCTTTCAATATAACTGTCAAGACTGTCAGTAATAAAAGAAGGAGCCTGGGCTTTGGTATTAAGCGATGTTGTTAAAGCAAGAAAAGCTGAGAATGCGTAGCTGATAATTCTGTTCATATTCAGAGTTTGATGAAATAAAGCTACACATTTTGTTTTGGTGAGATTAACCGTTGGTCAATAAAAAAAGGCACATGTACAATCATGTGCCTTTCAAAATCAATAAGCTTAACTATTTATACTCGCCATACAGTTCCCTGAACACATCTGCAATCTCTCCCAATGTGCATTTATGTTCTACAGCTTCTACAACTGCCGGCATAATGTTTTCGCCGCTGGTGGCTTTATCGCTGACAATTTGAAGTAACTGGTCACATTTTGCCTGGTCACGGCTGGCCCGCATTTTTGCAAGTTTTTCCGATTGTGTAACCCGTATGCTGTCATCGATCTTCATCACCTGCATATGCTCTTCTTCTTTTATCTGGAACTTGTTTACTCCAACGATTATTTTTTCGTTGTTCTCAATGTTACGCTGGTACTCGTAAGCACTGCGGGCAATTTCATTTTGGATAAATCCCTGTTCAATGGCTGTTACGCTGCCGCCCATAGCATCAATCTTTTCCATCAGTTTCCAGGCAGCTTCTTCCACCTGTTGTGTCATGGTTTCTACGTAATAAGAGCCTGCAAGTGGGTCAACTGTATCTGTAGCACCGCTTTCAAAAGCCACAATTTGCTGCGTACGGAGGGCTATTCTTGCTGCTTCCTCAGTAGGAAGACTTAGTGCCTCATCGTATCCGTTTGTATGTAGTGATTGTGTGCCACCCAATACAGCAGCCATCGTTTGAATGGTAACCCTTGAAATGTTGTTCAGAGGTTGCTGAGCGGTCAATGTGCTGCCGCCGGTTTGTGTGTGGAAGCGCAGCATCATGGCTTTAGGATCTGTAGCGCCAAGGTCTTTCATAATCTTTGCCCACATCCGGCGTGCCGCCCTGAACTTGGCCACTTCTTCAAACATGTTGTTATGTGAGTTGAAAAAGAAGGAAAGGCGTTTGCCAAATACATTAATATCAAGCCCTTTTTCCTGGGCAGCTTTTACGTAAGCCTTTCCATTGCTGAGTGTAAAGGCTATCTCCTGCACTGCTGTGCTGCCCGCCTCACGGATGTGATAGCCTGAGATGGAGATAGTATTCCATTTAGGCACTTCTTTGCTGCACCATTCAAAAATATCAGTGATGATGCGCATCGAAGGTTTTGGCGGATAGATATAAGTACCTCTCGCAGCATACTCTTTCAGAATATCATTTTGTATCGTACCTGATATTTTCTTCAGGTCGGCACCCTGCTGTTTGGCAAGGGCAACATACAATGCCAGCAATATGTATCCGGTGGCATTAATCGTCATGGAGGTACTCACTTCTTCCAGTTTAATACCGTTGAAGAGAATCTGCATGTCTTCAATACTGTCAACAGCCACACCTACTTTTCCCACTTCACCTTCTGCAAGGGGATGGTCGCTGTCGTAACCGATTTGTGTGGGAAGATCGAAAGCCACACTTAAGCCGCTTACTCCTTGTGATAAAAGGTAGTGATAACGTTTATTACTTTCTTCTGCGGTAGAGAAACCTGCATACTGCCTCATTGTCCACAGCTTTCCACGATACATATCAGGTTGTACCCCACGGGTAAATGGCCATGCACCGGGTTTCTCATCCATTACACCTGTAATATCCTGCGGGTTATAAACCTGTTTGATTTCGATACCGGAGTCGGTAAATTTTTTGTTTTCTTCAGACATTGTTGTATGTTTTGATATAACTATTTCATCAGCTTCTTTGCTTCATGATTCAGCGATTGCAGCACCATTTCATGCAATGCACCGCCGGGCTGGGCCATCAGCACTTCTAGTATTTTTTTATTCAGTTCGGCAGATGAGGCATCAAGCGGCAGTGATGTTGCCACCTGGTGCACCACCATAATGTTTTGTTCTTTCAGGTTGCGAACGGCATCCCATGCCGGCTGGCTTACATATAATTGCTGGGTGCTGTTGTATTCAAACTCCTGTTTAATATTTTCGGTGAGTATCAGTTTCATTTCAGCGGCTGAAATACCCGGCTGGTTTAGCCTGTTAATCAGGTTAGGCAACGAAATTCTTTCTGTGAGCAATACAAGCCTTTCGTACGCCTGCAATCTCAGGGGTGTTGCCGTAAAGCCATTTCCTGATGGGCCTTCCTGCGCCTGCGGCTTTTTCAGATAGCCGGCAATGGCAATTAAAAAAGCTAAAACGGCGATGATAAGACTAACAATGCTGGTATCCATATGTTTATATTGGTGATGCACAAAATTAGGTTAATGAGGCTGATTTATTCAATGTGTGACAATCGAATGCTAATATGATTGTTGTCACTTTTTCCTGCTTCCGAAAACCTACTATTGCTTTGGCATACGTAAGTTTGGTTAGTTTTGCATTATGAACAACACGACTACAACCCCTGTTTCTTTTACAGATGGTGCAATAGCAGAAATTTTACGGCTTATAAATTCGGATGGTTTTGACACCACTCAAAAGTTGCGTATTGGCGTAAAAGGTGGCGGATGTTCGGGGATGACCTATGTACTCGGGTTTGACCACCCCAATGAAAAAGACAATCATTTTGAAGTGAATGGTATTTCCTGTGTTATGGATAAATCACATGAACTGTACCTTTTCGGTATGCAGGTTGACTGGCAGGATGGGCTGAGCAACCGGGGCTTTACGTTTAAGAATCCCAATGCATCTTCTACATGCGGATGCGGAACAAGTTTTGCTGTTTAAGTTCTGCCTGATATAAATTAAAAAGCCTCCTGTTGGAGGCTTTTTAATTATCTGCAGTTATTCTTTATCATTAAAGCTTAGGCACATTCCTTTTCCCTAATCCTTTTTTTCCGCCAAGGTCAACAAGTATAGGAGCGGCAACAAAGATTGAAGAATATGTACCGGTAATAACACCAATCAGCATTGCAAAGGCAAAACCTTTGGTAGCCTCACCACCCACCAGGAAGAGGATAAGGATAGTCAGGAACACCGTGAGTGATGTCATAATGGTACGGCTCAGGGTTTCATTAATGGCCCTGTTAATTACCTCACCGGTTGGAGAACTGGGGTATAGCCTGCTGTCTTCACGGATACGGTCGAATACAATAACGGTATCGTTCATGGAGAATCCTATTACTGTAAGAACCGCTGCGATGAAGTGCTGGTCAATTTCAAGCGGGAAGGGCACAATGTTTTTGGCAAAAGAGAAAACAATCAATGTTACCAAAACGTCGTGTAACAAGGAGAAAATTGTTCCTAGTGAATATCTCCAGTCACGGAACCGGATGAAGATATACAGGAAGATAACCAACAGTGCAAAGAGGGTGGCTTTAACGGCACCTTTCTTCAGGTCGTCGGAGATAGTGGGCAGCACTTTTTTGGACCCCAGCTTACCAATTTTATTTTCACCATTTGTAAATTTCTCAAAACTGAAATTGGCAGGAAAATGAGCTTTAAGCCCGTTGAAAAGCTTGGTTTCTACAATTGAGTCTGCATTAGTACGGGTATCTTTAATCAGGTATGAAGTAGTGATGTCAAGTCTTGAGTTGTCTCCTATAGTCTTGATAATCGGATTTTCGTTGTCGAAAGATGTTTTCAATTCCTCTCTTATCTTATCCATATCAACGTTCCCGGGGAACTGTACTGTATAGCTGCGGCCCCCGTTAAATTCCACACCATAATGGAATCCGTTGAGGAAAGAACCCACACCACCAAGTATAACCACAATAGAAATCATGTAGGCATATTTCCTGTATTCAATAAACTTGTATTTGGCATGTTTAAAAACTTTGCGGGATATGCCGGTGAAATATTCCAGGTGCTTCTTCTTATCAGTAAATAAATCAGATACCCAGCGGCTTACCAGGATACCGCAGAATAAAGACAATAAAAGTCCGATAATCTGTGTAGTGGCAAAGCCCTTCACCGGTCCTAATCCAAAGTAGAAAAGGATAATGGCTGTAAGCAAACTGGTGATGTGACCATCCAGCACAGGGGGTAGTGAACGTTTATAACCTTCGTTAATAGCCGGAATATATCCCTTACCTTTTGTCAGTTCTTCCTTTATACGTTCGTAAATGATTACGTTCGTATCTACCGCCATACCAATCGTTAGTACAAGACCGGCGATACCTGCAGCTGTAAGAGAAGCACCCAAACCCGCAAGGATACCAACAGTAAACAGCAGGTTCAGTATAAGGGCAATATTGGCAATCCAGCCGCTGGTGTTGTAGTAAACAAGCATCAGCAGGAAGATGACAATGAACGAAATGATAAACGCCATGCTGCCTGAATGGATGGCTTTTTGCCCGAGGGTAGGCCCTACCTGTTGTTCCTGTACAATTTTGGCAGGGGCAGGCAGTTTACCAATTTTCAGGATATTGGCAAGGTCAGTAGCAGTTTCAGAAGTGAAGTTTCCGGTGATTTGTGAACTGTTGCCCAGTTTACCCTGAGCTATCGGAGCGGAGTAAACGATACCATCCAGTACAATTGCAATAGGAATCTGCTCTTTATAGCTCTTCTCTGTTATTTTGCCCCATTCAGTAGCACCAAAGTCATTCATGCGGAGTGATACAATAGGTCTGCCATTATCGTAGTCAGGCCTTGCGTCGGTGATTGCATCACCTTCCAGCGGTGCTTTTTCCCTGTTGTAAGTGCGGAGTACATACAGCGGAACTTCTTTCTGGCCTTTTGTATTCACATCTCCGTAAGCAAATACGGCATCAAGCGGGAAATGTCTTCTGAGTAATGGTGCTTCCAGGTAAGAACGGAAACGGGCTGTGTCTTTCAGTGATATAATTCCTATTCCGATACCCTGGCTTGGCTTCATTATCTCTTCCAGTGAATGAGTTTTGTTTGTGCCTGCCGTATTTGTATTAATCTTCTTGTTAGTGTCAGCTTTTGGCAATTTTCCACCTGTGGTATCAACAGCGTTTGCTGTAGTATCAATTGCCTGAGTGGCAGCAACAGTGTCAGTAAGGGTGCCGTTAATAAAGGCATTATAGTCCCTGGCAACATTAGCGATGGCCTGCTGTATTACAGGCTCATTAATTCTGTATGTTTCCCAAAACTGGAGGTTGGCTGTGCTCTGTAGCAATTTTCTAACCCTTTCTTTATCTTTCACACCTGGCAATTCAACACTGATGATTTGCTTGTCAGGGTTAGGATAAATACCCGGCTGTGCCACACCAAACTGGTCGATACGGGTGGTGAGAATCCTGTACGTGTTATCGAACGCTGTTTTTGCTTCACCACGCAGGTAGCTGACTACTTTACTGTCGCTTGAAGTAACATCAATTCTTCCTGAACTTGCAGCAGAAAACAAAGTTGCCAATTGCCTGTTCTGATCCAGTTTTTTGAATTCTTCAGTAAACAAAGTGATAAAGTCAGCATCGCTGTTTGCCTTTCTTACATTGGCATTTTCAATTGCTTTCAAAAAATTTGGATCTTTTGAATTGTTAGCAAGCGACTTCAGCAAACCGGTCATCTCAACTTCGAGAGTAACGTTCATACCTCCCTGCAGGTCAAGACCAAGGTTCAGCTCCTCGTTCTTTGCTTTTTGGTAAGATACTGCACCATTGATACCATAGGTGATGGTAACATCTTTTGTGCTGTCTTCCAGTGCTCTCATTCTCTTGTTATAGACTTTAATAAGAGAATCGGGCATATCATCCAGGTTCTTGAATTTCTTCGCCTCCGGATATTTTGCATTGAGTTCTTTTCTCGCTTTTGCTTCCAATTTTTTCTCATGCTGCCTTACAAAAAATGTAAAGGACAACTGGTACAAAGAGTAAATAATAAGCAGGACGGTAAAAAAACGAACCAAACCTTTCAGTTGCATACAATTGTTATTTACGAATGATAGTCATACCGGCACACCAATTCTTTGCAGGCATGACTGCTGACTTTTTTTAAGGCGGCAAAGATAGTTTTTTCACTCCAATTTAATTTATCTAAAAAAAGGCGTTTTTAACCTGTTTTTCAGGAAGTAAAGCTGGGCAGCGGGTTGCAAACAACCCTGCCTTAACACAGCATTTCTGGAGAGACCTGGAGTAAACTGATAGCTGTGAATGTTCATAGGTTACTTTTCATTCTAAAGTGTTTTTAATCAGTTGATTGTATAGCAATTATATCAATTGGTGGATTTTCTTCGCACTGATGCGTTTCGTTTGTTCCTTTTGCATATCAGAAACTGGCAAACCACGGCCGGGACGAAAGGATATTTGTACAAAAGGCGGAACTGTTATAGTCTTACCCCATGGTTGTGGCAGGGTTGTCCCATAGCTGCTATTGGTTGGGAGAACTATGGGACAACTATGCCAGAACCCCCTTTTGCCAAGGTGTGTGTCGTCCTGAAAAAAGCCTTAGAATATCTAAAAACCGTTAATGTCTTTGCTAAGAAAGAGGGGCTCAACAATGCAAACAATTGTTAGGAGAATTTATTTAAGCTCATCAGGATAGTACCTGTCACCTCAACGCATTATTGAATTATCTTTGGCGATACCCGGTTAACCGGAAATACGTAAAGAAAAAAATATGGAACTCTCATCATTTTTACAACGATTCAACGAACCAGAAACATTAAAAATGGCCAAATTGGGCCGTGAACTAAGGGCAAAAGGCATTGATGTAATTGACCTGAGCCTTGGTGAACCTGATTTTGACACTCCCGCCCATATTAAGGAAGCGGCAATAAAAGCAATCAATGATAACTGGAGCCACTATACTCCGGTTCCCGGCTACCTCGATTTAAGAGAAGCTGTTTGCACTAAATTGAAAAGAGATAACAATCTTGATTATAAGCCTGAGAACATTGTAGTGTCAACCGGCGCCAAGCAAAGTTTGGCTAATGCTATTCTGGCCTTGGTTGATGATGGTGATGAAGTACTGATACCTACTCCTTATTGGGTTACTTATAGCGAACTGGTAAAGATT
Organism: uncultured Chitinophagaceae bacterium; assembly: GCA_937858715.1. GTDB lineage: Bacteria > Bacteroidota > Bacteroidia > Chitinophagales > Chitinophagaceae > JJ008. The sequence goes on along the minus strand of CALLZY010000013.1, from coordinate 14,908 downwards.
GCCCGTGGTAAGGTGGTGGAAATAAAAAGTACTCCGCAGCAGCATTTTAAAATCAACGCAGCACAGTTGGAAGCGGCTATTACGCCAAAGACGAAGCTGTTTATGTTCTCTTCCCCCTGCAACCCCAGCGGAGCTGTTTATAGTAAAGAAGAACTGGCGGCACTGGCAGAAGTATTCAAAAAATATCCGCAGATAGTTATCCTGTCTGACGAGATATACGAGTATATCAACTTTGTTGGAAAGCATGAAAGCATTGCACAGTTTGCTGACCTTAAAGACAGGGTGGTAGTCATTAACGGATTAAGTAAAGGTTTTGCCATGACTGGCTGGAGGCTCGGCTATATTGCTGCACATGCAGATATTGCCAAGGCTTGCGAGAAAGTGCAGGGGCAGTTTACCAGCGGCACCTGTTCTATTACACAAAAGGCCGCGGTAACAGCGCTGACCACAGATCTTACACCATCTTTTGAAATGGCTAAAGAATTTACCCGCCGCAGGGCAAAAGTGCTGGAACTTGTAAAAGATATTCCCGGCGTAATTTGTCCGGAGCCCGAAGGTGCATTTTACATCTTTCCTGATGTGAGTTATTATTATGGAAAATCAGATGGTGAAACTACAGTAAATAATTCAGGAGATTTTGCAATGTACATCCTCAACACAGCCCACGTTTCATCCGTTATGGGAGAGGCTTTTGGCGAACCGAACTGTGTACGTTTTTCATTTGCCAACAGCATGGAAAAAATTGAGGAAGGATGGAGCAGGATAAAAGCGGCACTGGCAAAGCTTAAATAATCTTTTAAGTAAAAAATAATTAAGAAGCCTGCCGTTAAGCAGGCTTTTTTAATGCCCTTAGTTTTTTGTCAAGTTCCAGTATCTGCGTAATAATCAAGGTCTGTTCGTCATTATTGATAACAAAATCACACAGCCTCATTTTTTCTTCTTCATCCATTTGACGGCTGATGCGTTGTTCAATCTCTCCTTTGGATAATCCATCTCTTTGCATAACCCTTTGAATGCGGAGGAGCAACGGTGCTGATACGCCGATAACATAATCCAATCCTTTGCTGGCGCCGCTTTCAAACAAAAGCGCTGCTTCACGGATGATGTATGGTGCTGTTTGTTGGTTTACCCATTGTTGTGAATCCTCGATAGTGGCAGGGTGAACCAATGAATTGAGCTGGTTCAGTTTTTCTTTGTTTCCAAAAACGATTGAAGCGATATAAGCTCTGTTCAGGATTCCGTCTTTATAGCTTTCAGTGCCAAAATGCCTTACAATTTCCTGTTTCAGGCTGGGGTTGGTATTCATCAGCCTTTTAGCCGCATCATCGGCATAATAGACCGGAATGCCCAGCGTTTCAAACACTTTTGCAACGGTTGATTTACCACTGCCTATCCCGCCTGTAAGACCAATTAATAGCATTCGGAAAAATAGTAAACTACAAATCCCAAATTCCAAAAAGAGTTCATTGGAATTTGGGATTTGAAATTGTTGATTTTATTATTTCTTTTCAGTCACTGCTTTGTTCAACTGTGCAGTCCATTCCATGCTGATAGCAGATTTTTCAATCTTGATATAGCTGCCGGGACTCACTTCAAGCATTAAAGTGCCATCTTCATTTACTTTATTAATGGTGCCATGGATGCCGGCGATGGTTACAATCTTTTCTCCTTTGCCCATGTTCTCAATAAACTTTTTCTGCTCTTTTGCCCTTTTTGACTGAGGGCGGATAAAGAAAAGCCAGAAAACAACAAGGATAAGAATTGGGAAAAGGAGTGTGGTAAATGCACTTCCGCTTCCGCCTTTGCCATCTTGTCCACCGGGGGGAACACAGGAAGCCAGGAATATTGTCGCTGCAATTACAATGCTGAATGTTCGTGTAAGTTTCATGTTATTTATTGTGTTATTTAGAATTAATACTTTTTATTTTGGTTCCTGTATATCACCAGTGAACGTAAGCACATGATCCCTGTAGGGTTTCGTATTGGCTACCACTGTTACCGTCTTTGATATGTGGCCTGATCCGCTGCCGTTAAATCTTGCCTTAATAATACCTTCTTCACCAGGTGCAAAAGGCTTTTCTGGTTTTTCAGGTATTGTACAGCCACATCCTGCAGAAACATTTTCTATTACTAAGTTTTTATCTCCCGAATTTTTAAACCGGAAGGTAACTTCCACCTGCTGGTCTCTTTTCAGTTTGCCCAGATCAAGAGTCGTAGAGTCAATCCATTCTATTGTGGTTGCATTTGTTGTGTCAGGGTTTTGGGCGCCTTGCATACCGGTATTTCTTTCGGATTCACGAAGGGCTTTTTCAATTTCTTCCCGGTTCATGCTTTCCACATCACTGCCTTTTTTGTCCTTTGATTTACACGCAATCAATCCTGCAACAATTACAGAGAGTAATAATATCCTTTTCATATATCTGTACTTTTAAGAAACGCAAAATTAAGAGAACTGGGGTCAACCCCAAACCTTCTTCTTTATCCTTTCTTCTTGTACTCAATTTTGATCATTTTTCCCTGCTGCATCAGTTCCTTGTGAATGTTGTCTAAGATACCGTTCACAAACTGACCACTTTGCTGGGTACTGTATTCTTTTGCCAGGTCTATGTATTCATTAATTGTAACCTTGGGCGGGATGGTTTCAAAATACAGGAATTCGGCAACACCCATTTTCATCATTACCATATCCAGTACTGCAATCCGTTCCGGATCCCAGTTTTTGAGTTTGGGGATAATAAGGCTTTGCAGGTGTTCATCCTTTTCGATTACTGTATTGAGCAATGATTTTGCAAATAGCTCCTTGTCATCGCTCAGCATTTTATTAAAATCAATATTTCCCGGTTTTTGAATGTAACCTTCCAGCAGTTGTATCACCATTTCGCCATCATCATCCCAGTTAATAAAATTTTCTTCAATATGTGAAACGAAATCGTCATTTCCAAGCATCAGCTCCGCAAGGATGAATTCAAGTATTTTCTTTTCATCCTGTTTTTCTCTGCCTGCAGTTACAATATATACATTGTATTCTTTGCTTTCTGTAAGAAGGTGGTATAGCTTTTTTATCAGTTCAGTATCCATAATTTGCCCTGGCTTATCCTTGCCAACCTGGGCTTCGAATGAGGCATCGTCCAGCATCTTCCACAAAACTTCGTTTCCGGCGATTTTGGTATTTACATTCAGGTCCTCGGCAGTAGGCAGGTGTTTGGATGCCCGCTGATGGGCATTCTTTTCTGCATACCGGGCAATTTCGGTCAGACTCCATATCAGGTAAACCAGTAATGAACGGGTCTGGTCAAAATGTTGTTGCAGTATTTTTTGGGGATTGGCAGGTGGCTTTAGGCCGGTTGTTTCATCATGTTCCAGGGAGGAAATGGTGTATAGAGTCTGCATTACCTTTACCCGGATATTTCTTCTGTTAATCATTGCTTCAAGAACTAATTAAGCGGCGAAGATAAGCATATAATCCATTTAGCCTGAACATCTGGTAGCGAATAAGTTACTGACAGGTTAATTGTCATAAAAGCCAGAAAACTGGCAGTTTGTCGCACAATATCAGCGTATTTAGTCCCTCATGCCTGCAAAAGGCCCCGAAACTGCAATTTTTTCATATCCCCGGCAACTGGCATATTATTTCCTGTACCTTCGCCGCCCGTCGGTATTATTTAAGGCGGGCATACCCGGAAACCGGGTAAACCATTCAAAAAACGAAAAATCAATACAACTATGGCTAAGAAAGTGAACGTTACCCCACTGCATGACAGGGTAATTGTAAAAGCTGCCGCAGCAGAAGAAAAAACTGCCGGAGGCATCATCATCCCCGATACAGCAAAAGAAAAACCACAACGTGGAACTGTTGTTGCTGCAGGTCCTGGTAAAAAAGACGAGCCGGTTACTGTAAAGGCTGGCGATACAGTGCTGTATGGCAAATATGCCGGTACAGAAATACAAATTGACGGTGAAGACTACCTTATTATGAGAGAGTCAGATATTCTTGCAATTGTATAAATGTTATACACATTACAAGTACTCATCACTGGCAAATCTAAAATCTAAAATCTAAAATTTTAAATAGGCATACTATGGCAAAGCAAATCTTCTTCGATATTGAAGCAAGAAACAGGATGAAAAAAGGCGTTGATACTTTGGCCAACGCAGTAAAGGTTACCCTCGGCCCCAAAGGCCGCAATGTGGTTATTGAAAAGAAATTTGGTGCACCCCAGGTTACAAAAGATGGTGTTACCGTTGCAAAGGAAATTGAACTGGAAGACCCGATTGAGAATATGGGTGCCCAGATGGTAAAAGAAGTGGCTTCTAAAACAGCAGATATAGCCGGCGATGGTACTACAACAGCTACTGTGTTAGCACAGTCCATCATTAGCGAAGGTTTGAAAATGGTAGCTGCTGGTGCTAACCCGATGGATTTAAAAAGAGGTATTGACAAGGCTGTAAGCCTGGTGGTGGAAAGCCTGAAGAACCAGAGCCAGACTGTTGGCAGCGACAGCAAAAAAATTCAGCAGGTAGCCACTATTTCTGCCAATAACGATGATACAATCGGAAAGCTGATTGCCGAGGCATTCGGCAAAGTGGGTAAAGAAGGCGTTATTACCGTAGAAGAAGCAAAAGGTACAGATACTACAGTTGATGTGGTTGAAGGTATGCAGTTCGACAGGGGATATATATCTCCGTATTTCGTTACCAACAGCGAAAAAATGGAAGCAGAACTTCAAAATCCTTATATATTAATATATGACAAGAAAATCAGCAATATGAAGGATATTCTTCATATCCTGGAGAAAGTGGCACAGGGTGGCCGCCCGTTGCTGATTATTGCTGAAGATCTTGAAGGAGAAGCACTGGCAACACTAGTAGTAAACAAACTCCGTGGCACCCTGAAAGTGGCCGCCGTTAAAGCTCCCGGTTTTGGTGACCGCAGGAAAGAAATGCTGACTGATATTGCCATCCTTACAAAAGGTATTGTCATCAGCGAAGAGCAAGGATATAAACTGGAAAATGCCGATTTAAGCTATTTGGGACAAGCTGCTTCTGTTACAATTGATAAAGACAACACCACTATCGTAGGTGGCAAGGGCAAAAAAGAAGATATCAATGCCCGTGTAAACCAGATAAAAGCACAGATTGAAACTACAACATCGGACTACGATAAAGAAAAGCTGCAGGAGCGCCTTGCTAAACTGAGTGGTGGTGTGGCAGTTCTTTATGTGGGTGCCGCTACTGAGGTGGAAATGAAAGAGAAAAAAGACCGTGTTGACGATGCGCTGCATGCAACAAGGGCTGCTGTGGAAGAAGGTATAGTGCCGGGTGGTGGTGTAGCCTTCATCAGGGCAATTGAAAGTCTTGAGGCTAAGGTTCGTGGCCAGATTGCAGATGAACAAACAGGCATGGCCATCGTTCGCCGGGCATTAGAAGAGCCGATGCGCATCCTTACAGCCAATGCTGGTATTGATGGTTCAATTGTGGTTCAGAAGATTAAGGAAGGGAAAGGGGATTTTGGTTTCAATGCCCGTACGGAAGAGTATGAAAACCTGTTTAAAGCAGGTGTTATTGACCCTACCAAGGTGAGCCGTGTGGCGTTGGAAAATGCGGCTTCAATTGCCGGTATGCTGCTTACCACTGAGTGTGTGGTAGCGGACAAGCCGAAAAAAGAAGAGCCGCACATGCACGGTGGTGCACCCGATATGGGCGGAATGGGATACTAATAAAAACAAACTTGATAGAAAAGTCCTGCCTCTTTTAAGGGGCGGGACTTTTTTTATGGACATGACGAAAATCATATTTTTTTTTCAATGTGATTGTGATTTGGAGTACCTTAAATATCTAAAACTTTATAATTTATGAAAAAAATCAGAAATCTCTTGTTTATAGCAGCCGCTATAACCGTTAGCCTTATCGGGTGTTTAAAAGAAAAATCAATAACCAAAGATTCTCAAGAGAAGAAAAACTCAACAGAAGCTGCTGTAACTTCTCAGAATGCCACAGCTAAGCAAATGTCCAAGGGGAACACTTATCATTGGCGAAAATCTGATGCTGAGATATTGGCAGAGAAAAATGCATGGTTGAATTCAATGCAACAAAAGACAAATCTTTCGAGAGGCGGTTGCGGTACGCATTTGGATGATGGAGCTACGCTAATTGAGATCTATAGAGATTGCATGGGTGATGTAACAAAAATGGTATATCGGGTTTGGTCTAAAGACTATCAGGTATCAAGTAATTGCGAATCTACCCAATCGGCAACATTTTCAAATGGGTTTCAAACTGTAAATGCATCACTTGTGTATAGTAATGTTGAAATACTTGGAGGTTGCACAGCTTGGATCTGGGATGGCCCGTGTGAATCAATTACAACACTAGATTATGAATTTAATACACTTGATCCGGGGCCATGGTCTCCTGGTAGTATTTTAGGAGAATTGAAGGTTCAGTTTTATTTAGGTAATCCGAATATTTGCCCACTTAATTATTTAACTTATCAGGTTCAGGGTGGAATGAGTGCGGCCCAGTATCAGAATTCTCCTGCAAGAATTTATGTTGAAGCTGATTATTATGGAGGTTTCTTTTTCCCAAAAACTGATTGCGATAATATTTGCCCACCACCAAATATTATATGCCCGGCAGGAGGAACCTTTACATATTGGCTCCTGTCAAACCCAAATTTATCTAACCAAATAACATTGCAACCACTCAACAATGCGTTCTATAATTTTCCATTGGGAAGTTATGGTTATAGCTGTGTTTTGTGGTATAATATTGGGGGAACAACAATTTACTCACAGCCTTATGGCGGCACCTTTACTGTAAACTAATGTTTAACTGATATAGAATAGTCAGACAAGCTGAACTCCAAAGTTCAGCTTGTTTTTTGTACAAAAGAAGATGTACTTTTGAAACTGATGAATTTGTAAATAATGAAAACAAGTTTTTTTGTATTATTAACTTCATTGTTTTGTTTTATTGGCTGCGATACTTTCAGCCAGGGGCTTTTTTTCAAAGACTCCGGGCAAAACCGAAAGTTTTTCACCTTCAAAAAAAGGGTAATTAAGCCTGAAAAATACCGGGCCGTAACTATCGATATTTCCGGGTTAAAAAAATTTCTTGATACAGTCCCCTCAGAAAATAAGCTGGTTGACAGGAAAGCTGCCCCGGTATTGCTACTTACAAAACCCGATGGAAACACAGCCTCTTTCAGGGTGTGGAACAGCCCTGTAGAAGAGAGTAAACCTGGTACAGTAAACGAAGTTTCTACATTTGTAGGCCAGGGTATTGATGATCCATACGCCACTATACGTTTTGATATTGGCCCGGCCGGGTTTCATGCCCAAATAAGGACGGTTAACGGGGGCGATTATTTTATTGATCCTTATGCGATAGGAGAAAAGAAAAAATATATAAGTTATTTCAGGGCTGATTTGAAAAAAAAGAAAACTGCCGGCCCCGATGTAATAGAGCCTTCCCTACCCGTAAGGAGCCAGCCGGAATCTGCTTCGCAGTAACGGCGTATTTTTTTTCAAATACTTTCTGAACAGAAAAAATCCTTACTTTTAGCCAGTTTTTAGTAGTCAGCATATTGATTACTATACTGAAAATTATCAAAATCAATTGTATGAGAAAAATTTACCAACTCATTTTTACGGGTCTGGCTCTGATGGTTTCTATGCCATTAGTATATGGACAAAACATGTTCTTTACGGATGCAGGTGAAAACAAAACTGTACAGTCTGTAGGGGCAAGGGTAATAGTGCCTCAAAAATTCAGGACGGCATCACTTGATTTGGCAGCCATGAAAAATTTCTTATGGACACTGCCAACTGAAAGGAATGTTACAAACAGAAATCAGGCACCTGTATTGTCGCTTCCTAAACCTGATGGCAGCATTGCCCGTTTCAGGGTATGGGAAAGCAGTATTCAGGAACCAGGTTTGCAAGCCAAGTTCCCTGATATCAGAACTTATCTTGGTCAGGGGATAGATGACCCTTATTCAACAATACGATTTGATATAGGACCAAATGGTTATCATGCCCAGGTACTAAGTGCTAATGGTTCATATTACATTGACCCCTATTCAAGGGGGGATGTAAACAACTACATTAGCTATTTTCGTTCTGATTTGATTAAAGCAAGGTCATTAACATGTGAGGTGCCGAGTGATCCAGCTCAGTTCAGGCCGGAAAATACAGAAGCCGCCTGTTTGGGTACTCAGTTAAGGACTTACAGGTTAGCCATTGCTTGCACTGGTGAGTATGCTCAGGCTCCAGGTGTTGCCGCTGGCTCCAATCCTGCAATTCTTCATAATGCCATAGTTACCACAGTAAACAGGGTAGTTGGCGTATATGAACAGGAAGTTTCGGTTAGGATGGTTTTGGTTGCTAATAATAATCTCGTTGAGTTTCTGAATGCTGGCACTGACCCGTTTACTGGGAATAACAATGCGAATGTTCTTATCAACGAAAGCCAAACAGTAATTGATGCCAATATCGGTTCTGCAAACTATGATATTGGTCATACATTCAGTACTGGTGGCGGTGGACTTGCTCAATTAAGTTCTGTTTGCGGTACAAGCAAAGCCCGGGGAATCACAGGTAGCCCAACACCAACCGGGGATGGATATGATATTGATTATGTAGCTCATGAAATGGGACATCAGTTTGGAGGAAACCACTCAATGGCTGGTTGTGGAACTTCTCCAAATTCAACAAAATATGAAGTTGGTAGCGGCACGACAATTCAGGCTTATGCTGGAATATGTCCGGGAGAGGATATTCAACCACACAGCGATCCTTTTTTCCATGCAATCAGTTTTGATGAAATCAGCAATTTTGTGAATGGAGCAGGTGGTACTTGTGCAGTTCTAACATCTACAGGAAATACGTTGCCAGTAATTGACCCATTACCAAATAACGGTCTTACCATACCTGTTAGCACTCCTTTCACCTTGTCAGGAACAGCCTCGGATATAAATGGCGATGCATTAACGTATTGTTGGGAGCAGTGGGATTTAGGCGGCGGTTCTTTCTATACATGGAACGCTGGTGCGACTGCGGCCGCAGGTAATACTGTTCCATTGTTTAAGTCAAGGGTTCCTAAAACTAATGGTAGCAGGACATTCCCTGACATTGCGGTCATATTAGCTAATTATCCAGCTAACCCTGCTGCTACTATGAATGGTCTGAAGGGAGAAACATTATCGCCAGTTTCCCGGCCAATGAATTTCAGGCTGACTGTAAGGGATAACAGAGCCGGTGGTGGTGGAGTAGCATCAAGTGGTGGCGGCGGTTGTCAGACCTCAACAGCATTTACAGTTAATGTTGCAGGAAGTGCCCCCTTTGTTGTTACTTCTCCAAATGGTGGAGAATCGTATATCGGTGGGGCTTCACAAAACATTACGTGGAACGTTGTAGGTACAAATGCTGCTCCTTTTAATGTATCTAACGTAAAAATTTCTTTGTCAACTGATGGTGGATTGACTTATCCGACAGTTCTTGCAGCCAGTACGGCAAATGACGGTAACGAATCTTTGGCCATGCCGTTAATTTCAACTACAACCGCTAGGATTAAAGTTGAAGCCCTAGGTAATATTTTCTTTGATATTTCAAATACCAATTTTACGATCACCCCTCCGCCAAATGGGTTCTCTTTCAATAGTCCTGCTGCGGTTGTATCTGCGTGTCCGGCTTCAAATATTATGACCTCGGGGAACCTGACTGCAACATGGTTCGGTACTTTTACAGGCGATGTGAGCCTTAGTGGTACAGTTAGCCCTGCAGGTCCAACTGTAAGTTTTGGAAGCACTACTCTTACACAAGCGGCTCCTTCAACTACTGTTAGTCTTACTGGTATGAGTACTTTAAGCCCCGGTAACTATACCGTAACAGTGACTGGTACAGGTTCTGGTGCCCCTACTCAAACCCGTGATATTGCATTCACCATTAATCCAGGTTCTGGCCCGTCTATTGCCACTCAACCTGCTAACCAATCAGCCTGTGTTGGAAGTACAGCCACATTCTCTGTGGTTGCAACCGGCACTTACCAGTGGCAAGTTAACACCGGCTCTGGATTTACTAATATCAGCGGTGCTACATCTGCTTCATATACTACTGCTGCTGTTACCACAGGTATGAATGGATATCAGTACCAGTGTATCGTTTCTGGCCAGTGCGGAAGCACAACTACCAGTTCAGCCACACTTACCGTGAACACGGTTCCTGCTGTTACCACAAGCCCTGTTAGCCAATCAGTTTGTGCCGGTAGTGCTGTAACATTTAGTGTAGCCGCAACCGGTTCAGGCCTTACATACCAATGGCAGTTAAATTCAGGTTCTGGATTTGCTGATATTGCCGGTGCAAATGCTTCAAGTTATAATCTGGCTACTACAACTGTTGGTCAGAATGGATATCAGTACCGTTGCGTTGTTTCAGGAACTTGTACACCTCCTGCTACTTCCAATGCCGCTACGCTGAATGTTTCGTCAACTGTTACAGTAGCCACTAACCCATCTAATTCTACGGTCTGCGAATTGACAAATACTTCGTTTACAGTAGCTGCTTCCGGTACTGGTCTTACATACCAGTGGCAAGTTAGCACAGATGGTGGCACTAACTATACAAACCTGAGTGCAACTGCTGTATATGGTGGTATAAATGCTTCAACACTTACACTTACTGCAGTACCTTACACTTACAATACGTACAGGTATCGTTGTGTAGTGTCAAGTGGTGTTTGTACTCCTGGTGTTTCAACAGCTGCAACTCTTACAGTTAATACCTTACCTAGTATCAGTGCACATCCGGCTAATGCTACAATTTGCGAAGGAGCTGCCAATACATTCAGCGTAACAGCTACAACAGGTATTGGTGCGTTAACTTACCAATGGCAGTTGAGCACTAACGGTGGTTCTACATGGGGGAATATTACAGGAGCAACTGCGGCTACTTATGCCCAGGCTTCTATACCTGCCGGACAGAATGGCTACCGGTTCAGAGTTATTGTAACAGCAGGTTGCGGTTCAGTTACATCAAATGTTGCCGTGCTTACAGTAAATACATATCCTGTAGTTACATTCGGCGATATTCCTGCTACCATTTGTGTATCCGATGGAACTGTAAGTCTTCCTGCTGCGCCTGCCGGTGGTACATGGAGCGGCTCCGGAGTTTCCGGAAGTATTTTCACACCATCTGCTGCCGGAGTAGGGGCTAAGTCACTTTCTTACTCTGTAACAAATGCCGGATGTACATCTAACCTGTCTAAGGTAATAACCGTGCTGGAATGTGCTGAAAGGCATCGTCTTCTTACTGATTATCTGGCTGTATTTGTATATCCTGTTCCAAACAACGGTAACTTCAGTATAAAGATGAATACTGATTTGTACAAGAGACTTGGTGTAAGGGTATTTGGTGCTGATGGCCGTATGTACCACAGTCAGGTTGTTGAAGGAATTGGCTATGGCAGCGTAATTCCTGTTGACTTGTCCAGACTTGCCAGCGGCACTTATAGCCTGCACATGTACAACGATGAGAAAGACTTTATTTTCAAAGGTGTTAATGTGGTTATTTTCAAATAACCTGTAACAATAGATCATTTTCAACGTCCCGCCTGATGGCGGGACGTTTTTTTGTGCAAGGTTTGAAACAGACAGAAGGGTGATTTGGCTTACCTTTGCCACCCAAATTTTTCAACATGATAAGTGTAAAAGATCTTAAACTTGCTTATGGCAAGCGGGTATTATTTGAAGAAGTTAACCTGAATTTCACAAAGGGTAACTGCTATGGTGTTATCGGGGCAAACGGTGCCGGGAAAAGCACTTTTCTGAAAATCCTGAGCGGTGAAATTGAACCTAATAAAGGGACAGTGGAAATTACTCCGGGTGAGAGAATGGCTGTGCTGAAACAAAACCAGTTCGAATTTGATGAGGTTACTGTTCTTAATGCGGTAATGATGGGCCATTCCAAATTGTGGGCATTGGCTAATGAAAGAGAGGTTTTATATGCAAAAGAAGACTTTACAGAAGAAGACGGTATTCTGGCTGGGCATCTGGAGCATGATTTTGGAGAGATGGGGGGCTACACAGCAGAAAGTGATGCTGCGACCTTGTTAAGCGAACTTGGAGTAAAAGAAGAATTTCAACAGTCCCAGATGAAAGATATCCCTTCTAACTTAAAAGTAAGGGTGCTTTTAGCGCAGGCATTATTTGGTAATCCTGACATTTTACTTTTAGATGAGCCAACGAACGGCCTTGATATTGATACTATAAGCTGGTTAGAGAACTTCCTTGCTGACTATGAGAATGTTGTTTTAGTGGTAAGCCACGACAGACACTTCTTAGATGCTGTGTGCACACATGTTGCTGATGTGGACAGGCAAAAAATCAAGATATTTACTGGCAATTATACATTTTGGTATCAGAGTTCACAACTCATGGCCCGCCAGTTGAGTGATAAGAACAAGAAAGTAGAAGAAAAGCGGCAGGCGTTAATAGATTTTATTGCCCGATTCAGCGCCAATGCATCAAAAAGCAAGCAGGCAACAGCCAGAAAGAAAGCCCTGGAGAAACTGACCATTGAGGAAATAGAGCCAAGTTATAGAAAATACCCGGGGATAATATTTCAGCAATTAAGAGAAGTAGGCAACCAGATTCTGAATGTTGAGAAACTTAAGAAAACGGTAGAAGGCCGGGTGCTTTTTAGCGATGTTACTTTTACTGTTAACAGAGGTGATAAAATAGCATTGCTTAGCAAAGACCCTTTAGCCATAACAGTATTCTTCAATATTATTACAGCTGAAACGATTGCAGACAGTGGCTCTTATGAATGGGGGAGTACCGTTACACATGCCTACCTTCCTCAGGAAAACAGCCAGTATTTTACAGGAGAAGATAATCTTATGGACTGGTTAAGGCAATTCGTCCCCGATCATGTCAAGGATGTTGATGAACCATTCCTCAGGGGTTTTCTGGGTAAAATGCTTTTCAGCGGGGATGATGTATTAAAGAAGACAAATGTATTAAGTGGTGGAGAAAAGGTTAGGTGTATGATAAGCCGGATGATGTTGCAGAACCCTAACGTAATCTTGTTAGACCAGCCAACCAATCATCTGGATTTGGAGAGCATTCAGAGCTTTAATGAGCAATGTACTGATTATAAGGGGATTGTTCTGCTTACCAGCCATGACCACACGTTCATGGAAACTGTTGCCAACAGGGTGATAGAGTTGACTCCAAAAGGTATCATTGACAGGCTGACAACATTCGACGAGTATTTGCAGGATGACAGGGTTAAAAAAATAAGAGAGGAGTTGTATCAATAATGTTAGAAACTCAACTTTTGAAATAAAAAGTGACTCAAACACTTGACTTCGGGTTTTCTTGTTAGTAACTTAGCAAAGCATAATTATAAAAATCCAATACTGTTTATCCCGTTAATCTAACCGGGAAAAACCTGTTATCCTTCCGGTTGGTATCCTAAAATCAGGATTCGGGTTGATTCCGTCAAACAAAATTAAGTTCAGGCCCTGTCTGTGTGCAGGGCTTTTCTATATGCAAACAAATTTTAAAAAAATAATTTCGCTAAAACAGCGTCCAGGAGTGGCTTTTGGGGTAGGCTCAACTTTTTATCTTAAAATGAATTGGAGGATAATTGTTACTCCCTTATCTTTGCCGCCCGTTCGGATAAAACGGGTAGTTCTCTGAAGAAAAAACCAGAATAAAAGTTGAAGAAAAAAGAAAAAGAAACGGCTAAAAGTTTGTTGGTAAAACAAGAAACACCTACCTTTGCCGTCCGCCTCAAAAAACGAGGTAAGTTCTTCACAAAACAAATTGATTATCACTCCGAAAGATTCAGATTTTATTTAAAAATAAATGACGAAAAATTTGGTAGAAATAATAAGACTCTTACCTTTGCACTCCCAAACAAAACGGGGTGGCAATTAAAAGTCACAAAGATCTTTGAAAGTTGGAAAACAATAGCACTTATCTCTCCCGAATACAATCGGGAAGCCAGAGATAACAAATAGGTAAGTCAAGCTAAATAAAATTAGATTTGACACGTTAATTTTCTCTTGAGAATTTTAAATGTCAGTATCAAACATCATTTACAATGGAGAGTTTGATCCTGGCTCAGGATGAACGCTAGCGGCAGGCTTAATACATGCAAGTCGAGGGGCAGCATGGTGTAGCAATACACTGATGGCGACCGGCAAACGGGTGCGGAACACGTACAGAACCTTCCTTCGAGCGGGGAATAGCCCAGAGAAATTTGGATTAATACCCCATAGTACATTGAGGCGGCATCGTTTTAATGTTAAAGATTTATCACTTGAAGATGGCTGTGCGGCTGATTAGGTAGTTGGCGGGGTAACGGCCCACCAAGCCTGCGATCAGTAACTGGTGTGAGAGCACGACCAGTCACACGGGCACTGAGACACGGGCCCGACTCCTACGGGAGGCAGCAGTAAGGAATATTGGTCAATGGACGAAAGTCTGAACCAGCCATGCCGCGTGGAGGATGAAGGTCCTCTGGATTGTAAACTTCTTTTATATGGGACGAAAAAAGGGCTTTCTAGCTCGTCTGACGGTACCATATGAATAAGCACCGGCTAACTCCGTGCCAGCAGCCGCGGTAATACGGAGGGTGCAAGCGTTATCCGGATTCACTGGGTTTAAAGGGTGCGTAGGTGGGTTGGTAAGTCAGTGGTGAAATCCCCGAGCTTAACTTGGGAACTGCCATTGATACTATCAGTCTTGAATACCGTGGAGGTCAGCGGAATATGTCATGTAGCGGTGAAATGCTTAGATATGACATAGAACACCAATTGCGAAGGCAGCTGGCTACTCGAATATTGACACTGAGGCACGAAAGCGTGGGGATCAAACAGGATTAGATACCCTGGTAGTCCACGC